>WQYV01000019.1 GCA_009781085.1 Betaproteobacteria bacterium
ATCATCATTAGGCGACCCGAGTTCGAGAAGTCGCTCATATTCTTGAGGAAGCGACCAGTCAATTTGTACGTTCCAGTAGTCTTCATGAGAAAGTGGTTCCATCGGGCACCTATGATCCCTAACTAAAATTAGACGGCGTTCATTTTACTTCGCCCCATCGAAAACAGAAGCCTCAGCTATAGATCAAGCGGCGCGTCAAACCCCGCATCTTCCACCGCCTGACGCATTACTGCTTCGTCGATAGCGGCGGGGTCATACTGCACCACGGCACATGCTTGTTCCAGCGAGACTTTCGCCCCGGTCACGCCCGGCAAGGCTTCGAGCGCCTTGGTCACGTTGCGGACGCAACCGTTGCAGCTCATGCCTTCAATTTTGATGGTGACTTCACTCATGTTTTCTCCTTCCGGTAAGGTTTCCAGCGTTTCAGCAACAGGGAATTGCTGAGGACGGAAACGGAACTCAGCGCCATTGCCGCGCCCGCGACGACGGGGTTCAGCAGGCCGAAGGCGGCCAGCGGGATGCCGAGCACGTTGTAGATAAAGGCAAAGAAGAGGTTCTGGCGGATTTTCGACAGTGTGGCCTGCGAGAGGTGCACAGCATCGGCCACGCCGTGCAGGCTGCTACGCACGAGCGTAATGTCGGCAGCCTCGACCGCAACATCCGCGCCCACGCCGATGGCAAAGGACACATCCGCGCAAGCCAGCGCCGGGGCATCGTTGATGCCGTCCCCGGCCATGCCGACACAGCCGTTGTGGGTTGGCATTTCCTTCTTCAGTTCGGCAATCACGTCAGCCTTGCCCGCAGGCAGCACGCCCGCACGCCAGTCGGCAATACCTAGCTCCAAGGCAATGGCTGCGGCGGTGGAAGGGTTGTCGCCTGTCAACATGTTGACCCGCACGCCCGCCTGCCGGAGCCTTTCCAGCGCGGCGGGGGTGTCTTCCCGCAAACGGTCGGCCACGGCAATCAGCCCCGCATAGGTGCCATCGATGGCCAATGCGGCCAACGTCTTGCCCTGCGCGGCCAGGGCGGCAACTTCCTCTTGGGGAACCTCGATACCGTTCGAGGCGAGAAAATCCGGCGTGCCGGCAAGCACCACCCTGCCCCCGACACGGCCTTCGATGCCCTGCCCTTCCACGGCGCGCACGTCACTCACGGCCCCGAACGCCTCCCCGCCCTCTTTCTCCCTTGCCGCACGGACGATGGCCCGCGCGATCGGATGGGAACTGGCGTGTTCAATCGCCGCCGCCCATTGCAGCAAGGCATCCGATGTCCACGGCGGCGCGGCGGCAACGTCCGTAACCGCAGGCTCGCCCTGCGTCAATGTGCCGGTCTTGTCCAAGGCCAGTACTTTCATGCGTCCAGCCGATTCCAGGGCTTCGGCGTTCCTGATGAGCAGGCCGGCGCGTGCACCCAGCCCGACGCCCACCATGACCGCCGTCGGGGTCGCCAGGCCGAGGGCGCATGGGCAAGCAATGACCAGCACCGCCACGGCATTGATGAGCGCGGACTGGAAATCGCCGGACAGCCACCAAGCCGCAAAGGTCGTCAGGGCAATGACCACAACCACGGGCACGAACACAGCGGCGATGCGGTCTGCCAACCGTTGCACCGGCGCTTTGGAACCCTGCGCCTGCCCAACCAGACGGACGATCCCGGCAAAGAGCGTATCGGCGCCGACGCCCGTGGCGCGACAGCGCAGCATGGCCTGCCCGTTGATCGTGGCGGCAAAGACCTTATCGCCCGGCTGCTTGTCGATGGGCAGGCTCTCGCCGGTCAATAGGGTTTCGTCGAGCGCGGAACGGCCTTCGAGGACGACCCCATCGACCGGGACAGCATCCCCCGGACGCAGCATGAAAGCCATCCCCGGTTGCAGCGCTTCCACGTCGATTTCGACGAGTCGCCCGTCCTGTTCGACCCACGCCCGCCGGGGCTGGAGCCTTAACAAGGTATCGAGGGCTTCGGAAGTCCGGGCTTTCGCACGCGCTTCAAGCAGTTTGCCAAGCAGCACGAGGGTGATGACCATCGCCGAGGCTTCAAAGTAGACGTGCAGGCCGTGCCAGCCCACCAGCGTGACCACCGTGCTGTACAGCCAGGCCATCGAGGTGCCAAGAGCCACCAGCACATCCATATTGGCCCCGCCGCCGCGCAACGCATTCCACGCACCGCGATAAAACCGCGCCCCAGCCCAGAACTGCACGGGCGTGGCCAACAGGCATTGCAACCAGCGGGGGATGAACTCATGCTCGCCCCCCCATCCCGGCCACAGGCCGAACATCGCAGGCATCTGGATTGCCAGCGGCAACGTCATCGCGGCGGCAAACCAGAAGAGTTTGAGGCTTGCTTGCCACTCGATGTGCTTGCGTGCCCGTTCCTGCTCGCGGTCGAGCGACTGTGCAACGCTTGCGCCAAAGCCTGCCTTCCCTACCGCCGCGCAGGCCGTTTCCAGCGTCAGCGCACCCGGCGCGAAGCGCAGGACGGCACGCTCGGAAGCGAGGTTGACGGCGGCTTCGACCCCCGGCAGGCGATTGAGCACTTTTTCGAGGCGCGTCGAGCAGGCGGCACAGGTCATGCCGGTCACGGCAAGTTCGAGCGTTTCCCGGACGGAGTGTTCCTGTGGCATGGAGGTCACGTGCACAGCAGCCCGTTCCGTAGCGTGTCACCCAAAACAGGTGCACGAACGATCAACCCGTACACGCCAAAACCCAGCACAAGCGACCCGGCAGCCAGACGTACCCAGCGATTGCGGATGAATTCGCGGAAACGTCCGAGCACCAACCCAGCCAGCAGCAGATTGGGCAAGGTACCGAGCCCAAAGGCCAGCATCAAACCGGCACCACCCCAGGCAGAACCAATCATGATCGTCTGAACCAGCATGGCATACACCATCCCGCAGGGCAAAAAACCCCACAACATGCCGAGCGCCAAAGCTCGGGACACTGAGCGCACCGGCAGGAAACGGCTTGCAATGGGCTGGATGAAACGCCACAGCACTTGCCCACCGCGCTCCAGCGGCGCAAGAAAGCGGGTAAAACCAGCCAGATACAGCCCCATCGCAACCAGCATCAGGTTGGCAAATACATAAAGCACAACGTGCACCGGCAGCACACCATCGTAGAGCATGAACTGGGAACCCAGCGCACCCAGCAGGCAGCCTACGGCGGTATAAGAAAAAATGCGGCCAAGGCTGTAGGCCAGATGCAGGTGCCACTGTCCGAACCGCCAACGCGCAGCACGGACAAGCGGTTGCTCCACCTGCATGGAAAGTGCGCCGACGATGCCGCCGCACATCGAAACGCAATGCACGCCACTAACCAGACCGAACAGGAAAGCAGCAAGATAACCGGCTTCAGGCATGGGAATAAGCCAGAATCAGATCACGCGGGAGTATCGTTTGCGTTCGCGGTCTGCGCGAAGGTAGCGGTCGAACACCATCGCAACCCCGCGCACCAGCAGGCGTCCCGCTGGCAGCACATTGATCCACCCGTCCTCCACCTTGACCAGCCCGGCAGTTTCCATCTCCCTGAGATCGGCCAGTTCTTCCGCGAAATATTCCTTGAAATCAATGTGGTGTGCGGTCTGAACCGACTCGATGGAAAGCGAGAAATGGCACATCAGCGCCTGGATGATCGAGCGCCGCAACAGGTCGTCGTCAGTCAGTTCGATGCCGCGCAGCACGGGCAATTCATTGCGGTCGAGCGCCGCGTAATACGTTTCGAGCGTCTTGTGGTTCTGCGCATACACGGGGCCGACCTTGGCAATCGAAGACACCCCGAAAGCCAGCATGTCGCACTCGGCATGGGTCGAGTAACCCCGAAAATTACGGTGTAGCCGCCCCTGGCGCTGCGCCACGGCCAGTTCATCGTCCGGCTTGGCGAAGTGGTCCATACCGATGTAGACGTAACCGGCTTCCGTCAGGCGGCGAATCGCCAGTTGCAGGATTTGCAGCTTGACGTCCGCCGTTGGCAGTTCGCTCTCCTCGATGCGCCTCTGCGGCATGAAGAGCCCTGGCAAATGCGCGTAGCTGTAGAGCGAAATCCGGTCAGGCGACAGTTCGAGTACCTTCCCGAGGGTACGGTCGAAGCTCGTGACGTTCTGTTTGGGCAGGCCGTAGATCAAGTCCATGCTGATCGAGCCGAAACCCGTCGCCCGCGCGGCGTCCATCACCTGCTTGGTTTCATCGTAACTTTGCACGCGGTTGGTGGCGACCTGCACATCTTCGGCAAAGTCCTGCACCCCGACGCTCATGCGGTTGATCCCCAGTTTGGCAAGCAGGTCGACGGTCTCGAAATCGACCTTGCGCGGATCGACCTCGATCGAATATTCGCCATTGGACACGAGTTCAAAATACTTGTGCACCGAGACCATCAACTGACGCAATTCCTCGTGGGAAAGAAAGGTCGGCGTCCCGCCCCCCAGGTGAAGCTGCGACACCTGGCGTGTCCCACCCAGCGAGGCGGTCTGGAGCGCCATCTCACGGTCCAGATAATCCAGGTACTTCGCGGACAGGCTGTGATCCTTGGTAATGATCTTGTTACAGGCGCAGTAATAACAGATCGTGTTACAGAAAGGGATGTGGAAGTATAATGAGAGAGGTTTACCTGCCCCGCCAACCTCCCGTTTACCAAGCCAGGTAGACAATGCATGCGCATTGAACGCCTCGACGAAACGATCCGCCGTAGGGTACGACGTGTAGCGAGGCCCGTTGATGTCGAACCGGCGGATCAGTTCGGGGTCGAAAACAAGCTCGTGTTGACTAGTCATGTATGTGATGCCCGGAGGGTTTTTTTAACGATGGCAGAAAGTTATTATCGCAATTTTGATATAAATCAATCACTCTTATAACGAAACGGTCTCCAACAGGCGAGTTTACTATCAAATGAAGGCAACAGCGCCCATCACGCTTACAGGATTGAAAAAAGCCTGTTCCCAATGCAACCTCTTCGAACTATGCCTTCCCTTCGGAATAAACGATTCGGACATCCTCCGGCTCGACGAACTGGTTGCCACACAACGCAGGATCAAACGTCAGCAGCCGCTCTACCGCACCGGCGACACATTCGAAGCCATCTACGCTATCCGTACCGGCTCGTTCAAGTCGGACGTCCTGCTTGAGGACGGGCGCGAGCAAGTTACGGGATTTCAGATGACCGGCGAGATCCTCGGCCTCGACGGTATCGGAACCGGAGTGCATACCTGTAACGCCATTGCCCTCGAAGATAGCGAGGTCTGCGTCATCTCCTACACGAAACTCGAAGAACTCGCCCGCGTCATCGAGGGGCTCCAGCATCAGTTCCACAAGGTCATGAGCCGCGAAATCGTGCGCGACCATGGCGTGATGATGCTGCTTGGCTCGATGCGCGCCGAAGAACGGCTAGCGGCTTTCCTGCTCAACATGTCGCAACGTTTCACTGCACGCGGCTTCTCGCCGACAGAGTTCAACCTGCGCATGACCCGCGAGGAAATCGGTTCCTATCTGGGACTCAAGCTGGAAACTGTTTCACGCGCCTTTTCCCATTTTCAGGAAGAAGGGTTGATTTCCGTGCAACAAAAACACATCTGCATACTAAACAGCAACGGGCTCAGAAAACTGATCCAGCATCAGGCCAGCGTACGCTGATACCGAGAAAAAACACCCGGCTGATCCATCACCGGCCAGGTGTTTTTTCATTTCAACCAGACCCCAGCCTGGCATCGCTTTCTCATGGTTCGAGTACGTATGTACCCGGTGCAGGCGCAAGCTGCGGAAACTGTTTGTTGTCCACGGGCCTCGCGTCCACCAGTTCTCCGGCACGCGGTTTCAGCCAACCCATCCAGTCCGGCCACCAACTCCCTTCAATGAAATTTGCCTGCGCCTTCCAGCGTTCGGCAGTTTCGGAGCGATCCTGCACGTCATTGACCCAGAAATGACGTTTGGGCGGTGTCACCACCGGGTTGATGATGGCGAGGATGTGCCCGGAACTCGACAGGACGAAGCGTTTCGGGCCAACGGCGAAATTGTTGATGCGGTAGGTCTGCGCCCAGGGTGCGATATGGTCATCAACGGCAGAAACCGCATATAGGGGCTGGACGATACGTCCCAAATCAATCGGTTCCCCGGCTACCTTCAACGCATCAGCGTGAATCAAGCGGTTATGCAGGTACAGTTCGCGCAGATACCACGAATGCATTTTATACGGCATCCGTGTGGTATCCATGTTCCAGTACAACACATCGAATGGCGCGGGCTTCTCACCATACAGCCAACCATGCACGACATACGTCCAGATCAGGCTGTTGGAACGCAACAACCGGAAAGCCGAAGCCATCTGCCCGCCTTCGAGATAGCCTTTTCTGGCCATGCTGTCGGTCATGTAACGGATGCTGGCTTCGTCGATGAAAACCTCGATGTCGCCCGGTTTCCGGAAATCGACTAAAGTCGTAAAGAGCGTCCAGTCCGCCACCGGAACCACGTCCTTTCTATAGTGCTTGTTAACCCAGGCCATGTAGATCGAAAGCGCGGTTCCCCCGATGCAATACCCTGCCGCATGAACCTTGTCCGCACCGGTAAACTTGCGCGCCACATCGACAATGGCTTGTATCCCCTCGGTCAGATAATCATCGAAGGAACAATCGTACATCGATGCGTCAGGGTTCTTCCAGCTTGTGATGAACACGTCCAATCCCTGATCGAGCAGATAACGAACCATGCTCTTCTTCTGCACGAGGTCAAGAATGTAGAACTTGTTGATCCACGGCGTAATGATCACCATCGGCTCTGCATGAACCTTGGCCTGGGTCGGCGCGTAATGGATGACTTCGAGCAGGCGGTTACGAAAAATCACCGCCCCCGGCGTCGTCGCAAGGTTTTCCCCTACGCGAAAATCGCTGGGATCCGTCATGCGCACCATGCCCGCACGCAAATCGGCAAGAAAATTTTGGAATCCCTTGTAGAGGCTCCCACCACGGGTATCCACCATCTTGTGGATAGCAGTGGGGTTCGTGAAGAGGAAGTTGGTGGGTGCCACCGCATTGAGCCATTTGCGCCACCAGAACGCGGCGCGGCGGCGCTCCTTCCCGCTCAGTCCCGGTGTGTCATACAACATGTCCTGCATATTATGGGTAAAGGCCAGATACCATTCCTTGACCAAATCCCATGAAGCGGATTCCGTCCACACAGGGTCGGTAAACCGGAGGTCGTCCGGATTCGGGCTAATGGGGTCGACGCTGGCAAGCCCAAACATCCGGTGCAACGTGTGAATCTGCAAGTTCCATAAATCGGTAGAAAGGCTGGCGCAACGCTGCATAAGCTCCTGCGGGTGAGTCAACCAAGCCAACTGTGCATGCACGATGGGCGCACTCATGCCCAATGGGTCGATGCTCCCTTCAACCCCGTCATGCAATGCATGCATATTTTTTTCAATCACCTTCTTAGGATCGAAATCATACGCCCCTGGATGCTGCTGGCGCGCACTTCCGCCCCGCGTCGGACGTTCCGTTTTGGTTACGCTTTCTCTCGTCATGACTATCTCCCCTTTTCGATATCCCCGTGCCCAATTCCAACGGATGGTATGCATCCTTACGTGCACATGGCATCAGATTATGATAAAGCCACCTGCCTGGAGGGAAAGCCCCCAACCGACAACCTGCCCGTGACCTATTTCCTCGGGGCATGCAAATAGCCGGACATCGATTCAGCTACTGAAACGGAGTAACTCTCACTATAATCAGGTGATACAAACAAAGGAGGGAGGCGCACAATGTTTAAACATGTTCTCGTACCGACAGACGGGTCACCGCTCTCCGGCACAGCCGTGACCCGTTCTATTGCCTTCGCCAGGGAAATCGACGCGCGATTGACTTTCTTCTACTCGCAGCCTGATTTTCCGATGCCCATCTACGGCGAAGGCGCTTTGATCGACCCGACGACCCCAGAGCAATTTGCCCAGGCTGCAGAACAGGAGGCTCAGCGCATTCTGGATCGCGCCAAAGCGGAGGCCGAAGCCGCAGGCGTTTCCGCCGACACGGATTCGCAAGTCAACGAAACCCCCTATGAGGCTATCATCGCTGCCGCAGGCCGTCATGACTGTGACCTGATTTTCATGGCTTCACACGGTCGTCGCGGCATTGCCGGATTGCTTTTGGGCAGCGAAACGCAACGGGTGCTGACCCACAGCAAAATACCGGTGCTCGTTTACCGCTGAATTTACTTTCCTCACAAACCGGCATAGGGGGCAATCCATAGGGACTGCGCTGTCACACCACCCGGCATGCGGATCCGCTGGTACGTCCCCCGCAGCAGTTGTATGCGTGCCGTCTGGTCAATGTCCAGTGCCGGTTCCCAGTTGGGGCGCACTCGTTTGAATGCCCGCCGCAGGTTCTCTCGCGTCGGTGCCGATCTGTGCCTCTGGTTTTACGCTGCAAGCCGCAGGCTCCGCCACGTACGGCCTCTGCTGACTTCTCGCTCCAACTCGACGCCGTTACCCTTTCAGGATCAAGGCAATATCCCTTCAGTAAGAACACACTCTTTCATCGCACAACCGCCGCATCTATGCCACCTCGCCTTGGCCACAAGAGCTTTGCGGCACCTTGCCAGCTCGCCCTGTCCGGCAACGCCTTTTATGCGATTCTTGTTCATCGGCTCGCGATTTACACCACCACTTCCTTCCCACACTCGGTCGCCCTCATTAGTCGCGCTTCGCTCGCTGTGACCAGCTTACGGGAGAACCTGCTCCTCCAGGAGTGCGCCTATGCTTGGGTGCACCATACAAACAAATGACCCGGGAAAACCGGGTCATTTGTTTCGTGAAAGTCCCGGTGATCCTAAATCAAGCCCTGGCATTCCGTTCACGCTGCTGTTTGGACGCGTTGCGCTCATCCTCCGCTATACGGCTCGAAAAATACCGCATAAAGAAAACCGCCATAACAATAACGAAAACAATGGTAAAGAGACTAAGCAACCCAATCGGGGTCGTAAGCAATTCCAGCAGCATGGTAAGGTACCTCCTTCAAAAATCTATGAATCGGACGGCCTGATAGATTTGGCCTGATTGATACTACCCGATGGAAACGGCTCGATTGATACCTCCAATACCTCCGTTTCCTTCGGAATGTTGGCGTTCCCGACCATGCGCCACGTCCGGGACTCGTCCTCCAATTGAAATCGCCAGTTGCTTGGGTGCAAGGGTTCGAACGACCCTGAATACACGCCACCATCTCCCTTTTGCAGCAATACATGCTGATCGAACCTCTCTTGGGTGGAATGGATAATGGCCAAATGTAGTGTCGTGGGTAAATCCTTTTCCTGCGTGGCGGACAATTTGACGCTTACCGACTTCTCACGCAGTGTTGCATGTGCCGACAACCCCAAATCCTTCGCATGTTTCTGCTTGTCGATGAGCATTGTGACTGCCATGTTTTCCTTTGAGTACTCATCGGTTACGGGGCTATCAACATTGAAATGTTTGGCAATAAAAAACAGGCTGAAGCTAACCACCACGGCAACTGCGGGCAAACCAAACAGGAACCACGGCCAGCCTTGTTTATACCAAGGTCCATTGTCGAGCATTTTAGAATCCGGTGTCATATTTTCTCGCTCTCTATTTGGGATACAGGAAAACCGCTTTTTCGCGCCGCTTCACATTCGGGTCATCCGTGGAGACAATTTCGAAGTAAATTCGGTTCGACCCTGGTTGTCCAGCCCCGTCGGGAGCCTGCACCACCATAATGACATCCAGGCTTCCTGTTGGTTCGACTAAAAACTGCTGTTTATCGCTGCTGATACGTATCCCTTCCAAACCATCCACCTTGACATCAAAAGTCCGTTCGGCTTCGGTCATGTTCATGAGTTTCAGCACGTAGTCATTTTCGACTTTCCCGCCGCTGACCACCCGCCCAGTTGGGGTCCGGTCACGGGCGACATCGACCC
This sequence comes from Betaproteobacteria bacterium, assembly GCA_009781085.1. Taxonomy (GTDB): domain Bacteria; phylum Pseudomonadota; class Gammaproteobacteria; order Burkholderiales; family Rhodocyclaceae; genus WRNU01. Next base: position 9,905 of record WQYV01000019.1, read on the forward strand.
GTAGCGGTATCCTTGTGACCAGCCCCCATACGAAAGCCGCAATGATTCCGAGCAATATCGTCCCATAAATCAGGGTACGCGGCCGCATGACATGGTGAACGATTTCCGATGACCCCCAGCCCTGCTTGAGGGCATTCTCGGTCGTAAAACGCACCAACCCACGCGGCAAGTTGATCTTATCCATGACTTGGTCACAGGCATCGACACAAGCCGCGCAACCAATACATTCGTACTGCAAACCCTTGCGGATGTCGACGCCAGTCGGGCACACTTGGACACAAATCCCACAATCAATGCAGTCGCCCTTGCCTGCCAGATCCTTCCCCTTGCGCAGCAAACCACGCGGTTCTCCGCGTGCCTCGTCGTAAGTCACCACCAGCGTATCCTGGTCGAACATGACCGACTGGAAACGGGCATATGGGCACATGTACTTGCACACCTGCTCGCGCATAAACCCCGCGAACACGAAAGTAAAAGTGCCGTAGAAGAACATCCAGAACGTTTCCCAAGGGCCGAACCCGAAAGTTGGAACCGACGCCAGTAATTCTTTCACAGGCGAAAAATAGGCAACGAACGTGAAACCTATCCACAGCGCAAACGCAGCCCAAACCATGTATTTGGCCGATTTGAGTGCAAGCTTGCGCCCGCTTATCGGCGCCTTGTCAAGCTTCGCGCGTGCGGAATGGCCACCTTCGATTTTCTCCTCAATCCACAGGAATATTTCCGTATAAACGGTTTGCGGGCAGGCATAGCCACACCACAAACGCCCTGCAATCGCAGTAAAAAAGAATAATGAATACGCCGAAACGATCAGCAATACAGATAGGAAAAGAACATCCTGCGGCCAGAATACCCAGCCGAAAATATAAAACTTACGTTCAACCAGATGCAGCAGCACGGCTTGGCGGCCATTCCAGGTTAACCAGGGTAGCCCGAAAAAAACAACCTGCGTCAGCCACACCAGTATCCAGCGCCACCTGGTAAACGAACCATGGGTGGAGCGTACATAGATTTTTTTGTGAGACGCATACAAACTGCCCCCCACCCCTGTCTCTTCTTCCTTGGAAGAAGGGGGAACCGAAGCGTCCGGAACTGTGTTCTCTGGGAGACCAGTATCACTCATAAGCAAACTCTTTCAAGCTAATCTGGATAACTTGGCAACACACACAAAAAGCACCCCATGAGCATGTCTCTTCCCATAGGGCGCTTTTGTTGTTGCTTACTTCTTGCTCAGGCTATACACATACGCAGCCAGGAGGTTCAGCTTGGCATCGTCAAGGAAATGCTTCCAGGTTGGCATGGCGTTGTTACGGCCATGTGTAATTCCGTCGACGATGGTTTCCAACTTGCTGTCATACAACCAGATGTCGTCGGTCAGATTGGGAGCTCCCAATCCGGCGAAAGCAGCCCCCTTCGCGAGAGCGCCTTTCCCATCCTTCCCATGACATAGCGCACACTTGCCTTCTTCCTCAAAAAGGGGCTTGCCGCGCTCCGCACGAGCAGCATCCGCAGTTTTGCCAGAAAGAGTCAGCACGTAGTTAGCCACATCCACGATCTGCTCTGGCGTGAGGTCGAGGTCACTACCCTTGGTCATCACCCCAGGACGACCCTCAGCAATGGTAGTCTTGATGGTTTCCGGGTCGCCGCCATACAGCCAGTCATTGTCGGTCAGATTCGGGTATCCCTTGGAACCTTTGCCTGACGAACCATGGCACTGCGTACAATAGGTCAGGAACAGGCGTTGCCCCGTCGCCATTGCGTTCTTGTCTGTCGCCAAGGTAGCCAAGTTTTGATTTCCGGCATACTTTTCGAGGCTAAAGGTTTCTTTGCCTTTCCGTACTTCTTCGGCATATTCCCTGCGCAATCCGGAATCCCTCTCCGGAGTATCACTGTTCCTGCTGCCGAATCCCGGGTAAATCACGAGATAAACGATTGAGAAAAGGACGGTCACCACGAACAGAATCAACCACCAGCGCGGTAGCGGGTTGTTGTATTCCCTGAGGGTTTCATCCCACACATGCCCTTTCATCTGAGGGGCGCCCGATCCTTGCGATGTCATGTTCGCAACCATCAGGATGAGACAGAGTACCAGGCCAAACGCAACCAAGCCCGCTACGTACAAGTCCCAAAAACCGCTGATAAAGTCAGCCATTTGTCATTCCTTCCTTTCAACCGGACTTACCGGTAGGTCATCATCAGTCAGAGGCAACTGCGCCGCTTCGTCAAACCTTGCCTTGGCACGCTTGCTGAATACCGCCCAGGAACAGAGGTACAAAAAACACAGCAGGCACACTATTATGACGATGGTTCTTACATCTTCCTTCGTCATATTCTTGACAAAATCGACAAGAGTTTCCAAAAAACCCATCGCGGCACAGCCTCCACTTTATTGAGCGATAAGACGCGCCGTACCCAACCCCTGGAGATAGGCGATCAAGGCATCGAGCTCCGTCTTGCCTTTTAGGGCATCTGGCGCTTTTTCAATGTCGCCTGGGGAGTAAGGCGTAATAACGTTACCCTGACTGTCCTTGGGTCTTATGACCAAGTTCATTGCCTCCATTTGGGTTTTGATATCGGGCATGTTGATGATCGCCTTGTCGAATGGCCGGTCGAGCCACGTAAATGCTGGCATATTCGACTCTGCCACGACGCTGCGCGGGTCGAGCAGATGCTGACGATGCCAGTTATCCGAGTAACGCCCACCAACACGCGCCAAATCCGGCCCGGTACGCTTAGAACCCCATTGGAACGGATGGTCGTAAATGAACTCACCCGCAACGGAGAAAGCACCATAGCGTTGTGTTTCGGCCCGGAACGGACGGATCATCTGCGAGTGGCAGTTGTAGCAGCATTCCCGAATGTAGATGTAGCGGCCAGCCAAGCGGAGCGGATCGTAGGGTTTCACGTCGAGGGCTGCGCCCTTGTCGTCGATCGCCGTTGTCGTCGACTTTTGGAAGAACTGCGGCACGATTTCCACGATCCCCCCCACACTTATAGTCAGCAGTGAGAGGACGATCAGCAGAAATACGCTGCGCTCGATCGCATCATGTTTTGATTCAGCCATGTTTTTTCCTCCGCTTAAGCGTGAGCGGCGACCGGAGCCACCACTGGTGCGTCATAGGCTTTCTCACCGACGATAGTCTTGAGCATGTTGTAGAACATGACCAGCATGCCAGTGAGGAAGAGTGTACCGCCTATGAGGCGAATAACGTAGAACGGGTACTTCGCTTTGACGGCGTCGATGAATGCATAGGCCAACGTGCCATCCGGATTGGTCTGACGCCACATCAAGCCTTCCATTACGCCCGAAATCCACATCGAAGCGACGTAGAGCACGATACCGATGGTCGCAATCCAGAAGTGGGTATTAATGAGCTTGGTGCTGTACATCTCGGTCTTGCCATAGAGGCGCGGCAACAGGAAATATATTGCGCCGATCGAGATCATCGCCACCCAGCCCAGCGCGCCGGAGTGCACGTGGCCAATCGTCCAGTCAGTGTAGTGCGAAAGGGCATTCACGCTCTTCACCGACATCATCGGGCCTTCAAACGTTGACATGCCGTAGAACGACAGCGAGGTGACAAGGAATTTCAGGATCGGGTCGGTGCGCAGCTTATGCCAGGCACCTGACAGGGTCATGATGCCATTGATCATGCCACCCCAGGACGGAGCCAACAGAATCAGTGAAAATAGCATACCGACGGATTGCGCCCAGTCAGGCAGCGCGGTGTAATGCAGGTGGTGCGGACCCGCCCACATATAGGTGAAGATCAGCGCCCAGAAGTGTACGACCGACAGACGATACGAATAAACCGGGCGGTCGGCCTGCTTCGGCACGAAGTAGTACATCATGCCCAGGAAGCCTGCCGTCAGGAAGAAACCCACCGCGTTATGCCCGTACCACCATTGCACCATCGCATCCTGCACGCCGGCGTAAACCGAGTAGGACTTGAAGAGGGAAACCGGGATTTCGGCGCTATTGGTGATGTGCAGGATAGCCACAGCGATGATGAAAGCCGCGTAGAACCAGTTCGACACGTAGATGTGGGACACCTTGCGGATTGCGAGCGTTCCGAAAAACACGATCGCGTAAGACACCCAGACCACGGCAATCAGGATATCGATCGGCCATTCGAGCTCAGCGTATTCCTTACCGGTCGTTAAACCAAGAGGAAGGGAGACGGCAGCCAGAAGAATGATTAGTTGCCAGCCCCAGAAAACGAAAGTTGCCAATCCTGGAGCAAACAGCGGCGTATGACAGGTTCGCTGTACAGAATAAAGCGATGTCGCGAACAGGGCGCAACCACCAAATGCGAAAATGACTGCGTTGGTATGTAGCGGACGTAACCTACCGTATTGCAAGATTTCGTGCAGGTTCAGTTGGGGCCATATGAGCTGTGCCGCGACGATAACGCCGACAAGCATGCCCACGATACCCCATACCACCGTCATGATGGCAAACTGGCGCACGACTTTGTAGTTATAAGTCGTTTGCGATTGCATGTGAGTCACCTCTTGGTTAAAAAACTTTTTTGATACCATTAACAGAACCGAGAACAGTGAGACGCTGTTCTCGTCGGCTGAAGAATACCTTCAGGCCGAATCTACAATTTGATACAGATCAAATTATAGAGGGGTGTATTTTATTGCATTTCGCCGCAGACATGAACAGCTATCGCGTTTTGACCCGTATCACGGACTGCGGGCCAAAGCGGAACAGGCAGCGTGGTAACCCGGAGAACCCTGTAGCCGCGCAGCGTGCCCCTGACAGGAGGCTTGGGCAATACAACATCCGAACTGAGCGGAAATTGGGAAAATGTTGGGGAAAAGACAAAATTTCAGGCGAAAAAAAGGGTGCGTATACCATACACGCACCCCCAACCCCAACAGAGAGACAAAACCTCAGAGCCAACTGGGCACTCAAAAACCCCCAGTTGCCTCTTGGAAACAATTGACAGTATGCCCCGTTTCAGTCCTGTTCATTTGATACAAGTCAAAGCAAACGCTTGTTGTTCGTGCTTTCCCGGCAGCTCAAAACATCTGCCCCATCATGGTTTCTGAAGTCGGCCTTCTTCCGCCGTCCCGGTGTCATCTTTCCTGCGAACCGGTTCATCCCGGTCGTCGAACAGGATACGGTACGCTGGTCCTTCAAGATCGTCGTATTGCCCAGATCGCAACGCCCACCAGAACATCGCACCGATAATGAACACTATCAGTACCGAAATCGGAATCAACAGGTAAAGACTTTCTTCCATTTTTGCCTTACTCCCTCACTCCTTGCCGCCGTTGCAGCCGCAGTGCGTTAAGAACCACCAACAGCGAACTGCCTGCCATGCCGACGCCCGCTATCAGGGGCGTTACCCGCCCCATCATCGCTAATGGTACGACGGAAAGGTTGTATACGGCCGCCCAACACAGGTTTTGCCGGATGACCCACAAGGTTTTCCGGGCCCAACTGGCTCCCTCACCGAGACTGGCGAAATCTTCGCCGAGCAACACGATGTCTGCCTGGTTGCGGGCGAGGTCGGTCCCGCTGCCCATCGCCACCGAAACATGTGCCTGCGCTAACACCGGTGCATCATTTACGCCATCACCGATCATCGCTACTACCTTGGCCGGGTTTTCTTGTAGGTGCGCGATGAATGTTTGCTTGTCCTGTGGCGTCATTGCGCCATATACATCGGCAATTTCCAGCTCGCGGCCAACTGCCGCCACTGTCGTCAGCGCGTCGCCCGAGAGGATTGTCACCGGGATTTTCGCCGCCGCAAGTTGCCGGATCATGTCCGCAGCAGCCGGACGCAGGGCGTCGGCAAAGCGAAAAAGCCCCAACCAGCCGTGTTCACTGGCAAGCGCGATGACCGTTCCCGCTTTTGCTTCCATTTTGGCAGTTTCATCCGGTACGGATAGACCCGCACGTGCGGCAACGAAATCCGGGCGCCCAATCCATACCGCCCCGCCGTCGTAATGTCCAGTCATCCCATGCCCCGTCACTGCGGTAACATCGCTGACCACAACCGATGGCTTTCCGGCTGCCGCATCGCGCAAGGCGGCCGCTACGGGATGCTCGGAGCCTTGCTCCAGCGCACTGGCAAGTGCATGTAACGTCCCAGTATCCATCGCACCGAGGGGCAACGTTTCTTCCAGCCGCATCCGCCCCGTTGTCAGCGTGCCGGTTTTGTCGAACACGTAATGATTGACCCGCGCCAGGGTTTCAATAGCATGCCCACGCGTGACCAGCACTCCCATGCGCGCCAGCGCGTCGGTCGCCACCGTAAGCGCAGCAGGTGTCGCCAGCGACAAGGCGCAGGGGCACGCCACCACCAGCACGGATACGAACACCCAAAAGGCCCGCAACGGGTCGATGAAATACCAACCGATTCCTGTCGCCACCGCCAGCGTCAGCAAAACGATGACGAAAACCGTTGCCCAGCGGTCGGAAAGCGCTGCCAGTTTTGGTTTCTCGGCCGATGCCCGTTCCATCAGGCGGCGAACCGCCGCTAACCGGGTACTGTCCCCTACCTGCTCGACCCGCATCACGAGCGGGCTGGAAATATTGATGCTACCGCCGGTGAGCGCAGAACCTGCCTTCTTGGGCACGGGGCGGCTCTCGCCGGTCAACAGGGCTTCGTTGGTTTCGCTGACACCGTCGACTACGGTTCCGTCAGCCGGGATCACCCCGCCTGGGCGCACCCGCACGCAATCCCCCGGCACGAGTTGCGAAACAGGTATCTGCTCGCTTTCGGGAAGGGGCCAGTGCGGTAACCGTTCCGAGAACGCGGGCAGAACTTTGCCCAATTCCTCGATCCCACGCACCGCCCGCGCCCTGGCAAGCATTTCGAGATAACGTCCGCCCAACAGGAAAAAAACGAACATCGTCACTGAATCGAAATAGACTTCTGACCCGCTGGAGAGCGTCGCCCACATGCTTGCCAGGAAAGCACTGCCGACGCCGAGCGCAACCGGCACATCCATCCCCAGGCGGCGCAACCGGAAGTCGCGCACTGCATGTTTAAAAAACGGCGCGGCAGAATACAGCACCACCGGCAAGGTCAGGATCAGGCTTGCCCAACGGAACCACAATTGCTCGCGGAGCGTCATATCCCCGTCACCCGCGATATAGCCTGGAACCGCATACATCATGACTTGCATCATGCCGAACCCGGCGACGAACACCCGCCACAACATCGTGCGCCGCTCGCGGTCGGCAACATCTTCGGCACGCGCAGCATCATATGGATAAGCGCGGTAGCCGATGGACTGGATTGCCCCAAGGATGTCGGAGAGTTTTATCCGGCGATCGTCCCAACGCACGCGGACGCGCCGGGTGGCGTAATTGACTTGCACCGCCGAAACCCCTGGTTGGAGGGCAACGTGCCGCTCGTTGAGCCACATGCAAGCTGCGCAGGTAATGCCTTCAAGGATCAGCGAAGTCTCGCGTTCATGTTCGCCGACTGGGCGCACGAAACTTTGCTGAAACTCAGGATGGTCGAAGTGCCCCAATTCGCGCAGTTCCTCCGGTATCGCCTCGGGGCGCTTTTCAGGCATGGCATCGCGGCGGCGGTAATAGTCGGACAACCCGTTATCAACAATCAGCCGCGCTGCCGCCTCACACCCGGCACAGCACATGCTCCGATCTTTGCCATCCACGGACACGTAGTAGCGCACCTGCGGCGGTACAGGCAGGCCGCAGTGATAACAGGCTGAATCGGCGGAAGAAATGGTGTCTGAGCTCATTGGAAGGACGCACATGGGCGACAAGGAAACTTGTAACTCTAAACTAAACCTTTGGGACGGGCATACCTACTTGTTGATAGTAGGCAGGCTGCGCCTGGGCACGCGTAGGCACCCTACCGCCGTTCCGCCATGTACAGCATCACCACAGCCGCAGCTAGGAACAGCAGGCTCGGCGTGATTGCGGCAATCGAAGGTGGCCATGAATTAATCATCCCAAGGCTGGAAAACATCCCGTTAAGCAGGTAGAACGTTACACCGAGCATCACGCCGAGAAACACCTTTACGCTAACCCCGCCGCTGCGTTCGTGAACCAGCGCGAACGGCAGGGCCAGGATCATCATTACCAACGAGGCGAAAGGCGCGGTAAGCTTCTTCCATAAGGCGATTTCATAACGGTTCGCATCTTGCCGGTTTTCAAGCAGATGATGAATGTAGGCCAGAAGAGCTGTCACCGACATCCGCTCTGGCTGCACCATCAGTACACTGAGCACTTCGGGCGTCAACGCCGACTCCCAGATCACTTCGTCTGGTGAGGCCGACGCGGTATGGTCGTCGGAAAAATCAGTACGCATCACACCAGTCAAACGCCAATGTCCCTTGCCCTCCTCGCCAGCCGGTACATAGACGCCGTGCATTGCCTCGGTAATGGACTGCACCGTACCGGCCTCATCGAAGGTAAATACCCGTACATGCTCCATGGTGCGATCCGGCTGCATGGTGCGCACATTGACCATACGCATGCCATCCTTGACCCACAGCCCTGAACGTAATTGCTGCGAAATAGCTGAATTAGTCGCGGTCAGCTTCCACTGCTGCGCCGCGCTTTCGGCGGGCGGTGCGATGTATTCGCCGAAAACATAGGTAAGCGCCACCGGCACGATACCGACCATGCAGAGCATTCCCAGCATCTTCCTTGTTGACAGGCCGGAAGCGCGCATAACCGTGATTTCGGAATGACGGGCCAGGGTGGTCAGTGCATAGAGCGAGCCGATCAATACTGCCACGGGCAACAATTCATACATCCTAGTCGGCAGGAGCATCGCTACATATGCCACCGCATGATAGGTTTGATAGCCGTTTTTGCCTATGCTGGCGAGTTCGTTGACGAAATCGAAAAAAGCAAACAACCCAAGGAAGGCCAGCAACACGACCAAAGTTGCGCCATAGATTTCCCGTGCGATGTAGCCAAGCAGGATGCGGTTCATTGCGCCTGCCCCTGTTGCTGCTCCCCCCCAGAAAGCAGCCCACCTTCCCCGGCCACCACCTCCCCAGAGCCCTCCAGTGGCAGGGCAACGGGTGCGCGGCGCCGCCAGAACGGCATCACTACGAGGCGGCGATAGAAAAGCAGCACTAACAATACTGATGCTACCAAGTGAGGTAACAACAGCCCGGACGCAAACGACAGCTTCCCCTGCGACACCCAAGTTTGGCAGATGAGGATAGCGTTGTTGTAGATCAAATAAATTAGGAGCGCCAACAACAGGTTATTGGCACGTCCGGCACGCGGGTTGACAAAGGAAAGCGGAACAGCCAGGAGCGTTAGGATCAATGCCTCCAACGGCGTATTGATCCGGTAGCTCAATTCGCCAAGGCTGAACCCATCCGCATCCTGGAGCAACATGGCTGTCGGTTTCGTGCGAACCCGCGCAGGCTGCGCAGCCTGCGGGTTCGATTCGATCCGCAACTGGTAGCGGTCAAAAATCATGACCCGGTATTCCGGCGTACCAGGGATACCGTCATAACGCCGACCCTGTTCGAGAATCACATAGCGGCTGCCCTCTTCATCGGCCTGAACCGACCCCTTCGAGGCCACGACCACAGTCAGCTTGCCGTCCTTCTCTTCGCTCACAAAAACATTGCGCACCTTGCCGTCTTCGCCCGCCTCGGTTTCGACGAAAAAAACCCGCTGCGCACCGGACGATTCACGGAACACCCCCGGTGCGACACGTTGCGTATCGTCTCGGTTTTCCAGTTTCCCGCGATAATCGGAACTCTTCTGGTTCGCCCAGGGGCCAAGGAACAGCGTCATCCCGGCAATCACCAGCGTCAGCGGCAAGGCGAACCGCAACACGGGTCTAATCCAGGCCGTAAGCGGCAACCCGGAAGCGAACCACACCACCATCTCAGAATCCCGGTAGCTGCGCGACAACGCCAGAAGCACACCAAGAAACACGGTCAGGGTGAGCACGACAGGCAAATCCGACAAGGCTCCGAAGCCGATCAGCGCCAGCACGGCATCGACCGGGACTCGCCCCCCCGCAGCCTGTCCGAGCAGGCGAATGAGCACCACGGTAATCAACACTGCAAACAGCGCAATGAATACTGCCCCCGCCACATGAGTAAATTCCCGTTGAAGGGCGCGGCGGAAGATCATTGTTCGATAACCAGATGAAAGTTCAAGGGAAATAAACGTCAAGTCTTTGACGGACTTCGTCGAAACGAGACATAATTACCTGCTATCGGTCAGCGCGGGCGCATTACCATGGAGGGTCGTGGGAAAGCGTTTTTTCGCATTCTCGTTGGAGCAAAGCCTGTGAAATTTACCATAAAGACAACCTCCCCTGAAAAATCGGAAACGGGCATTCTGGTTATCTGCGTTTTTACGGATACCCCTTTGCCACCGGGAGCTCAAGCTGTGAATAAAGCTAGCCATGGCAAACTTTCTGGCTTCCTCTCTTCCGGCGACCTCGATGGAAAAGCGGGGGCAACCCTGCTCCTATATGGGCTCGCGGGCGTTGCCGCCGAGCGGGTTTTACTGGTGAGCCTTGGCAAATCCGACTCATTTGGCGACAAAGCCTGGCGCGATGCCCTCGCCGCTGTAGGCAAAGCGCTTGCCGACACCCCAGCCGAGGATGGCGCGCTCATGTTCGAAGAAATCGCCCTGCCACCAGGGCGCGACCTCACCTGGGCACTGCGGCAAGCCAGCCGTATCGTCGCAGACTGCGCTTACAAGTTCGATGCCCCGCGCATCAAAAACGGAAGCACAAAGCGCGGTGCGCACAAAATCGCGTTTCTCCTTTCTTCCGAGCCCAACCAGCCGCAAAAAGAAGCCATTTCCCACGGTCAGGCTATCGCCGAAGGCATGGCACTAGTAAAAACCTTGGCCAACCTTGGAGCCAATGTCTGCACCCCCGCCAAACTGGCCGAAACCGCGCTTGCCCTGGGCAAACAGTTCAAGTTTGACGTCAATGTCCTCGAACGCGGTGACATGGAAAAACTCGGTATGGGTGCGCTGCTTTCGGTGGCGCGCGGCTCGCACCAGGAACCAAAGTTTATCGTCATGCACTATCGCGGCGGCAGTCCCGGAAAAAACGGAAAAGCACACAAAAACAAGAATAGCGGTTCGCATCCTATCGTGCTGGTTGGCAAAGGCATCACCTTCGACTCCGGTGGTATCTCGCTCAAACCCGGCGCAGAAATGGACGAGATGAAATTCGACATGTGTGGCGCGGCCAGCGTCATTGGCGCCTTCAAGACCATTGCCCTTATGGAGTTGCCGGTCGACGTGGTTGGCCTTGTCCCAGCTACCGAAAATATGCCCAGCGGCAACGCCTCCCGCCCCGGCGACGTTGTGCACTCGATGTCCGGTCAGTCCATCGAAATTCTCAACACCGACGCCGAAGGCCGCTTGATCCTCTGCGATGCCCTCACCTATGCCGAACGCTTTAGCCCCGATTGCGTCATCGACATTGCCACCTTGACCGGAGCCTGCGTCGTCGCACTGGGCAGAATCCCTAGCGGCCTGCTTTCCACCGATGATGCGCTCGCCATTGAACTGACGCAGAGCGGGCTCGATTCGGGCGACCGCGTCTGGCGGTTGCCGTTATGGGAGGAATACCTGGAACAGATCAGGAGCAACTTCGCCGACATGGCCAACGTCGGTGGCCGTTTCGGCGGTGCGATCACCGGCGCGGTTTTCTTATCGCGTTTTGCAGGAGGCTACAAATGGGCACACCTGGACATCGCCGGTACGGCCTGGCTGTCCGGCGAAGCCAAAGGCGCTACAGGCCGCCCGCTGCCCCTGCTTAGCGAATTCCTGATAGGCCGCGCCAAAGCGCGTAACACTGAACCATCCGGCTCACCGTCATGACAAGCGTCCATTTCTACCACAATGCCGCCGACCCGGTCGAATTGGCCTGCGAACTGGCTGGCAATGCCCATCGTGGCAGGCGTAAGGCCGTCATCATCAGCCCAGACGCGACCCTGGCACAGCGGCTCGGCCGCCAGCTATGGACAGCCGATCCTGGCAGCTTTATCCCGCACGTCATGAATGGTTCGCCACTGGCGGCAGAAACACCGATCGTTATCGGCATTGCTGGTGAAAAAGAATGGCCGCACACCGACCTGCTTTTCAACCTCGCTGCCGAACTGCCCGCCGCATGCGAGCGCTTCCGCATGCTGATTGAAATCGTTGGCCGCAGCGAGGCCGAACGCATACCCGCACGCGCACGTTGGATATGCTACAAACAACAGCAATTCCCGCTCAAGGCGTTCGATGCCGAACGCAGGACAGCATTATGACCCCCCCTACCCGCATAGCCCCCCCCCTTGGTTCCGCCGAATTGGATGTTGCCAGCACCCTGATAAACGAAGCCAATGCCCTGTTGCGCCAGCACGGGGAAGACCCCAGCAATGACGGCACAGGAGATGACCTGCCCGTTCTCACTGAAGTCATTTTCGACCTTGGCGAATCCGCTGCACAGCCATCCCCGACAACGCCACAACCGGCCTTCCGTCCCAAGCCTGCCGCACCTACGGCCGCCACGGAACCCGCACAAACTGTTAAGCCGCAAATTAACACACCCTCGCTGCGCCAGCCTGTGCCGCGACCCCAACCCGCTGCGTCCCCACCGGCTACACAGCCGCCCAAATCACAAGCTGCCGCAACGCCACAACGCCCAGCCGTACCGCGCCCCCAAACCGCCACTCCGCCCACGCCTGCGTCCACCGCACCTAGTATGCAGCCACCTAGGCCTCAAGCTGGCATGCCCCCACCACGCCCCCAAACTGCCGCGCCTGCACCAGCCACGCAGCCTCCCAAATTACAAGCCGACACCCCCCCCTCACCGCGTCCGGCTACATCACGCACCCAACCCGCCGCGCCTGCAGCTACCAGGCCGTCCCCTGCTGTGCCGCCTCCCAAAACGCAACCCGCAGTGACGGTACAACGCCCGGCCACACCATTGACTCAGCCTGCAACTCCATCAACCGCCACGCCCAAACCTTTACCGCAATCGGCAGCAAACCCACCCCCAGCGCGGCCACAGACACGACCCCAACTTGAAGCCACGTGGTTCGACCCCTCCGCTCCTCTCAGCATGCCTCCGGGTGAACCGCCAGCCAAGCCCAAAACGGTAACGGCGGTAGCGCCCCTTCCTCCCGCAGCGCCCGCCCCGCCTGCAACAGAACAGCCCCCTTTGTCTTCTCCTCAGGCCTCCCTGGCTCCGGATGCCCCAGTTGTGCAAGTGCGGGCTGTCACTGAAGAGCTAAAGCAACTCGACACCCTCATCGTCGGAGAAGTCGAAGCCTGGCTACGCGAAGAACTCCCTGCGCTGGTCGTGCGCGAAATTTCCAGGCTCAACGAGCGCTTACGTGGCGAAGCCATCGCGCACTTGCGCGCAACGCTGTTGCCACGCATCTCGGATCACATCTCTGGGCAAATCGAAAGGATCAGGCATCCGGAACAGGGTTCGTAGCAAACGCGTCCTTTCACCCACCGCCCACAAACCGCATCGACAAATCGAGCGCCTTCACATCTTTGGTCAGGCTGCCGATGGAAATGCGGTCGACGCCCGTGGCGGCAATGGCGCGCACGCTCTCTAAATTGACTCCACCCGAAGCTTCAAGCACAGCTCGCCCGGCAGTGATCCGTACCGCCTCGCTCATCTCATCCAGGCTCATGTTGTCGAGCAGGATCATAGTAGCCCCTGCTTTGAGCGCCACCTGCAACTCACCGATATTCTCGACTTCAACCTCGATGAAAACCTCTGGCGGTGCGATGGCTCGCGCCGCCTTGATTGCTTCAACGATCCCGCCAGCGACGATGATGTGGTTTTCTTTTATCAGGATGCCGTCGTAGAGACCCGTACGGTGGTTAAGCCCACCTCCGGCCGTGACTGCGTATTTCTGCGCCAACCGCAGGCCCGGCAAGGTTTTGCGCGTGTCGACGATCCGGGCCTTCGTGCCTGCGACTGCATCCACGTAACGGCGGGTGACGGTGGCGACAGCCGAGAGCAATTGCAGGAAATTGAGCGCAGTACGTTCAACAGTGAGTAAAGCCCGCGCCGGGGCGGATACGTCGCATAACACTTGGCCGGGTGTGACAGGGTCGCCGTCCCGTATATGCCAGTTCACTGCCGCTGCCTTTGATACCGCGGCAAAAGTAGCGTCAAACCAACCCGTCCCACACGCAACAGCGGCTTCGCGAGTAATGACTGTGGCACGAGCCTGCGCATTGGAAGGAACAAGAAGGGCGGTCAGGTCGCCGCTGCCGACATCCTCGGCAAGCGCGGCAGCGACATTGCGCCCGATCTCAATCTGGAGGCAGTCATCGGACATGGAAGCACCTCAAAACGACGCGCAGCGCAGGGAGAAGGGCAACTGCCCTATTGCTGCTCACGTTACCTGATAGATACGCAGGTCAAAACTCTTACCTCTTAGCGCATTATCCAACGGTCGCAGTTTGTGGACAGTCGCGTTCTTCCCAATGGCAAAGATAGGGTCGTCATTCTCCAATGTGCCCACGGGCGCAACCAGGCGGATCGCCTCACCACGTTGTATTGGATCGCAAGTACACAATTTGCGTGGGTGACGGCCATCGTCTATACGCGTAAGTTCAGGGTTGGCTGACAAGGTGACGATACCAATTTCGATCTGAGACTTCGACGTGCGCAGGCGGCGCACGACCCCAAGATGCCACTTGATCCCCTCTTCGGGGCAAAAAGCAACTAAATCTCCCACCACAGGCACGCTCACCTTGATGTTGCGTGGGGTAATCGCCCCCACGCCACCAACACTCAGGTCGGTGATGTGCCAGGTTCCCATCCCCATGGAAACGGCTTCCGTCGCATCATCGCCCAAAAGATCCATAGTCTGTTCATAGCCGCGCACCATGCACAGGCGAGCGTTGAGGGGATAGCGCCGATGGCGCCGCATCGGCGGATTGAATGACCATTGCCGGCGCAGATGCATGATGGCAGCGTGCAATTCCTTTGCATCCACATGTTCAAGCCCATTGAGAGCCTTGCCGCGAATGAGGTCACCATGGATATCGGACAGCCTGCTCGCCGCTTCCGTGGTTACGAACCGCCAGCCCAAGAAGGACTGCGACCCCGCCAGGCGCACCGGAACCCCGCGTTGCGCTAAATCGACCCCATAAAGCGCGCCTTCTGTATGCTCGCGCACCATGGATAAATCTGGCAGTAACCGCGCAATCAAGCGGGCAATGGCAAACCCTGCTTTCAGGGTCTGTTGATCCAGCGCCGCAGCGTGATAGGCAATTGCCCGTAGGTACTCACGTGCCATCGTTTCGCCCACCCCCCGCACCTTCTGGGTTCCTTCGCCATAGTTAGAGGCAAATAAATCCCCCAGCCACGCCCACAACCTAATATCGGAAGCGTGACGGTTGACGAGATCCCACCTAATCGCCTCGGCTCCGGCTCTAGCCAGCACGGAAGCAGGGATACAACCTGGCTCGGCTCGGTCGGCAGCACGCAGGGCTTCAAGGAAATCGCGCATGGACTGGCTCACCGCCACGGTCCAGCGGAACCGATCCGGGCCTGTTTCCTGATCCGGACAGAGAGTCTCAAGGGAATCAAGAAATTTCTCCAAGGCGCGCGTTGCGCTGTCAGCCAGGGAAAGCATAGGATCCCTGGTTTGCATGGCCGCTATATACGTTTTCGCTGTGGAAATGGCTGCGGCTGCACGGTCGATGCCTTTATCATGTTCCCTGACGAAAGAACCCGTACCTCGGTCAGGGGAAGTATCTATATTCTGTTCCGCCATTTCTTGCTCCGCACGATAGAATCTGTTGTTTCCTACCAAATCAGGCTTGGCCAGAAACCGCTGTGAAACAATACTTAGACCTGATGCGCCATGTCCTGGAACAAGGCGACGAAAAAACCGACCGCACCGGAACCGGCACACTCTCCGTCTTTGGCTGGCAAATGCGCTTCCCGCTAGGGGACGGATTTCCGTTGCTGACAACAAAAAAACTACACACCCGGTCAATCATCCATGAGTTACTGTGGTTTCTGCAAGGCGATACCAACATTCATTATCTCAAGGATAACGGAGTGTCGATATGGGACGAATGGGCAGATGAATCCGGAGAGTTAGGCCCTGTCTATGGCAAGCAGTGGCGGCGTTGGGAAAGCGCCGACGGGCGCATCATCGACCAGATCAGCGCACTCGTCGATAACCTGAAAAACCATCCAAACTCCCGTCGCCATCTCGTCACGGCCTGGAACCCGGGTGAGATCGACCGCATGGTGCTGCCGCCCTGCCATGCGTTGTTTCAGTTCTACGTAGCAAACGGGAAGTTGTCGTGCCAGCTCTACCAGCGCAGCGCCGATATCTTCCTCGGCGTGCCGTTCAACATTGCCTCCTACGCGCTGCTCACGCTGATGCTGGCGCAGGTATGCGGCTACCAGCCGGGCGAATTCATCTGGACGGGCGGCGATTGCCACCTGTATCTCAACCATCTCGATCAGGCTCGCGAACAGCTCTCGCGCACATTGCGGGCGCTTCCCGTCATGCAAATCAATCCGGCGGTCGATGATATTTTCGCCTTTCGCTTTGAAGATTTTTCCCTGACCGGCTACGACCCACATCCCCACATCAAGGCATCGGTTGCCGTATGAATGCCCCGCCCCGCCCCGAAATCGTGACCATCGCCGCAGTGGCCCGCAACGGCATCATTGGCCGCGACAACGCCCTGCCCTGGCGGCTGAAGGCCGATCTGACCCACTTTCGCGCGGCAACAATGGGGCATCCGGTACTGATGGGCCGCAAGACTTGGGAATCGCTTGCAAAGCCCCTGCACGGTCGCCGCAACCTCGTGCTTACGCGGCAATCCGGTTATCAAGCGCAAGGGGCTGAGGTTTTTGCCTCGGTGGAAGAAGCCCTGACCACCCTCAAGGACGCCGCACGCGTGTTCGTGATCGGCGGAGCCGAAATTTACCGCATTCTGTTGCAAAAAACAGACATCCTGCTCCTGTCCGAAGTTGCCGCTGATGTGGCGGGTGATGCACATTTCCCGGATTTTGACCGCACACGCTTCCGGGAAGTCTCCCGTACCACTCACGCTGCCGATGCAAACAATGAGTATACGGTCGATTTTGTGGAATACCGGCGCGTCCCGAGCTCCTGAACATGTGGTTAGGCGCAGCTTACGTTACCAGGCAGCGACCATCTCCGCAGCCGCGCGGTAATGTTTCTGCTCGTCCTCGTCTCTTTCAAGACGTTTGAATAGGTTGGCCAAGGCCAAGTGGGTTTCGACTTCCGGCTGCCATCTTAGTGAAAGCTCGAAATACTCCACGGCCTTGCCCCACAACTGCAATTCCGCGCACAGGCGTCCAAGCGAGAAGAGCAACCCAGGGTCTTCCCTGTGATCAGGTAACCAATTTTCGCCCTTACTCAGGCACGCACCGATATCGCCGCAAAGGCCATAGAGGCGGGCAAGCGCAGTGTCCCATTCAGCATCGAGCAGGCGTTCGACGGTACGGCGCACAACGTACCCCTTGCCCATGCGTGCGAAAAGCGGCACGGCTTCCAACATCAGCCGGCGGTCTTCACGTTCCTCGGCAGGAATGGCTTTCCACATTTCGGACAGCACATCGTTTTTGCTGTTATCATCGCCGTCGCCGTCAGCGCATGCACGCAGTCGCTCGATATGGACGCGGCACAGCAATGGCCGCGCCTGTTCTTCGGTCAGCGCCTTGTGCTTGCGTAGCAAACGGATCAGGCGAAGGGACTCATCCCATCGCCACAAGGCCATAGAGACCCGCAGCAACAAACGCATGGCGGCAATATTGCGGCGGCCATCTGGCTGCAAGATGTCAAGTTTCTTAGCGGCTTCCTCGTAATCACGCGAAATGACGGCCAACTCGGCCTCGGTCATCAACCGCGCTGCCTGAACCTTTTCTTCCTCGCCGCCCAATCGCCCGATCCACTCGCGATAGCGATCCTCGTCACATAACGCATGCGCAGCCCGCGCCGCCAAAAGGATCGCCGCTTCTGGAGAATCGCTAGTTTCATAAGCCTTTTCTGCAAATTTCAACGCCTTAGCGTAGCGCCCTTCATGGAGGGTCACAACAGCTTCGCGCAGGGAGCGGTCAGCCTGTAGGCGCCGACGGCGTTCGCGCCACTGCCCGACGGCCTCGGGTAGCGACAGGGCATTACGCATCAAACGGATGAGCAGATAAACCGCAATGAAAGCTGCCAACAACGCCACCACGAAGAGCTTGGCCGGCATTTGCACGAGCCACGACTTCGGAACCACGAACTGCACGTAGCCCCAATTCTGGCTGGCGAGCATGGATAGCCCTACTGCCAGGGCAAAAATAATGATGATCCAAATCAGGACACGCATCTGCCAGACCTCAAGGTTGCGCCGACGAGGCCGGAGTTTCTGGAACTTCTGGGGTTTCTGCGGCTGCATGACCAGATACCGGCGGTTGCGGCGAATGCACCGGGGGAGGTTCCCCGCCGCGTGTCTGGAAGCGTCGCACGGCGGCAGCGCTTTCGATCAATTCATAACGTATGACCCCCACCGGCACGGTTTTGAGCGCGTCCAATTCTTTAACCACTCCATCCACTTCCTCATTGCGCGTATCGAAAAAGCGTTCGACCCAGTCACGCGCCCGTTCGAGATCGGCGACATAGGTATTCCCATCGCGTGCGAGCATGGCAAGGCGTGCGGTAAGCAGCCGTATCTTCACATTTTCGCGCAAGAAAGTGCTTTGCTCCGGTACAAGCAACACGGGTTCCGTTGTTGTATCAAGCCGCTCAAATTTCACCAGGGAACGCAAATCCGCCCAAATATCCCCTGCCAACCCGAGGATGAAATGGCCAACCCCTTTACCTCCTTCCTTTTCCCCGGATTTGGCTGATGGCTTTTCAGCGGAAACTTCGCCAGAATTGACCAGCGGAAGCTTGTCGATCTTTCCAAGCACCTGTTCGAGGCGCAACGCCATACTTGGCATATCGAGCGTACCATGCCGGCTCAACTTCTCGATATCCGTCTTGAGCGCCTGCCGTAAGGCCATGAACTGGCCATGGTCATTCTGTTCCAGACGAGTTTGCGCTGCTCGGAGCGCAATCAACGCCGTTTCGATATTGCCCGCGTACTGCAACTGTTGTTCGGCAACCGCGACCGCCTGTTGAACCTCTGCAACAACGCGATCTTCTTGCGAACGGGAGAATTGTTCGTAAAGCGTTTCCAGTGCCTTGGCATGCCCTTCGCTCTTGTTGACCTGGCTTTCAAGGGCGCCAACTTTGCTCCGGATGGAGTTCAGGCTCTCGTGCTCCTGTTGTGCAAGCACACGCGACTCGACAACGGAATTATCGTTTTCTTGAAGGCGTTTCGCAACTTCTTCGCGCAAACCCACGTTCTGGGTACGCCACCCGTATGCTTGCCACAAGGTAAACCCGGCAACACCGAGCGAAACCAGCGCAAAGAGCAATGCCCAGCCCGCCGCTCCGCGCCCACCCGAGCGCCTCACCCGAACGGAAGAAACCACTGGCAGCGCGTCGGACAGCGCAGACGCAGAAAACGTGGGTTCATCTACCGGGGGTGCGGAAACCTTAGGTTCATCTGCCGGAGGCACGGAATTTGTGGGCTCACCCGCCGGGAGCGCGGAAGACTGCTCAGAGGCAGCCTGTTCTGGCGTGGTGCCGGATTCGGGCAAGCTGTCGTCGTTTGAAGATGTATGCGAGTTCATGGCGAGAGAGTTTAACCAAAGAATGCAATGAGCGCGCGCAACAATGCGTCATCCCCAGTGCCGGATATAATAGTTTGTTTCAGGCCATGCAAGTAACAACGTGTGGCAATACGCGGGTGCGACACAAAAACCGGCACGCGTGACAGGCGAGCCAGCCCCTCGCTGCCGATGATCCGAACCAGATGGTCGGCCCCTTCGCTGCTGGTAACCGAAAGGGCATCGAGCCGTCCACATGCGGCCAGTTCCAATAGCGGCGCGGGGTCGGCTACCGGACAGCGCCTGTGGTAGCAGGACAGGTACTCGACGCGTGCGCCTCGTGCCATGAGGGTCGCACCGAGCAGTTCGCGGCCCGTGCCGCCCCGCACGACCAGCACCACACGGCCACGCACAGCCTCGGGCGCGAACGCTGGCAGCGCCAGGACCGCCTCGCTGTCAAACCCCTCCGCCGGGGCAACCACTTCGGAAAAACCGTGCGCTTCGAGCACACGGGCGCTGCCCTGCCCCACTGCCGCCACGCGCAACCCCGGCGGCCATGGCCGGATTTGCCGCAGTCCGCCCAAGCCATGCTCAACCGCGTTGGGGCTGACGAAAAATGCGATCTCGAACGTATCGAGCCGCGCCGCAACGGGCGCGAACACAGCGGGGTCAGTGACGGGGACGATTTCCAGCAGCGGGAAACGGAACGCCTCGCCGCCTGCTTCCTCGATGGCACGGCACAGGGCTTCAGCCTGAGCCGTTGGGCGGGTAATGGCAACCGTCCGTCCGGCGAGCGCGCCACCCATCGTCATGCGTCCTTTAGCCCAATTCGGCCAGAATGTCCCCGGCCCCCTGGGCAAGCAGGTCATTGGCCAGTTCCCGGCCAAGCGATTCGGCCTCCGATGCTGCGCCCTCGCGCTCCCCACGCACGATGCGGCTGCCATCGGGCAGGGCGACGAACCCACGCAGCACCACACGACCCGCCCGCATCTCGCCATACGCACCAAGCGGCGTTTCGCAACTGCCCGCCAACGTGCGGGAAAACGCACGCTCGGCGGTGACACAGGCGGTAGTATCGGCATCGGCCAGTGCTTGCAGATAAGCGATGACGTCCGTGCGCACCGACAGGCATTCGATGCCGAGGGCCCCCTGCCCGGCTGACGGCAGCGACACCTCCGCAGGCAACACAGCGCGGATGCGCGACTCCAGCCCCAGGCGGCGCAACCCGGCGGCGGCGAGGATGATCGCATCGAACTGCCCTTCGTCGAGCTTGCGCAGCCGCGTATCGAGATTGCCCCGCAGGCTGGTGACGGCGAGGAACGGATATTGCGCGTGAATCTGCGACTCGCGCCGCAACGACGAAGTCCCGACCACCGCCCCCGGCGGCATGTCGTCGAGCGAGGCATAGCGCGAAGACACGAACGCATCGAGCGGCACTTCACGCGCCGTAATACAGGCCAGCGCGAATTCTTCTTCCATGACCATCGGCACATCCTTCATCGAATGCACGGCGATGTCCGCACGCCCTTCGAGTAGCGCCGCTTCCAGTTCCTTGATGAACAACCCCTTGCCACCCACTTTCGCCAGCGGCCGGTCAAGAATCTGGTCGCCGCGCGTCGTCATGCCCAGCAGTTCGACCCGGCACTCCGGATAAACCGCTTCAAGCCGCGCCTTGACATGTTCGGCCTGCCACAACGCCAACCGGCTCTCACGGGTAGCAATCACGATACGTTCGGGGGAAGAAAAACTCATACGGTGAGACTCTTGTGATGGTGATGAAAGTGGTGGGGATTTTAGGGCATGTTGGGGCGTTTTTCGATGCGAACCCGGTTTTTGCAGGTTGGAGTTTGCTTACGCAACACCCCAGTTTATGCACGCAATAAATCTTCATAAATTCTTTACTCATTTTTCTTTACATATTTTTTCTTACATTCTAGTATTCGTACCATGTAACTAATTCAGCATGACACAGACAGGAGGGTGTGATGGAAACCACGAAGATCACAGTGAAAGTTTTCGAGAGGATGTTGGTGGGTTTCGACCGCCAAATCGATTCGCTCTTCATCAAAAGGGATGGTTTTCTGAACTCAGTGATCAGCAAGGAGATCCGTAATCTTGAGGCCGACCTTGCCGGAAGACGAAACTCTGCGGTTGCTAAGCGCCATATCGCTGCAAAATTGAAGATGATGGGGACACGGACGGTCAACATTGTTGTTGACAAGACAACCGCAGATGCTCTTAACAAGGTCGTCAAGGAATTCAATCTAGTTCGCGATGCCCTCGTAAATCGGCTCATTCTGATGCTTCGTTCCCCGCGAATCTTCCTCCGCTGGATGGATCTCCCAGAGGTCATCAATGGGTCACAGTTCGAGTCCATGATCGAGCAGATGCCGACTAGCCCCATGGAGGCGCTTAAGTCTATCCATGACGATCCACTCTACTACCTGAGGGCAGGCTGCGAGGAGCGTCATGAAACGGGGCTTTATCTCATTGATCTGCCGGATGATTTTTTGGGATTTTCGTGCATCCTTGACGATTCGAGGATACCGGGAACAGAGGCACACGAAAAGCGTGTCAGAGAAGCAGATGAACTGTTGGCTAGTTTACTCAGCTTCGAGGAAAACGCCTTCAGCGGTACAGCCGAAGACAAGGGGTAAGCCATGGGACGCGCACTGCATACATCCGATGGACGCCGCGCAAAAAGAATCTGGATACTTTTGGGCGGGCAGATGATTCCAGTCAGGCGCACGGGCGAAATGCGCTACTCGCATCCGGCTTTTTGCGCTACGGTGAGAGCCAACGACAGGCGTAATGACGTTCCGGCTGTCCTACTGAACCGGATAAATCAACTCCTAAAGACGAAGGCTGCCAACGATCCGATCTGGGAGGTCGTTCGCTAAAC
Source organism: Betaproteobacteria bacterium (assembly GCA_009781085.1). GTDB lineage: Bacteria > Pseudomonadota > Gammaproteobacteria > Burkholderiales > Rhodocyclaceae > WRNU01. The sequence continues at coordinate 32,459 of WQYV01000019.1, forward strand.
GGAATTTAATCGGATTTGTCTGGCTCACCGGGAAACTAAAACATCCGGCGCTTTGCGCCGCATGACTGAATCCCCGGAAAACGCCCCTTGCGGGGCTATTCCAGGCTACACATACAGAAAAGCAACCCGGCCATCCCTCGCCCGCTTGCGGGAGGAGGGGAGTATGCCTTTTTTACAACTACACCTATTTCCCAATACAAAACCGACTAAAAATCTCGCCCAGAAGGTCGTCCGGGGTAAATTCGCCGGTGATTTGCGAAAGGGCGTCTTGCGCGAGGCGCAGATTTTCGGCGAAGAGTTCGAGGGCG
>WQYV01000020.1 GCA_009781085.1 Betaproteobacteria bacterium
AAATCACCCGACCAGGCACTTGAGGCAGCGGCCTGAACAACGGAAAGGAAAGCAAAAAAACAGCGACAGCCCTTCAGGGCGGTCGGTCTGACTCATTGGGAAGGGGTTTGCATCCCCTCCCCAATGGCTGCGGTCGAAACCCCGGCCTTCAGGCCGGGGCTCAACCTTCACACCGCCCTGAAGGGCGGGGTTTCAAACCGGAGTTTGTTTCAGATCAATCGGGATTATACCGGAAACAAAAAAGCCCAGAAACCTTATGGTTGCTGAGCTTTCGGGATGGTTTGGGATGGCTTGGAAGGGGTAAATGGTGCCCCCGGCAGGATTTGAACCCGCGACCTTCGGTTTACAAAACCGCTGCTCTACCGACTGAGCTACAAGGGCATGGCGCTACTGTATTACTCGATGTGTGCGGCACGGATTGTAGCCGAAGTGCTCAGCACGTTCATCTGGCATGGTTACTGACCAGCAATTTTCATATTTTCGACTAAAACCGAACCGCAATGCTTGGCTCCTCTGGCCAAAGCATCGTTGCCGATGGCGATGATGTTACGGAACATGTCGCGCAGGTTGCCAGCGATGGTGATTTCTTGTACCGGGTGTTTGATCTTTCCTTTTTCTACCCAAAAGCCTACTGCCCCGCGCGAGTAGTCGCCGGTAACGTAGTTGATGCCATGCCCGAGGAGTTCGGTGACGAGCAGCCCTTTGTCCATTTTGTGCAGCAGCGCGTCAAGGCTGTCTTCACCGGCTTTGACGCGGAGGTTGTGCGAACCGCCTGCGTTGCCCGTAGTCTGGAGGCCGAGCTTGCGAGCGGAATAGGTGGAGAGGAAATAGCCCTGCAATACACCGTTAATGACGACTTCGCGGTCATGGGTGGCGACGCCGTCGCTGTCGAACCAGGTTGCGCCGAAGGCTTTTTTGAGGTGTGGGCGTTCGCTGATGCAGATGACGGGCGAAAATACCTGCTGGCCGAGGGTGTCGAACAGGAAGCTCGAACGGCGGTAAAGCGCACTGCCACTTGCTGCCTGCACGAAACTGCCGAGGAGGCTGACCGCGAGCGGCGCCTCAAAGATGACCGGAGCCTGGCGGGTACGGATCTTTTTCGCGCCAAGGCGAGCCAGCGCACGTTCGCCAGCAATACGCCCAACGTCTTCGACAGAAGTGAGTTCGGTAGCGTCACGGCGGGAGTCGTGCCAATATTCTCGTTGCATGGTTTCGCCTTCGCCTGCAATCACTGCGCATGACAACGCATGTTGGCTGCTAGCAAAACCATCCATGAAACCAAGGCTGTTGGCGGAAACGAAATGCGCGTAATGGGTCGAGACGTTCGCGCCCTCGGAATTGCGGATCGATGGGTCGACCGCGAAGGCTGCTCCTTCGCACTGCCGCGCCAGAGCAATGGCGTCGTCGACGCCGATATCCCAAGGATGAAGTAGGTCGAGGTCGGGGCAGTCGTGCGCCATCGACGCCTTATCGGCAAGACCGGCGCAAGGGTCGGGTGCAGTGAAACGCGCAATCGAAACCGCCGCGTCGACCGCTGACTTGAGTGCAGCGCGGGAAAAATCGGACGTACTCGCATGCCCGCGCCGTTGCCCAAGGTAAACCGTGATTTCGACCCCCTTGTCGCGGTTGTATTCGATGGTATCGACAGTGCCCATGCGCACGGAAACCGACTGGCCGAAACCCTCCGAAATATCCAGCTCGCAGGCCGAAGCGCCACGTTTGCGGGCGGCCTTGAGGATGTCGGCGGCAATTTCTTGCAGTTGGGGCTTGGTGTAGGAAAAACCGGGGTTAGAAGCCATAGGCGGACAGTGGCAGACAAAGTTATGATTCTACCCTGTTCATGACCGCTTCTAGCCGACACAATGGTTTTTCACCCCAAACCCGACACGCTCCTTCATCTATCGCAGGATGATGCCATCGAACCGCCAAGCAAAAGCCGCCGCAAGCGGGAAATGCAGAGCCTTCAGGATTTGGGCGCGCAATTGCTTGTCTTGTCGCCTGGGCAGTTGGAGAAGTTCTCGTTGCCCGGTGAACTGCTGGCCGCCATTGCCGAGGCACGGCGCTTTACCCGTAAGGACGAAGCCCTGCGCCGACAAATACAATACATCGGCAAACTCATGCGCAACGTCGACCCGGAACCGATCCGCACACAGTTCGCCGCGCTGCGCGGGGAATCGGCAAGCGAAATAGCGCGCCTACATCGGCTGGAGCAACTGCGCGACGAGTTGCTTGCCGATGAACAGACGGTTGAAAAAATCATTCATGAATGGCCGGGAGCCGACACCCAGCGGTTGCGTACCTTGCGGCGCAATGCCCTGAAGGAACGCGAACAGCAACGTCCCCCTCGTGCATACCGCGAAATTTTTAAGGTTTTGCGCGATCTAGAACCCGGTTTCTCGCAGGAAGGGGATAGCGCATCGTCCGTCCAGGAACCTGAAAGCAGCTGAGGCGAAACAATGATGATGTGTTCCGGGTAGGCTACAATCCGGCGCATCTTTCTCTTCGGCCTCCCCGGCTGTTTTCGAGTCCAGCATGCTCAAGAATCACATTGACGACGTTCGCATTGCCGAAATAAAGGAACTTGCTCCTCCAGCGCACATATTGCGCGAATTTCCTGCTACGCCCGAAGCGGCGGCAACCGCTTTCAACACGCGGCATGCCATACACCGGATTCTTTCTGGGGCAGATGACCGCTTGCTAACGGTGATCGGGCCGTGCTCGATCCACGACGCCCAAGCCGCCCGCGAATACGCGAGACGCCTGAAGGCCGAGATGGATCGTTTCAAAAACGACCTGCTGATTGTGATGCGGGTTTATTTCGAGAAGCCGCGTACCACCGTGGGTTGGAAGGGGCTCATCAACGATCCCCATCTCGATGGCAGCTACGCGATTAACGAGGGTTTACGGCTGGCGCGCAGTCTGTTATGGGAAATCAATGAACAAGGATTACCGGCGGCTACCGAATTCCTCGACATGATTACGCCACAATATTTTGCTGATTTCGTGTCCTGGGGCGCAATTGGGGCACGTACCACCGAGAGCCAGGTGCACCGCGAACTGGCTTCTGGGTTGTCGTGCCCGGTTGGGTTCAAGAACGGGACCGATGGCAACGTGCGGATTGCCGTCGATGCGATCAAGGCCGCGCAATCCCCACATCACTTCCTGAGTGTCACCAAGGCTGGTCATTCAGCCATCGTCGCCACGTGCGGCAATAAGGATTGTCACCTCATTTTGCGCGGCGGCAAGGAACCAAATTTCGATGCTGCCAGTGTCGATGCCGTTTGTCGCGACCTAGCTGCTGCTGGTGTCCCGTCCAAGGTGATGATCGACTTTTCGCACGCCAACAGCCGCAAGCAGTACCGCCAGCAAATCGATGTGGCGCACGATGTCGTTGCACAGCTTGGCGCGGGCGAGGATCGCATCATTGGGGTGATGGTGGAATCCCATCTCAAAGAAGGCCGACAGGATTTGAACCAGAATGTTGTGCCCGAATACGGCAAGAGCATCACCGATGCATGCATCGGCTGGGAGGACAGCGTTGCCGTGCTCGACCTGCTCGCAGGTGGCGTGCGTCAGCGCCGGGTTGCGCGTGCGGCAGACGCGACGGTTGGGTAAGAGAAAATTTGCTGCGGCTTTTGCTGGTTCATGCAAAGGCTTGCTGGCCGGTTTCCAACCAGAGCCGGGCATTGGGTTCGTTGTCGAAAACCTGTATTTCTGCGTCGACAAAGAATTGCGTTACCCACGCGCTCCATGTTACCCACTGATCGTCGGTCAGAATAGCAATGCGGTGGAAATCGCGGGCATGCCGCAGGGTGTGGCGGATTTCTTCCACAGCAAGGTCGACGGTAAACCCGGCCATTTCGCGTAGGTCGAACAGCAGGTCGAGTGTGCAACCGAATTTGATCTTGTAATCGGCTAGTTCCTCGAATTCCTGGTAATCGGCCAAGGTGAATTCGCCGAGAACGACGGCAACGATCAGGTTGCCGTGGTTGTCGATGCTTATCATGTTGCTCCTCCGTGTCGTCCCGATGGATCTTCTAGGGACGTTACCATATCTCGCCCCCGTCGCGGCATGCTGCGTAGCACATGGGAGCGTGGCAGTTCAGTGCTGGCGTGGCAAGGTCACGGTGGCAAGAAGCCCGCCTTCGGGATGGTTTTCCAAGCGGATATTGCCGTGCTGGACATGGAGTAGGTTGCGGGTAATCGCTAACCCTAGACCGGTTCCGCCAGTTTCTCGGCTACGAGAAGATTCGGTTCGGTAGAAAGGCTCGAAGACGCGTTCCATTTCCTCTGCGGGCAGGCCGGAACCATGGTCGTGGATGAGGACGTGAAACATATCCGGGGTTTCGGAGAGGGCGATGTCGACCGATTTGCCGAACTTCACACCGTTTTCAATCAAATTCCACAAAGCTCGCCGCAATGCGACAGGATGCCCAGTGAAAGGGGCGCTTGCCTGTCCTGTTACGGAAACCGCCCAACCCATGTCGGTGGCGTCGCCACACAGCGCCGCGAGGAGCCCGTTGAGATCGATGGACTGTGCCAAGGCATCTGTTTCCATGCTTCTGGCATAGTCGAGCCCTTCGCGGATGAGGCTTTGCATGGCGTCCAGGTCAGATTGGATACGGACTTGCAGGTTTTCGTCGTCGACCATTTCAGCGCGTAGACGTAGGCGTGTGATGGGAGTTTGCAGGTCGTGGGAAATGGCGGCAAGGATGCGGGTGCGCTCGTGCATGTGAGCTGTGATGCGCTGCTGCATCTGGTTGAAGGCTTTCGTGGCCTGGATGACTTCAGTGGGGCCGGTTGGTTCGAGCGGCGGGCGTTCAGGGTCTTCGCCAAGGGCACGTGCGGCAGCGGACAGGTTCGAGAGTGGACGGGTGGCGATGCGCACGCTAATCCAGGTAAGAATGCTGACGCCGATGACCAAGGCAAGGAGCGCACCGGCCATCATCGAAGCATGTGAAGAGAAGGAGCGGGCAGGCGGGCGGTATTGGCCGCGCAGGCGGGCGGCGAGGATGGAGCCGTCTGCTAGTTTCACGGAAACGACCAAAGGTTCGTTCCCGGGAGGGGACTGGTCTTCTCCGTGTTGGCGGGTATATAGGCTAGGTTGGCGATCGGGCATGGCTTCGCGCAGGGCTGGCAACAAGGGGTGGTCGCTGGAAAGCGGCTGAACATGTTCAGGCAGGTTCAGGCTAAGGCGCAATTGGCCGCGCCGGTCATGCTCTTGTTCTTTGAGTGTGCGGTAGCGCTCTGTTGGTTCAAGTTTGTCAAGGATGTCGGCATTGGCAGCGATTTCACGGGCAAAACCTTCGGACCAGACCCTTTCCCGCTCATTGACGAAAATGGCAACGCTGATAGACAGTACGAGAAAGATGCCAAGCAGCCAGATCAGCATCAAGCGTGCGAACAGGCTGCGGGGCCAGAGACGCCTAATCATAATGCGGCTCCGCCTTGGGTCACTTCGCAAGCAAGTACGTAACCTTCATTGCGCACGGTCTTGATGATTGCCGGTTCGCGTGCGTTGTCATTAAGCCGCTGCCGTACGCGGCTGATCAGGAGGTCGATGGAGCGGTCGAAAACATCGGCTTCGCGGCCCTGGGTAAGTTCCATCAGTTGGTCGCGCGAGAGGATTTTTTGGGGATGGGCGAGAAAAATGCTTAAGATGCGGAATTCGGCTCCTGACAGGGCAACGATGGTTCCGTCCTGATCGATGAGGTGGCGGGCAACCGTGTCCAACCGCCAGTGGGCGAAATGCAGTTCGCGTCCCTGCGCTGTGGGTACTGCGGCCATGTTCGGAGGCAGGGCGCGGGTACGGCGCAGGATGGCTCGGATCCGGGCATAGAGTTCGCGGGGCACGAATGGTTTCGGCAAATAATCGTCCGCGCCCATTTCAAGGCCGATGATGCGATCCATATCTTCGTCACGCGCAGTCAGCATCAGTACGGGCGTGTTGGCGTTGGGGGAGTCGCTTGCACGCAGGTTGCGGCACAGGGTAAGGCCGTCCTCTCCGGGCATCATGATGTCGAGCACGATCAGGTCGATGCGGTGTTTGTCCAGAGCGGCGCGCATTTCGCGGCCGTCGGCGGCGGCGATGCAGCGTAGCCCTTGTTTTTCGAGGTAGTCGGCGAGCAGGTTGCGGATATCCCGGTCATCGTCAACGATCAGGATGTGATCCTGGTTAGACATGTGAGGCTCTCCTTTGCAGGTGGTTTTTTGCGTATCTTAGGCGGGTGCAGGATTGATTTGTATCCCTATGTATCAATTGGGTTGCTGGAAACATCATGCTTCAAATTAACCGCCACGCGGCTCGTTTTCAGGGATTAAATACGCCCATCGCCAGAAACAATGGCGCAACGAACACGATGAAAAGGAGAACGCGAGATGAAGTATTGGATCAAAACATCGCTTGTAGCCGCACTGGCGGCTACTACCCTGCTCGGCGGCGCTGCCATAGCCAGTTGCGTTGGAGATGGATGGGGTGGTGGCCATGGTTGGCGCAATGCCAATCCTGAACAGATCAAGGAACGGATGAGCAAGCGAGTGGAAGTGAATTTGGCGCGGCTCGAACTTGCGCTGGCGTTGACCCCGGAACAGAAACCGGCATGGGCGGAGTTCAAAAAAACCGCTGAAACCCGCACTGAGGCTATGTTGAAGGAAATGGAAAACAGGCGTAATGCCGGGGCGCCAAAAACAGCGCTCGAACGCCTGGGTCGCATGGAAGAATCCACCAAACAGCGCGCAAACATGTTGGCTGATATGCGTAAGTCGGTCGAAGCGTTTTACGGCAAATTGAGCGCGGCTCAGAAAACGGTATTCGATGCCGAAGTTGCCAGCTTTATGCGCCCCATGCGCGGTGAGGGATCGGGCGGTAAGGATGGGTCAGGTAAATCCGGAAAAGGAGGCGGGCGAAGCAAACGCTGACCGCATGCACTGAAAATGGCCAGGCCACCTTCTGGTGGCTTAGCTATTTTCAGGTTCAGATGAAGCCAAAGTTTCTGCGCCTGGGATGCGACACCTAGAGCGGTTTTGGTTCAAGTCTGTACAGATCAAAGATGCTCTGATCGTGAAACCCGTAGGGGACGATAGCAATCGTCCCGCAGAATCACAGGCAGATTGTGTGAGACAACGGGTGGATTGCCATCCGCCCCTACAAGAATCCGTCTTGAAATTTGTCCTTCACTTCAAACGGCAGCAGGTTCGGAAACAGGATCGCGGTCGAAAGCAAGCTTAACCTTTTCGCTGTCCAAGTCGATGTCAATGGTCACTTTGCCGCCGTTGGCGAGCCGCCCGAACAGTAGTTCATCGGCCAGCGCGGCGCGGATCAAGTCTTGGATTAACCGCGCCATTGGGCGTGCGCCCATTACTGGATCGAAGCCTTTTTCAGCCAACCAGGATTTGAGGGCATCGGTGAAATGGGCTTCGACTTTCTTCTCGTGCAATTGGCCTTCGAGCTGCGTCAGGAACTTGTCGACCACGCGTAGGATGACTTCGCCGTTGAGCGCCTTGAACGAAATCATGGCATCGAGCCGGTTACGGAACTCGGGAGTGAAGATGCGCTTGATTTCGCCCATCTCGTCGCCCATTTCGCGCTTGGCCGAGAAACCCATAGTAGTTTTCTGTATGGCATCGGCCCCAGCGTTGGTAGTCATGATGAGGATGACGTTGCGGAAATCGGCTTGCCGCCCGTTGTTGTCGGTGAGCGTGCCGTGATCCATCACTTGAAGCAAGATGTTGTAGATGTCCGGGTGAGCCTTTTCGATTTCGTCGAGCAACAACACGCAATGCGGTTTCTTGACGATTTGTTCGGTGAGCAGCCCCCCTTGCTCGAAACCGACGTAACCCGGAGGCGCGCCGATCAGGCGGCTTACCGCATGGCGTTCCATGTATTCGGACATATCGAAGCGCACGAGTTCAATGCCCATCGTGTAGGCAAGCTGGCGGGCAACTTCGGTCTTACCGACACCGGTTGGACCCGAGAACAGGAAGCAGCCGATGGGCTTTTGTGGGTTGCCCAGGCCGGAGCGCGACATCTTGATGGCTTTTGCCAAGGCATCGATGGCGACGTCTTGCCCGAATACGACGTTTTTAAGGTCACGGTCGAGCGTTTTCAGCGAAGCGCGGTCGTCCTGCGAGACGCTGCGCGGCGGGATGCGGGCGATCCTGGCGATGATGTCTTCAATCTCACTCTTGCCGATGGTTTTTTTCTGCTTGGACTTGGGCAGGATGCGCTGCGCCGCGCCAGCTTCGTCGATTACGTCGATGGCCTTATCAGGCAGGTGGCGGTCATTGATGTACTTGGCCGACAGTTCGGCGGCACTGGTCAGAGCCGAGAGCGAGTACCGGATGCCGTGGTGTTCTTCGAAACGGGTTTTCAGGCCCTTGAGGATTTCGACGGTCTCGGCCACCGAAGGTTCGACGACGTCGATCTTCTGGAAGCGCCGGGATAGGGCATGATCCTTTTCAAAAATCTGGCGGAACTCAGTGTAGGTGGTTGCGCCGATGCACTTCAACTGACCGGTAGAAAGCGCTGGTTTCAACAGGTTCGAAGCATCCAGCGTGCCGCCCGAAGCCGCACCGGCTCCAATCAGGGTGTGGATTTCGTCGATGAAGAGAATGGTGTCTTTGTTTTCGACTAATTGTTTAAGTACGGCCTTCATGCGTTGTTCGAAATCGCCGCGATATTTCGTGCCAGCCAGCAACGCCCCCATATCGAGAGCGTAGACCTGCGCACCTTCAAGGATTTCCGGCACGAGCTTGCCAACGATCCGGTGAGCCAACCCTTCGGCAATGGCGGTTTTACCCACGCCGGCCTCACCGACCAGCAACGGGTTATTTTTGCGGCGACGGCACAAGGTCTGGATGACGCGCTCGACTTCCCTGTCACGGCCAATCAGCGGGTCGATCTTACCTTGCAATGCCTGCTGGTTGAGGTTATGGGTATAGGATCCGAGCGCGTTGCCACGAAGTTTGTCCTCCTGCTCCTGTTCGGGGCTTTCCTGTTCGTTGCGGCTGGAAGGGGCAGTATCTTCCGGAGGTGTCTTGGTGATGCCGTGCGAGATGTAGTTTACGACGTCGAGACGGGAGACGTTTTGTTGCTGAAGGAAAAAAACGGCATGCGAATCTTTCTCGCCAAAAATGGCGACCAGAACATTGGCTCCATTGACTTTCTTTTTTCCCGATGACTGCACATGTAGGATTGCGCGTTGGATAACCCGTTGAAAGCCAAACGTGGGCTGGGTTTCGATATCGTCGTTGCCGCTGATTTTGGGGGTGTGATCGTCGATGAACTGCGTCAGCTCCCGCCGCAACCCCTCGATGTTGACTGAACAGGCGCGAAGAACCTGCACGGCGGATGGGTTGTCCAACAGCGCGAGCAGCAGGTGCTCGACGGTGATGAATTCGTGCCGCTTCTGCCGTGCTTCAACAAAGGCCAAGTGCAGGCTGACTTCAAGCTCTTGCGCAATCATTCGTTTTCCTCCATCACGCATGCTAGCGGATGTTGGTGTTGACGTGCATAGGATATGACCTGTTCTACCTTGGTTGACGCAACATCTTTTGTAAATACCCCACACATCCCCATACCTTCCTTATGAACCTGAAGCATGATTTGCGTTGCGTGCCCGCGATCCATGGCGAAATATTTTTGCAGGACGACCACGACGAAATCCATCGGGGTGAAATCGTCGTTGAGCAAGAGCACCCTGTAGAGCGGGGGACGGCGAAGACACGTACGTTGAGCTTCCAGTACGGTTTCGCCCTGTTTTTGGATTGTGGTCATACGTACTATTTTAATCCAGTCAGACTCCCATTTGGGGAGGTAGAAATTTCGTTCCTGGCGATCTCTAGGGCAGAGTATGTCTGACTGAAGGCAGGCGCATGCCGGATGTTTTTCACGGTACGTAATGTTGTATGTGTAGCTTCGAAATGAATCAATATGCAGAAAACCGTTGACATTACGAAAAAATTTGCGTGAAAATAAAATATGCGTAAGTCACATTCAACGCTTGCCCGATGAAAATTTGCCGGAGGTTGCATTTTTCTGGCAAACCGCAGGCGGGAGGGAAATCTGAATGCTTGAATACGCTTAACGAGATGTTCCGACTGTAAGCCGTTTTTGAAAGATGAAGGATTAAAGTAAATGGCAACTGGCACTGTCAAATGGTTCAACGATTCCAAGGGATTTGGGTTCATCACTCCTGATGATGGGAGCGAAGACCTGTTCGCTCATTTTTCCGCTATCAACATGAGCGGTTTCAAAACTCTGAAAGAGGGTGAAAAGGTCTCCTTCGAGATCACACAAGGGCCGAAAGGCAAACAAGCTTCCAATATTCAGCGGCCTGCTTGATGATGGAAGCCAATAGTTAGGTGCTATCCTAGCGCACAGGTTTTTTGCCCAGATTCTATTTTTGTACCAGCGTTATTTCGATAAAATCAATTCGTTCCGGTTTCGGGTGCAGGTTGACGCAAGCGGATATGCAGTTCCCGGAGCTGTTTTTCGTCGACTGCGCCAGGGGCGTTGGTTAGAAGGCATTGGGCGCGCTGCGTCTTGGGGAAGGCGATAACGTCGCGGATGGATTCTGCACCTGTCATCAACGTCACGACGCGATCCAGCCCGAAAGCCAGCCCGCCGTGTGGTGGCGCGCCGAATTTGAGAGCGTCGAGCAAAAAGCCGAATTTAACCCGCTGTTCTTCTGAACCGATATTAAGTGCCTCGAATACGGCTTCCTGCACGTCAGCGCGATGGATACGGATTGAGCCGCCGCCGATTTCCCAGCCATTGAGCGCCAGATCGTAAGCCTTGGCGAGGCATCCGCCAGGGTTGCTTTTCAAAAGTGCGATATGTTCTTCTTTTGGGCTGGTAAAAGGATGGTGGCAAGCTACCCAGCGCTTATCGTCCTCGTCGTATTCAAACATCGGAAAGTCGACGACCCACACGGGACACCAAGCAGCACCGGAAACATATCTCTTTTCATGCCCGAGTTTGGTGCGGAGCGCGCCAAGCGAGTCGTTTACAATTTTTGTATTGTCAGCACAGAAGAAAATGAGATCACCTGATTTGGCTCCCGTGCGTTCGAGAATCGCACGTAATGCACTCTCGTGCAAATTTTTGACAATAGGGGATTGCAATCCCTGCTCGTTTACCTGATTTACGTCATTAATTTTGATATATGCTAAACCTTTCGCACCATAAATACCGACGAAACGGGTGTATTCATCAATTTCGCCTCGGGTGAGGCTTGCACCCCCCGGTACGAGCATAGCCGCAACCCGGCCTTCGGAACTAGCTGCGCTGGAGAACACCTTGAAGGCAACGTCCTTGACCGCATCGGTAATTTCAGTGAGTTCGAGCGTCACACGCAAATCAGGCTTGTCGGAACCATAGCGGCGCATGGCTTCTGCGTAAGTCATGCGCGGGAAGGGATTGGGCAATTCGACGGCAAGCGTTTCCTTGAAGACAAAGCGGATCATCTCTTCCATCAAGCCAGTGATGCCGGTTACATCCATGAACGACGTTTCGATATCGACTTGGGTGAATTCAGGTTGGCGGTCAGCGCGCAGGTCTTCATCGCGGAAGCACTTTGTAATCTGGTAGTAGCGGTCGAAGCCCGCGATCATCAAAAGCTGCTTGAACAACTGCGGCGATTGCGGTAGGGCGAAGAACTCTCCGGCATGGACGCGGGAAGGAACCAGGTAATCACGTGCGCCTTCGGGCGTGCTTTTCGTCAGCATCGGCGTTTCGATGTCGATGAAGCCGTGGGAGTCGAGAAAGCGGCGGAAAGCCATCGTTGCCTTGTAGCGCAGCATCAGGTTGTTCTGCATCTTGGGACGGCGCAGGTCGATGACCCGGTTGGTCAGGCGCACCGTTTCGGAGAGATTGTCGTCATCAATCTGGAAGGGTGGCGGAACCGATGTGTTGAGGACTTCGATGTCGTGGCACAGCACTTCGATTTTGCCGGAAGCAAGGCTTGGGTTTTCCGTCCCTGCCGGGCGGCGGCGTACCTTGCCCGTGATTTTCAGACAAAACTCGTTGCGGATCGATTCGGCGACCTTGAACATGTCTGGGCGATCCGGGTCGCACACGACTTGCGCCAGCCCTGCAATGTCCCGAAGGTCAATAAAGATGACACCGCCATGGTCGCGGCGGCGGTGAACCCATCCGCAAAGAGTGACTGTCTGGTCGAGATGATCAGCCGTGACTTGGCCGCAAAAGTGAGTCCGCATGAGAAAATTTCCAAAGTCTTAACTTAATCGAGAAGGAGTATGCTGGTTTCCGGCGTGCGCGACGGGGGTGCAACCACCCCCATCGAGATAATGTATTTGAGCGCCTCATCTACGCTCATGTCGAGTTCGATGACATCCTTTGATGGCAGCATCAGGAAGAACCCGGAAGTCGGGTTGGGCGTGGTGGGGACATAGACGCTGACGTAGCCGCCGCCAAGCCGCTGGGCAATGTCATCGCCAGGGGTTCCTGTCAGGAAGGCAATCGTCCAGATGCCTTCGCGTGGGTATTGCACCAGCAGTGCTTTGCTGAAAGCCTTGCCATTGTCGGAGAAAAGTGTGTCCGAGACCTGCTTGATGCTGTTGTAGAGGGATTTGACCACCGGGATACGTGCCAGCAGCGACTCCCAGAAGCGCACGACTCTTTGCCCGAGGACATTTGCACCAATGACGCCGGTAGCAAACAGGATGAAGGCGAACAGCAGCACGCCCAACCCAGGAATGTGGAAACCGAGGAGTTTTGTTGGATCCAAACTCTCTGGCAGCCAAGGCATGATCCAGCCGTCCAGTGTGCTGACTATCCATGCCAGCACTGCGAAGGTGACGGACAGGGGTATCCAGATCAACAGCCCGGTGATGAAATAACGCTTCATGCCAGAAAATCCTATCTGCATGATCAGGACGAATGGCAGGCGCAACCGCTGGCGCATGGGGGTGCAGGAGCATCCGTTGCCGGAGCCTTTCCGCCGTTGCCTGCGGCGCACTTGAAATCGGTAGCGTACCAACCGCTGCCCTTGAGTTGGAAGCCCGCCGCCGAGAGTTGCCTGACGTAGCGGTCGCTGTTGCAGGATGGGCAAACGGTGAGTACAAGATCGCCCATTTTCTGAAGATGGTCTTTCTGGAACCCGCATTGTTCGCAACGGTATTCATAGATTGGCATGTGTTCCTCCTTGAAGCAGGGTCGGTGAGTTTAGCGTAAGGCGCGCGCGCACGCAGCACTGCACGTAAAATGGGGGCGTATGCCGCGTGTTCAATAGACAGGCACAGAGAAAATGGGCAGGAGTGTGTTGAGCGTCTTGCCTTGAAGCAGGGCGACCAACCCCGCGACGGCGAGAAAAGGTCCGAAGGGTATCGGCGTGTTGCGCCAGTGACGGCCGAATACGGTTAGCCCGATCCCAAACAGCGCGCCAGTGACGGATGCTAGTACGATGGTCAGCGGCAGCGCCTGCCAGCCCAACCATGCGCCGATGGCCGCGAGCAGCTTGAAATCACCGTATCCCATGCCTTCCTTGCCGGTTACGAGCTTGAACAGCCAGTACACCGACCACAGGAAAAGATACCCAGCCACGGCTCCGATGACGGCATCTTTGAGGGGGACGTTGTCCGTCAGCAGGTTAAAGATCAGGCCCATCCACAACAGGGGTAGGGTCAGGCTGTCGGGCAACAGGTGGGTATCAAGATCGATGAAGGCCAACGCAATCATGACCCAGGCAAAAACCAGCGCACCTACCATGACCGGGCTGTAACCGAAGCGCCAGGCCACATAGGCGGAGAGCACTGCCGTCAAGGATTCCACCAGTGGGTAGCGGACACTGATGGCTGCCCGGCAGTGGCGGCAGCGCCCGCGCAAAAACAGGAAACTTGCGAGCGGGATGTTTTCCAGTGCCGAAATCGTGTGCCCGCAATGTGGGCAACGCGAGCGCGGCGTGGCGAGGTTGAACCGTTCGCCCTTGGCAACAGCATCGCCCCGGGACTCGGCCATTTCTGCCTGCCATTCGCGCTCCATCATTACGGGCAGACGGGCGATGACGACATTGAGGCAACTGCCGATGAAAAGGCCAAGCAGCATGACGAGCGGAATGAGCGCGAGTGGGTCGTCGAAGAAAACAGGCATGTCGTCAGGCAACAGCACCGAGTTTGAGGATTGGCAGGTACATGGCTATGACCAACCCACCGATGATCACACCAAGGAAAACCATGATGATAGGCTCCAACAAGGAGGACATGGCAGCGACCGCGTCGTCGACTTCCTGATCGTAAAAATCGGCTACTTTGGAGAGCATATGATCGAGTTGGCCCGCTTCTTCGCCAATGGATACCATCTGGATGACCATGGGCGGGAACATACCAGAATTTTGCATGGACATGTTCAGACTCAGTCCGGTACTGACCTCGCTCTGAATATTACGTGTGGTGAGCATGAACAAATGATTGCCCGAAGCAGCACCCACGGAATCCAGGGCTTCGACCAGCGGCACACCGGCGGAAAACATTGTCGACAATGTCCGTGACCAGCGTGCGATGGTGGCTTTGCGGACAATGTTACCAATGACCGGCAGTTTGAGCACAATACGGTCAACCGCAATCTGCATAGGTATCGACCGTTTGTAAGTCGAGGCGGTCACTGTGGCAACCGCGCCCAGCAAGCCGAAAATGAGCCACCAATATCCGACGAAGAAATCGGAAATACCGATAACCACCATTGTCGGTGCGGGTAGTCCTACCCCGAAACTGGCGAAAACCTCTTTGAATGTGGGAATCACCCGAATCATGATGATGGAGATGACCAGCGCCGAAATGATGATGATGGCGCTTGGGTAGAACAGCGCCGACTTGATCTTGCTTTTGATTGCGAGGATTTTTTCTTTGTAGGCCGCCAGACGGTCAAGGATGGAATCCAGGATACCGGCTTGCTCCCCCGCAGCAATCAGGTTGCAGAACAGTTTGTCGAAATGTGCCGGGAACTTGGAAAACGCCTGCGACAGACTGGAACCTGTTTCGACTTCCCCGCGGACTTCGTTGAGCAACCGGGAAAGGCTAGGATTCCCCGCACCTTTGATGCCGATGTCGAACGCTTGGAGCAACGGGACACCCGATTTCATCATTGTCGCCAACTGGCGGGTAAAAAGTGCGATCTCCTTGTCTGATACCTTGCGCCCGCGGGAAATTGCTTGTTTTTTGACCTTCGTGGGAGTCATGCCTTGGCGGCGTAGCGAGGATTTGACGACAGCGTCGCTGGTCGCCCGCATTTCGCCGCGAACGACCTTGCCTGTCCTGTCCTTGCCCTCCCAGGCGTAAAGATTTTCCTTTGCACCGCCCTGTGGGCGGCGGGCGGCTCGTGATGAGTGGCTGGCTACTGTTGTCATGGTTGGGGTTCTCCGTGCGCGCTTTGTGTTGTTTTGTGTGCAGTTATCTGGTCACTCGTTTGTCGCAGCCAAGACTTCTTCGAGGGAAGTGATCCCCTGCCGGACCTTGAGCAGGCCGGAGCGGCGCAAGTCGCTGACCCCTTCCATTTCGGCTTGGGCGGCGATATCCATTGAGTTTCCACCGGTCATGATGATGTGGGCGATTTCTTCGCTGACCGGCATGACCTGATAGATGCCTACGCGACCCTTGTAGCCGCTCCCCTTGCAACGGTCGCACCCTCCAGGCCCATAGGGTTGCCAGTCACTGTCGAGGTCATCGGCGCGAAAACCCGCTTGCAGCAGCGACTCGATGGGAATATTGACTGGCCTCTTGCATGAGCACAGGCGGCGCGCCAGACGTTGTGCCGTAATCATGATGACCGACGAAGCGATGTTGAACGGCGCAACCCCCATATTCTTCAGCCGTTCAAGCGTGCTTGGCGCATCGTTCGTGTGCAGGGTGGAAAGTACCAGATGCCCGGTTTGTGCCGCCTTGACCGCGATTTCGGCGGTTTCCAAGTCACGGATTTCACCGACCATGATGATGTCCGGGTCTTGCCGCAGGAAGGCGCGCAGGGCTGAGGCAAAAGTTAGCCCTGTCTTTTCGTTGACGTTGACCTGGTTAATCCCGGCGAGGTTGATTTCTGCTGGGTCTTCGGCAGTCGAGATATTGGTTCCCGGCTGGTTGAGGATGCTGAGGCAGGTGTAGAGCGAAACCGTCTTGCCTGCACCTGTCGGACCTGTGACAAGAATCATGCCGTAAGGCCGCCCGATGGCTTCGAGTAGCGCCTGTTTCTGCTCCGGTTCGTAGCCGAGCGCCTCGATGCCCAGCATGGCCGAACTCGAATCCAGGATACGCATGACGATTTTCTCGCCGTGCAGCGTCGGCAGGGTGGAAACCCGGAAGTCGATGGCCTTGCTCTTGGACAGGATGAGCTTTGTCCGCCCGTCCTGCGGAACCCGCTTTTCGGAAATGTCCAACCGCGAGATAACCTTGATCCGGGCGGCGATCTTTTCCTTCAAAACCAAGGGTGGCTGGGCGATTTCATGCAATATGCCATCGGTTCGGACGCGGATACGGTAATACTTTTCATAAGGTTCGAAATGGATGTCGGAAGCCCCTTCGTTAATCGCGTCGACTAATACTTTTTGAATGAATTTGACGATTGGGGCATCGTCGACTTCGGAGGCGGCAGCCGAATCCTCTGTTTTGCTTTCAAGCGCGACATCCAGCGTGCCTAACTCGCCCTCAATACTGAGTTTCTCCAGCGTTTCCTTGGCGGAAGACCCTACCCGTTCGACGAGTTTTGCGAGTTTGTCGACCTCAGCAATAACAAGTTCAAGTTGCATGCCCGTCTGAAAGCGGATTTCATCGAATACTCGCATGTTCGACGGGTCAGCGACGGCCAGAACCAGGCGGTTTGGGTTGGTGCGCTGCGACAGGGCAATGACTTGATGTTTGCGCACCAGGTTGGTATCGATGACCTTATTGGGCAGGAAGTCCTGGTTGACTGCAGCAATGTCGAGCAGGGGATAACCGAAAGTTTCAGAAGCGAAATGAGCAATATCACGGGCGCTCAACAATTTGCGTTGCGTAACTTCGTGCAGAAAAGCATTCGTCAGTCCATCGCTGGTAGTGCACGCGATGGCATCTGCTTCGGATAAACGTTTTTTCTGGATGAGTGCCCGGGCAAGCCCGCTTAATGTGGTTTGTGGGTTGGCTGCCATTTCCCGCTCATTTAATTAGATGAGGTCGTAGGTTCTGGCTGCGTAATATCGAAAGTAAAGCGCAATGTGCGCATCACATCGCAGCTTGTTAACCGTACCGCCAAGCCTTATCTATGCAGCAGGACTTCTATCACGAACCTGCTACCAATGGCCAGCATTACGGTAATGAACAGGGCAACGAATCCGGCCAGCGTCCAGCGCAGGGCGACGCGGCCACGCCAGCCACGAAAATGACGGCCGATCAGAAGTATGCCGAACAGGAGCCACGAAATCGTGGCAAAAACGCTCTTAACGCTCTTGTAGTCGAATGGGAAAGCCGTCCCAAAGAGGATGACCCCTGTTAGCAGGGTCAGCGTGAGCAGCATGAAGGCGGTGCCGATCAGCCGGAAAAGCAGCGCCTCCATCGTCAGCAGAGGCGGCAGGTTTGCCAGTGCCTTTGAAAGATGGGCATGGTGCAATTGTTTTGTGGCCATTGCCATCAGCATTGCATGCAGGAGAGCGAGCATGAACAGGCTGCACGCCAGCATGGCGATGATGAGATGAACGCAGAAAATAGGTGAAGCGATATTGTCGTTGGGAAGCGCTTTACTGTAAGGAAAAAATACTACCAGCAAACATGCCAGCACGCCTGCGGGCAGCACGATGACGCGTAGGCCGTCGAGCCGGTTGTACAGCGTCTCCACCCAGTAGAAGCAGATTGACAGCCATACCGCAAGCGAGAACGCGATGCTAGGGCCGAAACGCATCTCGCCCTTGGGGAAAATCTCCGCGTACAGCGCAAAGCTGTGCACAAGCAGGGCGAGGACGAGCAGCACGCGCTCGAAGCGTGCCATACTCGAAACCGGTTTGCCCGATGCAGCGGGGTTGGCTGATCGTGCGCGCCAGAAATAAAGCCCAAGTACGGCATAGAGCGCGGCGGGAATAAGATGGAGATGCAGTAGAATTGGCCTCATAGGATCGGTTCAGTTTACCCCAATCCCGCCATTTTCAGCCAAATTGCCTGCCTAGCGGCTATGTGGAATTTATATGCTCGACAATCTTACTCAACGTCTCTCGAAAGTCGTCAAAACCCTTCGCGGTCAGGCGCGTCTTACCGAAGACAACATCCAGGAGGCAATGCGCGAAGTGCGCATGGCTCTGCTCGAAGCCGATGTCGCCCTGCCGGTGGTCAAGGAATTCATCTCCAGAGTCAAAGAAAAAGCAGTTGGGCAGGAAGTCGTCGGGTCGCTTACTCCCGGACAGGCACTCGTCGGTGTAGTGCATGACGAATTGCGCATGCTCATGGGCGGCTCTCACCAGGGGCTCAACCTAGCGACGCAGCCCCCGGCGGTCGTGCTGATGGCTGGCTTGCAGGGGGCGGGCAAAACCACCACCGTCGGCAAGCTTGCCCGCCTATTGCGCGAAGAGCAGAAGAAAAAAGTGCTGACTGTCTCCACTGATGTTTACCGCCCGGCGGCCATCGAACAGCTCAAAACCGTGGCTGCACAGGCAGGAGCCGATTTCTTCGCTTCGCATGTTGGTCAGAAGCCCGTGGACATCGCGCTTGCCGCGTTTGACTTCGCCCGCAAGCATCACCACGAAGTATTGCTCGTCGACACTGCTGGGCGGCTGGCGATCGACGCAGCGATGATGGATGAAATCCGCGCCCTGCACGCGGTGCTAGATCCGATAGAAACCCTGTTCGTCGTCGATGCCATGCTTGGACAGGATGCGGTCAACACCGCCCGCGCCTTCAACGAGGCCTTGCCGCTGACCGGTGTGGTGCTAACCAAGCTCGACGGCGACGCACGCGGCGGCGCGGCGCTGTCGGTGCGCCATATTACCGGCAAGCCGCTGAAATTCGCCGGTATCGGTGAAAAGCTCTCCGGACTCGAACCATTTCATCCGGATCGTATGGCAAGCCGCATCCTTGGTATGGGCGACATCCTCGGCCTGGTCGAAGATGCCCGCCGCCGCGTCGACGAAGAAAAGGCCGTCGAACTTGCACGCAAACTTAAGAGTGGTAAAGGGTTCGACCTCAACGATTTCAAGGCGCAAATCGGGCAGATGCGCAACATGGGCGGCATTTCCTCGCTTCTCGACAAACTCCCGGCGCAATTCACGCAAGCTGCCGGTCAGTTGCAGGGCGGCGTCGAGGAAAAAGCCATTGCGCGCATCGAAGGCATCATCAACTCCATGACCCTGCTCGAACGTTCCCGCCCCGAACTCCTCAAGGCCAGCCGCAAGCGCCGTGTTGCCGCTGGGGCGGGCGTGAGCGTCCAAGAAGTCAATCGCCTGCTCAACCAGTTCGAGCAGACGCAGAAAGTCATGAAGCAATTCTCCAAGGGCGGCATCGGCAAAATGATGCGCGCCATGAAAGGCATGATGGGCGGCGTCCCTGGCCTGCGGTGAAGGGAAAACGCCATGCGAAGCATATTCATTGCAATCGGACGTTCAATGCGCAGTCTTGCACGGCTGGATGTCTTTGGCCACCTCATCTGGCCGGGTATCGTTTCGGCGCTGCTGTGGGTCACCATAGCGGTGTTCTCCTGGGCTGTAGCCGTCGATACCATCATGGGATACATCAAGGAGTTTGGTTGGGTTGGCAACCAGGTCAGTACCTCGATGTGGGTAGCGGGCATTGTGCTAGTTTTTGTCAAGCTGCTCGTGGTGCTTGCATTCGTACCCCTCTTCTACGTGACAACGGCGGCACTCGTCGCTACGGTAGCCCTGCCGCTGATGCTTGACCGCGTCGCCCAGCGCGATTACGCCGACCTCGAACGGCGGCACGGTGGCTCCAACATGGGCAGCATCGGCAATACCCTGGCGGCTTTGTTGTGGTTCGCGCTGATCATGGCTTTATCGCTGCCGCTATGGCTTATTCCCGGAGTGGCGCTGGTTGCGCCGATACTGGGGATGGGTTGGCTCAACCAGCGCATTTTCGGTTACGACGCTCTGATGCATCATGCTGACCGGGACGAACTCGTTCGCCTGCGCCAAGGGCTTCGTCCCCAAATGCTGCTGTTGGGCGGTGGAACTTTCCTGCTGGCTTACGTGCCGGTTGCCAACGTCGTTGCCCCGGCATTTTCCGGGCTGGCCTTCGTCCATTTCCTGCTCGAAGCCCTGCGCCGCGAGCGCTTTGAACGCGGAGTCACTATGCTCGACCCCGAGCCCAGAGCTGCTTCCGGGGATATAACCGTTGGCACGCCATGAGGGCTGAATCATGAACACGCGTCGAGCGCCCGTTATTCATGACAGGGTTAGTGAGACAACCGTTTATGGAGCCGAAGGCTTCCCTAAACCGTATCGAAGAATCCTCGGCCTTTAGGCCAGGGTGACGTAAAAGGATTGAAAAATGAGAGTGCTTCACACGATGCTGAGGGTCGGCGACCTCGACCGTTCCCTATCTTTCTACACCGATGTACTCGGTATGCGGTTGCTGCGGAAACAGGATTACCCCGAAGGCCGTTTTACCCTCGCTTTTGTCGGCTACCAGGACGAGGACGAAGGCGCAGTTATTGAACTCACCTACAACTGGGACGTCGATTGCTACGAACCGGGCACGGCTTTCGGCCATATCGCGCTGGAAGTCGATGATGCCAAAAAAGCCTGTGACGGTATCCGTGGTCGTGGCGGCAAGGTCGTGCGCGAGGCTGGGCCGATGAAGCACGGCACAACCGTCATTGCTTTCGTCGAAGACCCGAACGGCTATAAGATCGAACTAATCGAACGTGGAACGCGTTAGAATCCAATAGCTCACCCATCATTTTTTCCAGGCTGTGTTTTGTTTTTATAAGGTTGGTAATTTTGGAGAGGGACAGGATCATGCCCATCATTAAACCGACACTGCGCTCGCGTGCCCTGATGGCTCTTGCGCTGGCAACTGTTTTGGGAACACTTGGCCCAAATGCCCATGCCAACAACGCTACCGTTGCCAAGGAAATCGCCAGCGAAGAGCAGGTTGCGAAAAAATATGCTGACCAGAAACGCTATGCTGAAGCACTGGATCACTATCAAAAGGCGCTTTTAAATTCTGTCAAGATAAACGGCGAGCAACATAAGGATACTGTCCGCTTCAGGAAAGAGATTGGCATTGTATATCTGAGCATGGAGAAGTATCCGGAGGCTCGCGATATCCTGGCGCAGGCCGCTGGGGCCGTTAGGAGAGGATCGGGCGGCAATGATTCCGAAAGTGCCGATATCTACAGGAACCTGGGTTTAGCGCTTTACCGCCTTGGCCGTCCAGAACAGGCACTGGATTGGTATGAGAAGGCACTTGCGGTGCGAGAGAACGTTTTTGGCGCAGAAAGCCCTGAGGCGGCTGATATTTGCGTGGATATTGCTTCCATCTATGAAAGTGAGGTCTTGAGCGATTACTTTTCTGCGCTGGCTTGGTATGGCAGGGCACTGACGATCCGCGAGAATGCTTTGGATGCGAGCCATCCTTCGGTGACGGGGCTTCGCGACAAGGTGACCGTCATGCGAAAGCTCGTTTTGAACAACCTCAACGACGTCGCTGCTACCAAGGAAATTGCCCAAGAAACGCGGCTTGCGAAAAGGTATGCTGACCAGCATCGTTATACCGAGGCATTGAATCACTATAAAAAGGCTCTATTGGGTTCTATCGCGGCGATGGGTGAGCAAAATAAAGATTCTGCCCGTTACAGAAACGAAATTGGCCTTGTATACATCGACATGGGAAAATACGCGGATGCCCGTAATTTCCTGACCCAAGCCGCCGAAATCGCTGAAAAAGAGCTGGGCAGCGACAATCCCGATAGCGCCACGATTTACAGGAACCTAGGTTTTACGCTTTACCGTCTCGGTGACAATGAAAAGGCGTTGGGTTGGTATCAAAAGTCGCTTGCGATTCGGGAAAATATCTTGGGTACGGAAAGCCTTGAAGTGGCAGAGGCTTGTGGGGATATTGCCGCCGTCTATGAGAACCAGGGTAATTACCCGGCCGCGCTGGATTGGTATAACAGGGCACTGGCGACCCGCGAAAAAGCATTAGGCGCAAACCATCCCTCTGTGGTGGCAATCTACGACAGGATTGCTGCCATACACCAGCTTACGGGTGACCAGGGTCGAGCGCAGGACTGGAGGCTAAAAGCCGTGCCGATTCAAGACGACGAAAGCATCGAAACGGTTTCTATCCATCGCAACGCCGCCCTTAAGTATTCTGGGCAGGGTGACTACGAGAACGCATTGAAATCGTACAAGCAAGCATTGGCGGAGGAGGAAAAAAGCCTAGGGAAGCAACATCCCGTCGCTATAGGAACACGCAATGACATTGCTGGGTTGTATAACAAAAAGGGCGATTACAAACAGGCAGAGATTTGGTACAAAAAAACCCTGGAAGACCAAGAAAAGGTTTTTGGCAAAGACCATTACTCCACGGCGGCAACATACAGCAATATTGCCGTAGCCGAAGCCAGATTGGGTGACAACAAAAGTGCACTGGGAAATTTACGGAAAGCCATAGCGGTTTTTGAAAAAACGGTTGGTGAAGACCATCCCAATACTGCCGCTGCCTACACCAATATGGCCTGGGTCTATTCTAGGATGCGAAATTACGATGAGGCGGAAGGATGGGCCAGAAAGGCAATGCTCGTCAACGAGAAAGTTTTTGGCAAGGAACACCCCTCCACGGGGAAATCTTACGGCAACATGGCCATGACGTACATGAACCGGGGGCAGTATGACAAAGCCGTTTCCGGTTACCTTGAAGCCTACCGGATTTATCTCACCAAGTTTGGTGATACGAATACACAGACCCAATCAATGAGGGGCAATCTCGAACGCGCCTACAAGCAAGCTAACAAACTAATCAAGAACCCAAAGCCTTTCGACGACTGGCTAGGCGAATCCCTGTCTGGACGCCAGGTAGGGTCCCAGACGGGGCAACCGGGCAAAAACGGGGGCTGATCCTCTCGACTCCTATCCACACGCTGCGACGATCTCCAATATCTCTTTGCCGTAGGCTTCCAGCTTGCGCTCACCGATCCCAGAAATTTGGCGCAGGCCAGCCAGCGTCGTCGGGCGGACGATGGCGATGTCGCGCAAGGTAGTGTCGTGGAAGATGACATAAACGGGCACATTGCGGGCTTGGGCGGTGTCGGTGCGCCAAGCCCGCAGGCGTTCGAAAAGCGTGGTGGGCACGCCGCCAGGGATGTTACGTTCGCGCAGGGTATTTTTACGCTGTCTTTTCGACCTGTGAAGTTTTTCAGGCGGCAACCTGACAAAGAGGCCAGCTTCGCCTCGCAGTAACGGACGGGCGGTTTCGGTGAGTACCAGCGCGTTATAACGTTCATGGTCAACACAAACGAAATCGTGTGCTACGAGTTGCCGGAAGACCATGCGCCAGTGTTTTTCGTCGAGGTCGCGGCCGATGCCGAAGGTGCTCAACCCTTCGTGGCCTTTTTCCCGCACCCTGTCGGTCAGTTCGCCGCGCAGCACATCGATCAGGTGGCCGGCTCCATAGCGCTGGCCGGTGCGATACACGCAGGATAAAGCCTTACGTGCGGCTTCGGTGGCATCCCAAGTCTGGGGTGGGTCGGCGCAATTGTCGCAATTGCCACAGGACGCGGCGGCCTCTTCGCCAAAATAAGCGAGCAACTGCTGGCGGCGGCAGGCCGTGGTTTCAGCCAGCCCCGCAAGGGCATCGAGCCGGTTGCGGGCGAGCCGCCGGTAAGTCTCGTAATCCATGTCGGCTTCGCTTTCGCCCGAGTCGATCATCCAGCGCTGCTGGACTACGTCTCCCGCGCTCCAGGTCATCCATGCACGTGCGGGTAAACCGTCGCGGCCTGCCCGGCCCGTCTCCTGATAATAGCCCTCGATCGAGCGTGGTAGGTCGAGATGCGCCACAAAGCGCACGTCCGGTTTGTCGATCCCCATGCCGAACGCAATCGTTGCCACCATCACTAGGCCGTCTTCACGCAGAAAACGCCCTTGGTGCGCCGCCCGTATCTCCGTGGGCAATCCTGCATGATAAGGCAGCGCTGCGATGCCATGCTCTTGTAGCCACGCGGCTGTTTCCTCTACTTTGCGCCTTGAGAGACAATAGACAATGCCTGCCGCACGCGAGAACTGGGAATGAACTTCGTTGCGGATAAAATTGAGCAATTGGCGGCGTGCATCGGTTTTTTCGACGATCGTGTAATGAATGTTGGGGCGGTCGAAACTAGAAATAAAACACCGCGCCGTGCCCAAATGCAACCGCTGGATGATTTCGTCGCGGGTCTGGCGATCGGCGGTGGCTGTGAGCGCGATGCGCGGGATGGCCGGATAGCGTTCCGGCAGGATCGACAATTGCAGGTATTCGGGGCGGAAATCATGTCCCCAGTGCGAAACGCAATGTGCCTCGTCGATAGCGAACAGCGCGAGCCGTTCAGTATCGCGCAAATGGTCGAGCAAATCGAGGAACCGGGGTGTCATCAGGCGCTCGGGTGCAACATAAAGAAGGTCGAGGTTGCCCGCACGCAGCGCCTGTTCAGTGGCTCTCAAAGATTCCAGGTCGAGGCTGGAATTGAGGTATTCCGCTGCTGCACCCGCTTCCTGGAGTGCGCTTACCTGGTCGTGCATGAGCGCGATCAATGGCGAAACCACGATGGCTGTTCCTGGTCGCATCAAGGCAGGAACCTGATAACATAGCGACTTGCCGCCCCCTGTGGGCATCAGTACCAGCGCATCGCCCCCAGAAGCGACGTGCCCGATGATTGCCTGTTGGTCGCCGCGAAATGCGTTGTAACCGAAAACACGCGTGAGGATGCTGTGAGCGTCGTGGCTCATCCGTGGCAGGCGTGCATATTGCGGATACGTTCAACGAGCGCGGTCGTTGAACGTTCGAATTCGAACGGGATCGGAAGCACGCTGCCGCCCCAGGCACGCACCTCGATTGCACCGACGATGGCATCAACAGCCCAGTCTCCTCCTTTGGTCAGCACATCGGGACGGGATTCAACGATCCGGGCGAGCGGCGTCTCCTCTTCAAACCACGTCACGAGATCGACGCTTCCCAGCGCGGCAATGACCGCCATGCGATCTTCCAGCGAATTCAGCGGGCGTCCCTCCCCCTTGCCAAGCTTTCTCACCGAGTCGTCGCTATTGAGCGCCACCACGAGCGATGCGCCTAGTGCGCGCGCACGGGAGAGATAAGTTACGTGCCCACGATGGAGGATGTCGAAGCAGCCATTGGTAAAAACCAACGGGCGCGGCATCTCCGCCACGCGGACGGCAAAATTCCGCGGTGGGCAGAATTTGGCTTCATACAACAGATGTTCGTAGTGCATCATGGAAAAAGTAAACGCAGGGGCAGAAGGGAGGAACCATTCATTGTAAGGCAAAAACGAAACCACTATATGGCGCATCTTTTTGTATAGGTACGTGCATATTGCCCAATCCTGTCCATCGTTGGATTTTCCGCTGCCCGAAGCTAAAATAACCTATTGAACCGGTGAGGGTAGGGTCGTCAAGCTGGCCAACCGCATGACCGGGAAAGGGCAGACAGATGAGGATTGAATGAGACTGCTTTCGATTTTCGCGTTGCTGTTCCTGATTTCTCTCCTGTTGCACGGAGGATTGAAAGACCGGGACTCTCCGGTCGAACTGGCTGCGCCAACTACACCAGCCGCGCCAACCATACCGGCTGCGCCAACCGCGCTGGACGGACAGGCAAAGCAGGATACTGGGGAAGTGGCGAACGCGGAACCGGTACAGCCAGAACAGGAAGATTTCTCCTCTTTCATTTTCAGCCAACCTTATCCCGTCAAGCATTTTGATTTCGAACGAGAATATGTTTTCAGCATTATAGAGATGGAGATTAAGAATCTGATCATTGGCAGGAATGATGACAGTTTCAAGGCCAAAAACCATTTTTGCGCCGTAGGTTACGAATTTCCGCCCCACCAGCAAGGGAAGAAGAAAGGATCCGTGAAAAAGGAAGTTGTCGTTTATTGGGGTGAGGCCAAGATGCTCTATCGCTGGACAGGAGGAGACCCTAAAGCGGCAGGGCAGGGTTTTTACAATGCCAGTTCCTTGATGTTTTCGCGCAGTATCCCACTCGACCCAAATCAGGGTGCGGTCGGAGAAGGAACACCTGGGAACGGGTTTGGTGACTATAAAGATCGCGCTGAAAAGGTCGTTGCCGATTGTGAGAAGCATGGTAAAACGTATGAGATCGAACCTTTTATACCGCCTCCAAAAGGGTTCGAGCGGCCAAAAGGCGGTGGCCGCCCCCATCCGCCTCCTGCAACACCACCAACTCCCATGACGCCTACTTCCTCTCCGCTCGTTCACATATTCCCTGGTCGTTTTGCCGGAGGGGCGCTAACACCTGCTGTGGGCCGCAGCAGTCGTTCAAGTACCCGCGCCGCAATGAACATGGCGATGCCGGCCGTCATAGCCATGCTGGAACCGTAACCGGCGCACGACAAACCCTGTGGCCTTGCGCTACATGTCGTGGGTTGTCGTAAGGGTTCATTTGAAGTCACCGTTTCGATACCAAATTTCTTGCCGGGTTCGTGCGTAAAACCGTACTCGCGGCGTAAGCGGGCCCTAACCTTGGAGAGCAGCGGATCCTGCGTGGTGAGCGCCAAGTCTTCAACCCGTATCTGGCGCGGGTCGGTTTTGCCGCCTGCCCCGCCTGCCATCAGCAGCGGCAGGCGCGTTTGACAACAATGGACAGCGATGGCGGCCTTGGCGCGCACGTGGTCGATGGCATCGACCACGAGGTCGATATTGCAAAGCAGCGTTGCGGCATTTTCCGGAGTCAGGAAATCTTCGACCACCTCTACGCGGCATTGTGGGTGGATGCTGCCAACCCGCGCCGCCATTGCCGTGACCTTGGCCTGTCCAAGCGTGCTATCGAACGCGTGGATTTGTCGGTTGATGTTGGACTCGACGAGATTGTCGGGGTCAATTAGTTTTAGCATACCTATGCCGCTACGCGCTAATGCTTCGGCTACCCAACAGCCCACGCCGCCAATCCCGACTACCGCTACCCGCGCGGCCGCAAGACGTGTAACCGTCCCTTCGCCATACAGCCGTTCAAGGCCGCCGAAACGGCGTTTGGGATCGACATCCGGAGGAATGGGAAAATAATCGGGCACAGTTGGAAAACAGGTAAGTACACATTAAGGGTTCCCTGGCTACCAAACTGGGGCATCCCCTTAAAACAGGTGTAATCTTACCGCGTATCCAAAGCCCCGCAGGATTGGGGTGATTTCAAGAAAAGTGCAGCGTACCTGCCTTAAGCCGCAGCAACAGCCATCAGGCTCATTTCTTCTTTCATCGCCGCTTCCTTGATTGCACGTTTTTCGTGGAGGCTGTCTAGCCATATTTCCAGCCCTTGAACATTAAGGCAGAGGTCTGGCCGCAGCAAGTTTAGCGAGATTTCTTCATTGATTGCCCATTGTTGCCGGGCACACTCCTCGCGCACGAGTTCTTCCAGGCCGGAAAGGATCTCGGTGTGGCGTGCAAGCCCGCTGCCACGTGCCGCCTGCGCAACCGCTACCTGGGCGTGGATCAGACGGAATAGGTCGTTTGCCAGGCGCTCGATACCTGTAACCTTGCCGTAGTGGGAGAGATATATTGCTTCCGGGTTATGAGCAGCCATGCGGGCGATAGACTCGATCATCGCTATGGGGTCAAACTGAGCAAATGGGGAGGATGGAAAGACAAACGAGCGTTTGCTGACGTCGAATTCGCGGTACGAAATCCCAAAAGCGTCGCCAGCGAAGAAGGCGTTCGCGCTCTCGTCCCATACCACAATATGATGGTGGGTATGGCCAGGCGTATGAAGAAGCCTCAACACACGGTCACCGAGGGGCAATACCAGGCCATCGCGGGCAGGGACGATGCGCTGCTCATCCACTGGCGTCAGGTAGCCATACGGGCGGAAGGATTGTTCCCATCCGAAAAGTTTGATGGTGTTCTCCCATGTCTGATCAGGATATGCTAATTGGTTTGCAGCGCTCGAGTGAATAGCCACACGGGCGTGCGGTAACGCGCACATCAAACTGCCCACGCCCCCGCCATGGTCGAGATGCAGGTGGGTGGATATCACCCATTCGACGGCTTCAGGGACGATGTTCAGGTAGGCAAGCGTGGAAAGGATACGCGGAACTGACGTATTGCTTCCGGTATCAACGATCGCAACCCGCCCATGGTCGACAACAAAATAAACGGCAGCTACCTTCGACTGACTACTGTAACCCGAGTCAACGATATAGATGCCGTTGGACTGGCGAACAACGCCTCTCATGGGTTTCCCTCTTAGTAAGAAATTATTCTTTACGATTATACGCATTTTTAATATTGCGCGTCGCGTAATATGCATAAAAGCGTAAATCATAGGAGTTGTCACGTTACTCTGCTGGTGTCACCAAAAGGAGGGCTTTTTTCACGTGTCGTACAATTTTTGAACCGATCCGACTCCCTGCACTGGGAACTCCCCGATTGGACTCAGAAGGGAGCAGTCAGTTCATACCGCTTACCCTGTTTTAGCCCGTTGTCCCATTCTAGGAATTGGTGTCCGGCACGTGTTTACCTGCCAACGCAGATCCGATTGGACGCACTCCAGGCAGCGAGCAGCCCAGAATCGCCATGCGAAGCATGTCGATCACCTTACCGTGCGGATAAGTCACACGCCAGGCCAAGGCTATCCGGCGCACGGGTTCAGGATGGGTGAAGGGACGAACCTTCACGAGCGGGTTATTGGCCTCTGCTCCATCCGCCGCAGTACTTGGCAACACCGTTACGCCTAAGCCGGTGGAAACCATGTGGCGGATGGTTTCGAGCGAACTGCCTTCAAGCGTGCGTTGCAGGCCGCTGATGCTCTGGCATTCCGGGCAGACTTCTAAGACTTGGTCGCGGAAACAGTTGCCTGCCCCAAGCAGCAGCAGTTGTTCGTCGGCGAGCATCCCAGGGGTGATTTCCTTTTGTTTGACCCATGAGTGCTGGGTAGGTAACAACACACGGAAAGGCTCATCATACAGCGGTTGCGTAACGACGCCAGGCTCAGCAAATGGCAAACTAATAATAATAACATCTAGTTCACCGCGCTTAAGAGCCTCGGCCAGGTGAGCCGTGTAGTTTTCCTGGATGATGAGTGCCATGTGCGGGGCACGCTGGTGCACCCTCGGGATCAAGTGTGGCAATAGGTATGGCCCTATGGTGTAGATGACTCCCATGCGGAGCGACCCGACGAGCGGATCCTTGCCGATAGTGGCGATTTCGTGGAGATGATTAACGTCTATCAACACCTTTTCGGCTTGAGCCACAATGCGCTGGCCGATTTCGGTAATCCTGGCTTCGTTGGCGGTGCGCTCGAAAAGCAAGATGCCGAGTTCTTCTTCAAGCCTCTTGATCGCAACGGAAAGCGTTGGCTGTGAGACACGACATTTTTCTGCCGCACGGCCAAAGTGCCTTTCACGAGCCAAGGCTACAAGATAGCGTAAATATGTTATAGTCATTTAAATTCTGGTACACCCCTACTGTAGCAAGTCATGCCGCTCATCTCAACATCGCTATTTTATTTGAAAATGCCTTGCCCACACGTTCGATGCAAGGAAAAATACGGCTTTTATGTGCCGTATTTTTATTCTTTGGTAAAGTATTGGGAACCCTATAACAGAAACGGTATCAAATGACGCTGCTGTTACCATAATCTCAACTTGGGTGGGCATGGGCGGGTAGGCCATCGATGAAACGAAGCTTTTCCGGGTTTGTGTGTAGCTAAGAGCACACCTACAGTATCAATGCCAGGGAACCAACAGATGTCATTTCAGTTTCTTCTTGTTCTTTTGCGCTAAGGGATATTCATGAAAAGAAACCTCGTTATTGCGGCCTTGACTCTCGGCTTGGCCGCCTGTTTTCCGGATGATGGGCCGGTTCTTCCTAAAGCTCACGCCGACGACGCACCTGTAGCAGCCGTTCAGCGTGGCCTGCCCGATTTCGCTGATTTGGTCGAGAAAGTCAGTCCTGCCGTGGTCAATATCAGCGTTGATCAAACCATCCAGGCGAACGACGATGATGACAATCCTTTCGCTGGCGATCCTTTCTTTGATTTCCTGCGTCGTTTCGGCGTACCGACGCCGGGGCCGGGTTTTCCTCCCAACCATCCTGGCGTTCCCCACATCCGGCAGGGGATCGGTTCCGGTTTCATCGTTAGCAGCGATGGCTATGTGCTCACCAATGCGCACGTAGTCGGTGACAGCAAGGCGGAAGTTACCGTCAAGTTGAGCGACAAGCGCGAATTCAAGGCCAAGGTCATTGGCATCGACCGTCGCACCGACGTGGCCGTCATTAAAATCGATGCCAAGAGCTTGCCTACCGTCGCTATCGGCAATCCAGACAGCGCTCGCGTCGGTGAATGGGTTGCTGCTATTGGCTCGCCTTTCGGTTTCGAACACTCCGTTACCGCCGGAATCATCTCGGCTAAGGCACGCCGCCTGCCGGATGAAAACTACGTGCCTTTCATCCAGACCGATGTGGCCATCAACCCCGGTAATTCGGGGGGGCCGCTTTTTGACCTCAATGGCCGCGTCATTGGCATCAATTCGCAGATTTATTCGCGATCTGGCGGTTTTATGGGCATTTCCTTTGCTATTCCCATCGATGTCGCTATGAAAGTGAGGGATCAACTCATTCAACATGGCCGTGTACAGCGTGGCCGCTTGGGTGTTTACATTCAAGGCATGAGTCCGGAACTCGCACCTTCGTTCAACTTGGATGCGCCACGCGGTGCATTGGTGGCGCAAGTCGAAGCTGGTAGTTCTGCCGCACGTGCTGGATTAAAACCTGGTGATATCGTGCTCAAGGTCGACGGCAAGGAGGTGAACGAAACCAATGAATTGCCGCGCCTCATCGGCGACAAGCAACCGGGCAGCAAAATCAAGCTCGAAATCTGGCGTGAAGGCAAGAGTCGGGAAGTTACGGCTGTGCTTGATGAACTGCCGCAGGAAGAAACCGCGCAAAGCCCGAGTGGCCAGGACAAAGGGGTGCGCGACAAGCTAGGGCTCAACCTGCGGCCTCTCAACGCACGTGAGGCCGCACACTTCGGCGTGACAGGTGGACTGCTGGTTGAAGCAGCCGGCGGGCAAGCGGCACGAGCCGGGTTGGTCAACGGCGACATCATCCTGAGCCTGAACAACCAACCGGTCACATCCCCAGCACAATTCCGGCAATTGGCCGAAAAAGCAGGTAAACGCTTCGCCTTGTTGATCCAGCGTGGTAACACAAGGCTTTTCGTTCCGATCCGGCTTGACTGAGCGGTTAGCATCACACACGACACGCCGGACAGGAAAATCCTTGCCCGACGTGTTTTGTGCTTTCCCCCCTTGTACTTATTTGCTGCCAAACCGACCAAGTTAGTTGTCAACCAACCGGCCAAGATAATTAGCGTTCTCTACAGACACCAGTGAGCGCACAGCGCGCCGCCGTATTGAGCGGCGTGCCCGCTTGCCTTCCCGAACCACCCGTCCGGCGCATCTGACAGAAATACAGTTGTTCAAACCTTGAAGCGCGACACCGATTTCTGTAATTGCGCGGCAAACTGCTCCATTTCGTGCGCCGCCTCTGCCGTAAGCCCGATAGCGGTATCGTTCTCGCGCGCCATGTCAGCAATGGCCGCGATACTCTCTTTTACCAAGGTGCTGACATTTTGTTGTTCTACGGTAGTTACGGCGATCTGGTCGAGCCCCTCACCGACTTCCACGACCAATTCGTTGGCAGAGTTCAATACCTCTGTTACCCCTTTGGTCATGCTGCGGCTCGTTTCAAGGCGCTCCAACCCACGTGCAATGGATTCCTGCACCTGACCAGACTGTTGGCCAATATCGTGAGTGATTTTGTCAATCTGTCCCGCTGAATGAGCCGATTTTTCAGCTAGTTTGCGTACTTCGTTAGCCACCACCCCGAAGCCTCGGCCGTGTTCCCCTGCACGTGCGGCTTCAATGGCCGCATTGAGCGCGAGCAAGTTGGTCTGTTCTGCAATCTCGCGTACTTCCCGGGTCATGCTGTTGATGGACTGCGTTGACTGGACGAATGCACCTATCGAATCGGCCATGCGCTTGACGGCCTCCTGCACCTGGCTCATTTCATCAAACAGTTGATGGAGGCTGGATTGTCCGGCTCGCGAACGCTTTAGGCTCTCATGCGAGCGCGAACGCACCTTTTCGGCGTTATTGGCAACCGACAGAATATTGCCGTTGAGTTCTTCGACCGATTGGGCGGCCTGCACTGAATGCTCTGTCTGCCGATGCGAGCTCCCGGCGATTTGCTC
>WQYV01000021.1 GCA_009781085.1 Betaproteobacteria bacterium
CCTGTTCCGGAAACCTCGCCTGTTCCGGAAACCCCGCCTACTCCAAAACCCCCGCCTGCCCCGAAACCCTTACCTATGCCAAAACCCTCGCCTGCTCCGGAAACCCCGCCTGTTCCGGAAACCCCGCCTGTTCCGAAGGCTCCGCCTGTTCCGAAGGCTCCGCCTGTTCCGGAGGCCCCACCTACTCCGTCCCCTCCCGCCCCGCGGCCAATGCGGGCTATACCATTGAAGGGGCTTGCCGAATTACGCGAAAAATTGAACCAATGTCCAGATTTTCACTGCTACAAAAAAGTGCAACATATGTATTGCAGCGAGCATTGGAACCAAATACCAGAATGCAAGGACACACTGAGGCCGACGCGGTGATTCAAATCAGACAGAATTTTTCTGGATGTAGCGTTTACGATAAAGGGGGCTACACATTGCTTTGCCGGAAAATGCTGGCACAATAATGAGGTTTTTATGGCAATGTTCCGCTTTTTCAATCAGGATAACGGCATACCTGACGAACATTGGTTAAATGGCAGGTAACTTATGCTTTGCACGTCTTGTGGTGCTGACCTTGGGACAAGGTCTTCAAAATTTTGCCCACATTGTGGCAATTTGCTGCAAGTAGACGACACGCCCTCGCCTACCGAATCGGCTGCCTACACTTCGGCTCCGGATGATGATTCGACCATCCGGATGTCTGCACACAAAACACCAAAGGCATCGCAAGAACCGATTCCTGGGTTGCTGCAGGAACCAATTTTTGCCTCACCGTTACAGCCGGATGCCCTAACGGTTGCGTCCAACCAGCCTACGATGATCTTTTCCAACAAAAACAAGGCAACGGGGCTGTTGCAAGAACCGGTTCCCACGTTGCCGCCACAGCCGGACGCCCTAACGGTTGCGTCCAACCAACAGACAACAATCTTTTCCAGCAAGGACAAGGTAACGGGGCTGTTGCAAGAACCGGCTCCCACGTTGCCGCCACAGCCGGACGCCCTAACGGTTGCGTCCAACCAACAGACGATAATCTTTTCCAGCAAAGACAAGGCAACGGGGCTGTTGCAAGAACCGGTTCCTACGTTGCCGCCACAGCCGGACGCCCTAACGGTTGCATCCAACCAACAGACGATAATCTTTTCGGCCAGGGATACCAGGGTGGCCGAACCATTCATTTCGCATTTTCCGGGTGCAAATACGGTTCAAAACAAACCTGAGCCCTTTTTTACAAGCAAAACGTTTTCGTCGCCCTTCCCGGAAAGGGATAGCCGCATCGTAGCGGACCCTCCCTATCCGAGACTATCCCACATGTCGACGCAATCCATCCGGGAAAACACCCATCCAGCCATAATCGGTATCGCCGCCGCCATCCTGGTTGTGTTCCTAGGTATGCTTTGGTGGTGGAACTCCGGAAAAACGGATGATCACCTGGAAAATGCCGATGCGCTGCCGCCAACGATATCGCCGCCCGGCCACCTTCCGAATGCCGAGCCTTCCATGCCCCCCTCCACGCTCACCTCCCCAGCGAAGGACACACCAGCATCCAATCCGAAACTGATGTCGGAACAGGGTTCGGAATTGGAACTGATAAGCATCCCGTCGCTGCCTATGAACCAGCGGCAAGGCCGACATAATTCGACTGAGGTCAATATCGAAATCAAGGATAACATCCCCCCTTCCCCCTACTCGTCGCCCTTGCCCGCCACGCCCGCACCAAAACCTGCCGAAATAGCCGTTTCACCCCCCCAAAAACCTGCGGCAACGAATACAAGACCGGACACTCCACCCTGGATTAATCAGATGCGCCAGGATTTATCGGATTGCTGGGATGTTTTTTGCCGTGAGAAGGTGCGTGCGCAGTATTGCACGAGCCGATGGGAGAACCTGCCCGAGTGTAAGGGCACATCGCTTTGAACACGAGTTACGGTATAACCCCCATAATGATGGTGAATTGAACGGAGACAAGCATTCATGGGATTTGAACCCTCTTGGGTATATCGAAAAATCCCCAACCCAAAGAGCAGGGAAACCTAAAAATGCCAAATAAATCATCTATTGGAGATTCTCATGGATCAAAACCTGTCTGAAGGGGGAATCTTCCATTTCTGCTTGTCGCATATCCCCAAGGCACTATGTAACGAAAAAGCCCTGTTCGTCCTTTTCGTTACGGGTTTGCTGACAATAGCCCTGGCTTCCCTGGTATCTGCCCTGGCTGGTTCCAGTTTTTCCATAATGGCGATACCCATATTC
The DNA here is from genome assembly GCA_009781085.1 of Betaproteobacteria bacterium. Taxonomy (GTDB): domain Bacteria; phylum Pseudomonadota; class Gammaproteobacteria; order Burkholderiales; family Rhodocyclaceae; genus WRNU01. Next base: position 2,239 of record WQYV01000021.1, read on the forward strand.
CTGGCCATGTTGTTAGTATCGCCTGCCGGAACTTCCATCGCCGGATTGCTGCTCATGGATCAGGCGTGCGGGCAAACACCGCGCCCGCTTCGCAAAGCCATATCTGACGGCATTCCCGCCTTTTTGCGCATTCTCGGCATCATGCTGCTCGGTGTCGCGCTAATGGCAGCCTTCGCTATCCTTGTCAGCCTGTTGCTTCTCATATGCAAGCTGCCTGTCGTCGGGCCAGTGCTCTACGCCGTACTTCTCCCAGTGTTCTTGGTTCTGGGCGGCCTGCTGTATTTCGGCATCACGGCGGGGCTATCGATGGCCAGCCCAGCTGTTTGGAGTGGTGCAACCGTCCGTGAAGCTTTGGATATGCTTTGGCGGATCGTTAGCAACCGCTCGTCAGAATTGCTTGTTAACCTGCTCCTGCTCGCCGCGCTCATTGGCGTGATCCAATTCATCCTGGTTGGTATCATTTTCGCTGGCAGCACGCCTGTTACAATCTCGTCTGCATTCATTTTGAATATTAACATTCCCTTTGGTTTTTCTCCTTTAACATCGAGTAATTATGCTTTTGCCATCATTTTTGGTTTCATGATAACCTTGATGCTGGTTCTAGCCGCCCTCACGTCCATGACCCTGATGGGGCTCAACCTGATTTACCTGCGGATAACCAAGGACCTGCCTCCGGCCAAAGCGCTGGTACAAACCTGGCCTCCCACCCTCCATGGGAGCACAGATAAAAAAGAACCGATGTTTCAGCCCATCCCGCAGGCGTTTCAGCCTACCCCGCAAATCACTGCAACCAACACCACGGACAGCAGCAACGGTATGCCGGATATCCTGGCATCGTTTCTTGCGGAAACAGGTTCCGAAGCCACAGTGGTTGATAATGCAAAAACGGCACAAATTTGCCCCCTCTGTCGGGCATCGATCCAACCTGGTGATCGTTTTTGCGGCGAATGCGGCGGCAGCCTCCAGGGTTGAAAGTTGAAAGCGAGACTGGCGCCGATGGGTGCGAAGACCCGCCTTCAACCGTACCGAGGGTTCCCTGGTGGGGAGGTCGGGGCAACCAAATGTTTCACCATGTAACAGCCGCGCATCAGGTAACATAATGCGTCTGATTCACTTTCCAAGAATACTGTCTTAAATGATCCGCAAGTTGCTACGCAAGGTTTTTAGCTATCGCGTAGCGCCTTTTTCCGCTCCTGCCGAACCTGCCCGTATCCCCGTCAGCCAGCATGGTATACGCCGCGAACAAGTCTCCAATGGGGCAGTCAAGGTTTGCGCCACGCTTCAGGATCGTGGTTACCAAGCCTATATCGTCGGCGGCGCAATCCGCGACCTGCTGGTTGGGCATCTGCCCAAGGATCACGATGTCGCCACCGACGCCACGCCCGAAGAAGTGCGGGCACTTTTCCGCCGCTCGCGGATCATTGGCCGCCGGTTCAAGATCGTCCACGTCATGAACGGGCCGGAGACCATCGAGGTTTCCACTTTCCGCGCCAGTCAGGCCACTGAAACGGACAAACACGGGCGGGTACTCGCTGATAACAGCTACGGCTCCCAGGCTGAAGACGCCATCCGGCGGGATTTCACCGTCAATGCCCTCTATTACGACCCGCTCACCGAAACCATCATCGACTACCATCACGGCGTAGCCGACCTGCAACAAAAAACATTGCGGGTAATCGGCGAGCCGCGCGCCCGCTACCGCGAAGACCCTGTGCGCATGTTGCGTGCGGTAAGGTTGGCAGCCAAGCTCAGCCTGATCATCGACCCCACAGCACGTGCGCCGATCCGCGACATGGCCATCCTGCTCGAAAACGTTCCGGCGGCACGCCTCTTTGACGAAACTTTGAAATTGCTCATGTCAGGCAACGCCGTGCGCTGTATCGGCCAATTGCGCGAAGAAGGCTTACACCACGGCCTTTTGCCGTTGCTCGACATTGTTCTCGACCAGCCCGTTGCCGAGCGTTTTATCTGGCTGGCGCTGGAAAAAACTGATGACCGGGTGCGTGCGGACAAACCCGTCTCAGCCAGTTTTCTTTTCGCCGCCCTACTCTGGCCCGAAGTATCGCGGACATGGAAAGGCCGGCAGGCCACTGGTGAGCCGCCCTACCTGGCGCTTTCCAACGCAATGGACGAAGTCCTTGCCGCCCAAGCGCAGAGGCTGGCAATTACCCGCCGCGTTGCCGGGGATATCAAGGAACTCTGGGGACTGCAACCACGTTTCGACAAACGTGTGGGCCGAACCTCATATCGCCTTATCGAACATCCGAAGTTCCGCGCCGGTTGGGATTTCCTTCAACTGCGTGCCCAAGCGGGTGGCATTTCGGAAGAGCTTCCCGCATGGTGGGACCACTTTGCCCATACTGGGCACGATGAACGCGAAAAATTGCTGCGCGCCGTCTCAACGGACAACGGCAAGGCTCCGGCGCGCAAGCGCAGGCGTCGCCGCAAACCTGCCGGAGCCACCACACTTGAGCCTAACTGCGCACCATAAAAACGATGCGCACACACGCCTTCATCGGTTTCGGAGCCAATCTCGGCGACCCTTTCGCTACCATGCCCCATGTCCTGAAAATGCTGGAAAACCTGCCGGAAACGCGGCTTGCCGCCTGTTCCTCGTATTACCGTAGCGCGCCGCAAGGAGTCAACGACCCTCAACCCGATTACATCAATGCCGTCATCGCCTTGGATACCGGCCTTTCCCCCCAGGCGCTGCTCGATGCACTCCTTTGCCTCGAATCCGCTTGTGGCCGCCGCCGTACTGCCGTACTTGCACCACGCCCCCTCGATCTCGACTTGCTCCTGTATGGCGAAACGGTAATGCAATCCCCCACGCTTACTTTACCCCATCCCCGCTTGCACCAACGCGCTTTCGTCCTCCTGCCGCTGGCCGAAATCGCCCCCGACCTTTCCATTCCTGGTTTGGGTTCGCTGCTTACGCTCCTTGAAAAAGTAAAAGGCCAGCGCATTGACAAAATCCAGGACATTCGCCCCTTTGGCGAAGGCCAGCCGTAGGGTAGAAAATTTTTCACCCCTACAATCAAGAACCAGAGACGACTATCTCAACCTTTTTTCTTTGCCGTAGGACGCCAAGCATATAGAGCTAGCAGAACCAAGAAGGAGAAAACCAGCATCACTGCTGCGAGATTGTGCGCCTGCATGAATTCATGCGCGTCCACATAATCATAGATTTGCATTGAAACAACCCGCGTCACACCCGGCCGGTTCCCCCCAATCATCAGCACCACGCCAAACTCGCCCACTGTGTGGACGAAAGTCAGGATCGAAGCAGTCAAAAAACCCGGCACTGTCAATGGTACGACCACGGTAAAAAAGGTATCAAGGGGCGAGGCACGCAATGTAGCGGCTACCTCCAGTGGCCGGTTGCCCACTGTTTCAAATGCCGTTTGCAAAGGCTGTACCATGAACGGCATGGAGTAAAAAACCGAGGCAACGACCAAGCCCCAGAAAGTAAAGGGCAACGTCCCTAGACCCAGCGCCTGGGTGAATTGCCCAACCGGTCCATTTGGCCCTATCGCCAGCAGCAGGTAGAAGCCCAACACCGTGGGGGGCAGCACCAAGGGCAAGGCGACTACTGCGGCTATCGGCACCTTCCACCACGCTTTGGATCGCGCAAGCCACCAAGCAATGGGCGTACCAATCAAGAGGAGGATCAGGGTAACAATGCCTGCCAAACGCACGGTTAGCCAAATGGCTTGCAGGTCGCTATCCGTCAGCATGAACTCCCATCCAGTCGATGCTCAAGGCCATATTCCTCCATCCTACTTATTGGCAGATTCACCGGGCAAGACAAAGCCATACTTAATCATCACGGCACGAACTGCTTTGCTGCTCATGTAGTCGGCAAAGCGCTTGGCCAAGGCATTGCCTTCAGCCCGCTTGGTGATGATGAAGCCCTGTGCCAAGGGTTCATGAAGATTATCCGGAATCAGCCAGTAACCGCCCTTGCTTGCCAATTCGGGATTGATGGCCAAGGCCAGTGCGATGACACCGACTTGTGCATTCCCTGTCTGCACATACAATGCGGTATAGGCAATGTTGTCGCCGTAAACCAGCTTCGGTTCGACCTTTTCCCACAAGCCGGAGGCGCGCAGGGCTTCCTCGGCTCGCTTGCCATAGGGTGCGTGTTTAGGATTGGCAATGGCGATACGGCTGATCTGGGGATCGGCGAGGCTCGCCAGCGTCATCTTGGTGGCATCCAGCGTCGCGCTCTACAGCACGATGCGTCCGAAGGCATAGGGTTTCACCTCGGAAGCGGCGAAACCCGCCTTCGCCAGTTCACGGGGAAAATCAATGTCCGCCGAAAAATACAGGTCGTAGGGCGCGCCCTGCCGGATCTGCGTCTGGAACTTGCCAGAGGAACCGTAGATGACCTCCACTTCATCGGTGGCATTGGCCTGCCTGAAGGCGGAGACGATTTCATCCATCGCAAATTTCAGATCGGCTGCCGCCGCAATGGTGATTTTCTCGGCATGGGCAGAGGCGGTGAGTACCAATGCAAATGTAAACAGGAGCGACTTGAGTATATTCATAGATACCCCGCTTCAAGCGAATGACCAACTATAGTGGAATTTCCCAGGACGGGAGCAATGGAGCGGGCGATGGGAATCGAACCCACGTCTTTGGCTTGGGAAGCCAAGGTAATAGCCATTATACGACGCCCGCATAAACCCACCAGGGCACGCATGGCTGCCTTTGGGTGGGTAAGATTGTAGCACTTTCTCCAATTTTATTCTGTCTTGCCACGTGCGACAAATACACTGGTTTGCCCATTCCGAAGTATCATCCGCCGCATGATTCATATCACCGTCAACGGACAGCCCGAAACCCCGCCAACTAGTTCCAGCGTGCTGGCCCTGCTCGAACAGCGCAAGCTGACTGGCATGCGCCTGGCCGTTGAACGCAATGGCGAAATCGTGCCGCATGCGCACCATGCCGATACCCTGCTTGCCGAAGGCGACACGCTGGAAATCGTCTCAGCGGTTGGCGGCGGTTGATTCCTTTCCTTTCGTCTTACCGAAGCCCGGACATGAACGATTTCCTGACAATCGCCGGTAAAACCTACAACTCCCGCCTGCTGGTTGGAACCGGCAAATACCGGGACTTTGCCCAGACGCGTGCGGCAGTCGATGCCTGCGGCGCAGAAATTGTCACTGTGGCAATCCGCCGTACCAATCTCGGCCAGAACCCGAACGAACCCAACCTGCTCGATGTCCTGCCACCGGAGCGTTTTACCCTCTTGCCCAATACCGCCGGCTGCTTTACCGCCGATGAAGCCGTCCGCACTCTGAGGCTGGCTCGCGAACTGCTTGATGGCGCGGCGCTGGTCAAGCTCGAAGTGTTGGGCGACCCCCAATCGCTCTACCCGAATATGCCCGAAACCCTGAAAGCCGCCGACATCCTGGTCAAGGAAGGTTTTCAGGTCATGGTCTACTGCGCCGATGACCCCATTCAGGCAAAGATGCTCGAAGACTTAGGCTGCGTGGCGATCATGCCGCTGGCTTCCCTGATCGGTTCCGGCATGGGTATCCTCAATCCGTGGAACCTCGCCCTCATCATCGAACGGATCAAGGTGCCCGTCATTGTCGATGCCGGGGTTGGCACGGCTTCCGATGCCACTATCGCGATGGAGCTGGGGTGCGACGGCGTGCTGATGAATACCGCCATCGCTCACGCAAAAAACCCGTTACGCATGGCGGGGGCAATGAAAAAGGCGGTCGAGTCCGGGCGCGAAGCCTGGTTAGCAGGGCGGATGCTGAAAAAAACCTATCTTGCCGACCCCAGCTCGCCGCTTACGGGGCTGATCGGTTCATGAGTGTGACTGCCCATGACAGCACCGTGGACATGGAAACGGGGCTTAATACCGACTCCACGCCCGCACACCACCTTTCCAGCCGTTCAATCCGCAGTTTCGTGCTGCGTCAGGGACGTATGTCGTCCGCGCAACACCGCTATCTCGACGACATGATGCCGAAAATCGGCATTCCGTACCGACCTGGGCCGGTCGACCTCACGGCGGCATTCGGGCGCGTTGCACCGAAAATCCTTGAAATCGGCTTTGGCATGGGGGAAACCACGGCACAAATCGCCGCCAGCCACCCCGAAACCGATTACCTGGGCGTCGAAGTGCATAACCCGGGGGTCGGCGCGCTGTGCAAACTCATTGCCGAGGGCAATATCGCAAACCTGCGCATCATCCGGCACGATGCCGTCGAAGTGCTGCGCGATATGATCCCCGACGGCGCACTTTCCGGAGTACATGTATTTTTCCCCGATCCATGGCGCAAGGCACGCCATTACAAGCGCCGCCTGATACAGCCCGATTTCGTCGCGCTTATCGGGACAAAGCTCTCCCCCGGCGGTTATCTCCACTGCGCGACTGACTGGGAAAACTACGCCGAATGGATGCTTGAAACCCTTTCGGCGAGCACGCTGAAAAATACCGCTGACGGCTTTGCGCCCCGCCCCCTTTACCGGCCGCCAACCAAGTTCGAGAACCGCGGCTTACGTCTCGGGCATGGCGTATGGGACATCATTTTCCGGCTGCCTCAATAAAAACAGGGACCCCCTATGTTCAATTTCATTTTTCATTTGTTGCGCTATATCTGGGTCTTCCTCGACGGCATGCGCCGTATTGGCATGAACCTCATCTTGCTAGCTGTTATCGTGGCGGTCATCGTCGCCATTGTGCACCCAGGGCCAACCGTACCGGAGGGTGGCGTGGCGCTGCTCATACGGCCTAACACGTTGGTCGAACAGTCCACTTTCGACCCTTCCTTGAATTTCCTCACTGGTGAACAGCAAAAAGAAACGCCGCTGCCCGATTTACTCGAAGCCATACGCACCGCCCGCGGCGATGCGCGCATCAAACTGCTCGCGCTCGAAACCGACGACATCGATGGCGGCGGCCTTGCCAAATTCGGTGAACTGCGTGCAGCCATCGACGATTTCAAAACTTCGGGCAAACCGGTGCTGGCACGCGGCGAACGCTTCAACCAAAGTCAGTATTACCTCGCCTCCATCGCCGACGAAGTGCATCTGGCTCCCGATGGTTTCTTACTCCTGCAAGGCTTGGCGAGGTTTAATACATATTTCCGGGGCGCGCTCGATAAACTCGGCATCAAAGTGCACCTGTTTCGTGCCGGGGAATACAAATCTTTCGCCGAACCGTTTACCCGCAACAACATGTCGGAAGAAGACCGTGAGGCAAGCCGGACGCTCCTCAACGGACTATGGGGACGCATCCGCGATGAAATCAGCGCCGCGCGCAAACTGACCCCGGTGCAATTCGACCATTACGTCCTTGATTACCTCGACACGCTCAAGGCAGCCGAGGGCAATCAAGCCGCTGCCGCCAAGGCTGCCGGACTCATCGACCGCTTTTCCACCCGCGATCAATGGAAAGCACGGGTCAAAGAGCGTCTTGGCGATGAAAGCGCTGGAAAGGATTTCCGTCAAATCGACGCCAATGCCTACCTCACCGCAGTCCGTCACGCCAACCCCAAAAACTCCGATCAAATTGCCGTGCTAGTCGCCCAGGGAGGAATTGTCGATGGCGAACAACCGCCCGGCGCCGTTGGCGGTGACAGCTTTGCCCGCCTGATCCGCGAAGCGCGCGAAAACACACAAGTCAAGGCTCTAGTCATCCGCATCGACAGCCCCGGTGGCAGCGCCTGGGCGTCCGAGGTCATCCGCCGCGAGCTTGAACTCACCCGTCAGGCTGGCAAGCCGGTCATTGCTTCAATGAGTTCCCTGGCGGCTTCTGGTGGGTATTGGGTCGCTACGGGAGCCGATGAAATTTATGCTGAACCTGCCACCTTGACCGGCTCAATCGGTGTTTTCGGCATGTTTCCCGAATTCTCCGAACCGCTTGGCACGCTAGGGTTGACTGTCGATGGCGTCGCCACTGCGCCACAGGCTGCCGCGCTCGATCCGCGCCGCCCGCTTGATCCCGCGGCAGCTGAAGCCCTGCAACTAAGCGTCGACTACACCTACCGCCGTTTCCTCGAAATCGTCGCCGAGGCGCGCAAGATGAAGCCAGATGACGTCGATAAAATCGCCCGAGGCCGGGTCTGGAGCGGCCAGGAGGCCATCGGCCTGGGGCTCGTCGACTACGTAGGAGGGCTTGATGCCGCACTGGCCGCAGCAGCCAGCCGCGCAAAATTAAAGGACTACACCGTTACCTGGCCGACGCAGAATATCCCCACGATACGCTTGTTGTTGAAGCAGCTATTTGCTGCTGCCGACGGCGGGAGCCCTGCTGCCGCCCCCTCCCCGTCCAACGTCATCGTCAGGCGCCTTACTGCCGATTTCAAATCGCTAGCCCTCTGGAATGACCCGCGCCACATTTACATGCACTGCCTATGCGAAATGCCATGAAAATCATCCCGTTCGTCCTGACTCTGTTTGCCTGGCTGCCTGCGGCTGCACAGAATATCGATGTCAGCACGTTCCAGTTTCGGATCGAAGAAATCAGGGCCTCGCACGAATCTTCGCAAGATATCCGGTTCGTTGCCGTTAATAACAGTCCGGCAACGGTAACACTTTTTTTCGGCGCGACCGGAAGCAATCTTTATGCGGACAAAGATTTGCCATTGACGCTCATCGTTGACCCGAATTCCAGCCAAGACATCGTCCACGTCACCCATACAAACCGCTGGGAACCTTTGCGCCTCAACCTCCGCTACTCGTACCAGCCAGGGAACGCTTTTATGTTACCCGACAGGCACGCTCGCTACATCCTGCCGCTCGAGAAAGGCACACCTTTCCTCGTCGTTCAGGGGCCTGCCGGTATGGGTGTACCCGGCACGCTCGTCACGCATGACAACGACTACTCCCGATACGCCTTCGACCTTGGCGTTTCCGAAGGCACGCCCGTTACTGCGGCGCGCGAAGGTATTGTGATCGACGCGAAGGACAGCTTCACCGTGGGACGCCCCGACCCGTCACTTGGCAACAAGGCCAACTACGTGGCCGTCATGCATGAGGACAAAAGCATTGCCTATTACCTGCACCTTTCACCACACAGCGTAGTCGTCAATCTCGGTCAATGGGTATATGCCGGGGATCTTATCGCTTACTCCGGCAACACCGGCTTCACCTATGGCCCGCACCTTCATTTCGATGTGCGGAGAGCCGCCATTTCGGCGAAGGGTGAAGTAGTTCACATGTCTGTCCCGGTAGATTTTTACCAACGTGACGGGGCGGGCGAAAAAATCGTGCTTGAGGAAGGTATGCTAATCAAAGCGCCATAGCGCGCCTTCTTTGCCCTGACCCCTGCCGTCAACAGCCTATGCCATCCTGATCCAGTCTGGGCTGGTGATGATTCGGCGCATCACATGTTGAACCATAACGGCCATGCGCTCGCGGTTAATCGCGGGGTTGCGGATCGCACGCACCATGAGCCCTTCAAAAATGGACGTGATGATCTCGGCCATCGTGGCGAGCGTTTCCTCGTCGTCTTCCTTGCCGCCTGTTTGACGCGCAAAGCGCAGGGTTTCAATCAGGTTCGCTATGCTGCAACAGTCGGCTGCCTGAACAATGCGAGCCACCTCCGGGTTGCGGGATGCCTCGGTGACGATCTCAAGCCTGAGTCCCGCCCAAAAGGCATCCATCGTGTCTTTCACCCCATCGGCGGACAATTTGATTGCTGTTTCGTGCACATCGCGAGAAGCTCGTAACTGAGCCCGGATCAACACCAGGCGCTCCAGGTCGCGCTGCACAATGGCAGCAACGATCGCTTCCTTGTTTTCAAAATAATGGTAGATATGTCCGACACTCATTCCCGCCTTCCGCGATATCTTGGATATGCTTGCGCCATGAAACCCACATTCGCGGAAACAATGCGCCGCAGCGTCAAGTATTTGGGTACGCCGAGCTTGCGCACGGGAACAGGAACATTCGGCAGACACAGAGATTTCTGAAATGAAAGCGTTATCTGTCATGGTTGTTTCGTGTTTTGTTGTGTAAGTTCTACATTCGAGCCGCCTTGATACTTCCGCCCGGAAATTTTCCGATATTCAATATGAGCAACAACTAAACAACTTATGTACACAAAAACGATAATTGATACACGGCGATATATAGCAATAGCAAACTTGCGAATATGGTCTACCTTAACATAGAATGAACGCTCATTCTAAAATAAATGTCACGCCCCAACCTTTTGCGAGGCTTCCGATGAATACCCGTTCCCATCAGTCGGCCCTTCTTGCGATGGCGCTCGCCAGTACTTTGGTTTTCACTGCTTGTGACAAGGGTAAACCTCCTCCCCCACCGCCGCCCATGACGGTTGGCGTGATCGTTACTGCGGTTGAACCAGTCCCCCTGGTTTCTGAACTGCCGGGACGCACTACCCCGTTCATGGTGGCCGAATTGCGCCCCCAAGTTACGGGTATCATCCAGAAACGGCTTTTCGAAGAAGGCAGCACGGTCGCGGCCGGCCAAACGCTCTACCAAATCGACCCCTCGACCTACCAGGCCGCCTATGACAGTGCTGCTGCCAACAAGGCACGAGCCGAAGCCAATCTCTACAACGCCAGCCTGAAAGCAGAACGCTACGCCGAACTGGTCGGCATCGAAGCCGTCAGCAAACAGGCCAACGACGACGCATCCGCCGCTCTCAAACAGGCCGAAGCTGACGTAGCCGCCGCCCGTGCGGCGGTCGACAAAGCCCGCATTGACCTCGAATTCACCCGCGTGAAGTCGCCGATTCCCGGCCATATCGGGCGTTCCTCGGTCACTCCCGGCGCGCTCGTCACTGCCAATCAACCCGCCGCGCTCGCCACTGTGCAGCAACTTGATCCCATCTACGTCGATCTCACCCAATCGAGTGCCGATCTCCAGCGAATGCGTAGCGATGTTGCCTCAGGCAAGATTTCGCTCGTCGGTGGGGATATCCCCGTGCAACTCATTCTCGAAGACGGCAACCTTTACGAAGAATCCGGCAAACTCGCCTTTTCTGAAGTTTCGGTCGACATGGGAACTGGCAGTGTCACCTTGCGCGCCCGTTTTCCCAATCCGAAAGGTACGTTGCTCCCTGGCATGTACGTGCGCGCCCGACTGGTACAAGGGCAATCCGAACAAGCCATCTTGCTGCCGCATGCGGCAATGACCCATGACCTGCGCGGCACTCCGCTCGTAATGCTGGTCAACGCCCAGAACCAGGTCGAAACGCGCCCCGTGCAAAACCGTGGCGTGTACGGCGACAAATGGATTGTCATTGGCGGGCTCGCTGCCAATGAAAAAGTCATCGTCGAAGGGTTGCAAAAAATACGTCCAGGCCAACCTGTCGCAATCCGGGTTATTAACGGTACGCAGGATGCTGCCCAGGCTCAGTCCACCGCTACCCCTGCGGTAGCTACTACGAACTGAGGCAGGTGCTATGGCACGTTTTTTCATCGACCGGCCCATCTTCGCCTGGGTCATCGCCATCCTCATCATGATGGCGGGAGGTCTGTCTATCCTCACCCTCCCGGTTCAGCAATATCCGGACATCGCCCCCCCTACGATTGCCATCAATGCCACCTATCCTGGTGCTTCGGCCAAGACGGTAGAAGATTCTGTTACCCAAATCATCGAACAGAAAATGACCGGTATCGACAACCTGCTCTACATGAGTTCCAACAGCAACTCTTTCGGGCAGGTGGCCATCACGCTCACCTTCGACGCAGGTACGAATCCCGATATTGCCCAGGTACAGACCCAGAACAAGCTGCAACTCGCCTTGCCACTGTTGCCGCAAGCCGTGCAACAGCAAGGTGTGCAGGTTGTCAAGTCGGCGCGCAACTTTTTGATGATTGTCGGCTTCGTGTCAAACAATAACCGCTACGGGGTCGCCGACTTGGCGGACTTCCTTGTCGCCAACGTACAGGATCCGCTCACCCGCGTCACGGGTGTCGGCGAAGTGCAGGTTTTCGGTTCCCAGTACTCGATGCGCATTTGGTTGGATGCGGACAAGCTCAACAAGTACCGCCTAACCCCTGGCGATGTGCGCGACGCGCTGCTGTCTCAGAATACCCAGGTTAATGCCGGGCAACTTGGTGGTACGCCTGCCTTGCCCGGACAGGGCTTCACTGCGAGCATCACCGCGCAAAGCCGCCTGCAAACGGTCGAGGAGTTCGAAAACATTCTGTTGCGCAGCGCACAGGACGGTGGCGAGGTACGTCTGCGCGACGTGGCCCGTGCCGAAATCGGGCAGGAAAACTACGGTTTCCTCGCCAAGAACAACGGCAAACCCTCCGGAGGTATCGGCATCAAACTCGCCGCCGGCGCCAATGCCCTAAAAACCGCCGACGCAGTCAAGGCGAAGGTCAAGGAACTTGAACCCTACTTCCCGGAAGGCGTCGAGGCTATCTATCCCTACGACACCACCCCCTTCATCCGCATCTCGATCAACGAAGTGGTTCACACCCTGATCGAAGCCATCGTCCTCGTTTTCCTGGTGATGTTCCTCTTCCTGGAAAACTTCCGCGCCACCCTGATTCCGACCATTGCCGTGCCGGTGGTGCTATTAGGGACCTTCGCGATCATGGGCGCCTTAAAATTCTCCATCAACACACTGACCATGTTCGGCCTCGTGCTCGCTATCGGCTTGCTCGTCGACGATGCCATCGTTGTTGTCGAGAATGTCGAGCGCATCATGCGCGACGAAGGGCTTTCCCCCAAGGAAGCTACTCGCAAGTCGATGGACCAGATCACCAGCGCTCTGGTCGGCATCGCGATGGTACTGTCGGCGGTGTTCATTCCGATGGCCTTTTTCGGGGGCTCCACCGGCGTCATCTACCGGCAGTTCTCAATCACCATCGTCTCAGCAATGGGGCTTTCCGTGCTGGTGGCACTCGTCCTCACCCCAGCCTTGTGCGCAAGCATTCTCAAGCCGATCGAAAAAGGCCACGAAGCGGGCGAGAACGGCCTGTTTGCTGGTTTCTTCCGTTGGTTCAACCGCATGTTTGCCCGCGGAACCGAAAACTATGTGCGAACCGTCGGCGGTATCCTGCGCCATAAGGTTTCTTTCCTGTTGGTATATGGCGTTATCATTTCCGTGCTTGCCCTGCTCTTCCATATCCTACCCACTTCTTTCCTGCCTGAAGAAGACCAGGGTTTGATGCCCACCATCGTCACGCTACCCGCCGGTGCTACCCAGGAACGTACTGTGGCCGTGCTTGAGAAGGTACGCCAGCATTTCATGGAAAAAGACCCGGAAAAAGACAAAATCTCTACCGTTTTCACCATTGCCGGCTTCAACTACGCCGGCACGGGGCAAAACATGGGGATGGGTTTCATCCGGCTCAAACACTGGGATGAACGCAAGGATGCCTCGCAGAAAGTCTGGGCCTATGCACAGCGCGCCAATCGTGCGTTTTCGCAAATCCCTGAAGCAATGGTGTTTGGCGTCATTCCTCCCGCCGTGCTGGAACTTGGCACGGCTAATGGGTTTGACCTTCAACTGCAGGATCGCGGCGGCGTCGGCCACGATGCGCTGATGGCCGCACGTAACCAGTTCCTTATGATGGCCTCGCAAGACCCACGCCTCACAGGCGTGCGACCCAACGGTATGGACGACAACCCTGAATTTACACTCGACATCGACAATGCCAAGGCAGGGGCGCTAGGCATCAACATAGCCGACATCAACGATGTCCTGACCACCGCTTGGGGTGGCTACTACGTCAATGACTTCCTTGACCGTGGGCGCATCAAGAAAGTTTACATACAAGCCGATGCCCCCTTCCGAATGACCCCGGAAGACCTCGACAAGTGGTACGTACGCAACCGCACGGGCAATATGGTTCCGTTCTCTGCTTTCACTTCCACTCGCTGGACTTATGGTTCCCCGCGCAGGGAACGCTACAACGGGCAACCCTCGCTCGAAGTCATGGGCGCAGCCAAACCGGGTTTTTCCACGGGTGAAGCAATGGCCGCCGTCGAAGAAATTGCCAAAAAACTTCCCGCAGGCATCGGTTACACTTGGACGGGGGTTTCTTTTGAAGAACTCCGTTCGGGTGCACAAGCCCCGGCTCTCTATGCCCTTTCCGTGCTCGTGGTCTTCCTATGCCTGGCGGCCCTCTATGAAAGCTGGTCGGTGCCCTTCGCCGTCATCATGGTCGTTCCACTGGGAGTCCTCGGTGCGCTGCTGGCCGCTACTGGGCGTGGGCTTTCGAACGACGTTTACTTCCAGGTCGGCCTTCTCGCCACGATTGGTCTGTCCGCGAAAAACGCGATCCTGATCGTCGAATTCGCCAAGGCCGAAATGGAATCCGGCAAAAAACTGATCGATGCCACCTTGCTGGCCGCAAAGATGCGGCTACGCCCCATCATAATGACCTCGCTAGCCTTCGCGCTCGGTGTATTGCCGCTCGCCAAGGCATCCGGCGCGGGTTCGGGTAGCCAGAACGCCATCGGAACTGGCGTGCTGGGTGGAACCATCTCCGCCACTACGCTTGGCATATTGTTCGTTCCGTTGTTCTACGTCACCATCAAGCTCGTCTTCAAAGACAAACCCACACAGCAAGACGCCGAAAACCATCCCATCGAGAAAGAGGTTGCTGAATCATGATTTCCCCGCTTCGCGTCCTGTGCACCGCGCTAACGGCCACTCTTGCCGCCGGATGCACGCTCGCCCCCAATTACGAGCGTCCAGCATTGCCCGTCCCGTCCGCGTGGGGCACGCCCAGTAGCGAAGAAACCACAGGCGCGGTTGCCACCGAACTACCCTGGCGCGATTACTTCACTGATACCCGGCTGCGCACGATCATCGAACTCGCGATCACTAACAACCGCGACCTAAGGATCGCCGCACTCAATATCGACCGTGCACGCGCCATGTACCGCATCCAGCGCGCCGACCTTCTTCCGTCTGTCGACCTGGTAGGGGGTCAAAACGTCCAGCGCGTACCGGAAAGCGTCAGCATGACCGGATACGAATACATCTCCCGCCAGAACACCGCTTCCGCCATCATCGGCTGGGAATTGGACTTTTTTGGCCGTATCCGCAGCCTGAACAGTCAGGCGGTAGAAACCTACCTTGCCACCGAGGAGGCTCGTCGCAGCGCACAGATCAGCCTTGTCGCCGAAATTGCCAACGCTTGGCTGGCACTAGCCGCTGACAGCGAATTGCTCGACCTCGCCCGCCGTACTTTCGACACCCAACAAAAATCCGTCGAACTCATCCGCAAGAGCTTCACGGCTGGGGCGGCCTCCGCACTCGACCTTGCCCAGGCGCGCACCGCGATGGAACGCGCCCGCGCCGACACCGCACAATACACGGCTCAAGTTGCCCGCGACCGCAACGCGCTTGCTTTGCTTGTCGGTGCGCCGGTTCCCGGGAGCCTGCAAGCCGGAACACTGGCTGGAGCTCTTTCCACCGTCGCCGATTTGCCTCCGGGTGTGCCTTCCGAAGTCCTAGTAAAGCGGCCTGACGTCTTGCAGGCAGAACACATGCTACGCGCTGCCAACGCCAATATCGGCGCGGCCAGAGCCGCATTCTTCCCGAGCATCACCCTAACCGCCGGAGCCGGTACAGCTAGTTCGACGTTGGACGGGATGTTCGACACGGGCACACGGGCATGGTCATTCATGCCCCAGATCACCCTGCCCATCTTCCACGCTGGGGCATTGCGTGCCAACCTCGACCGCGCCGAGATCGAACGCAACATCCAGGTTGCGCAATACGAAAAAACCATCCAATCCGCTTTCCGCGAAGTAGCTGACGCGCTTGCCGACCGCGCCACTCTTGCCGAACAACTCGATGCCCGCAGGGCACTCGTCAACGCTGCCAATGAAAGCTACCGCCTGTCCGAAGCCCGCTATCGAGGTGGCCTCGACAGCCACCTCGTCCTGCTCGACGCGCAACGGTCCCAATACGCTGCCGAACAGGAATTGATCGCTACCCGGTTGGCTGAAGCCATTAACCGGGTAATGCTTTACAAGGTTCTTGGTGGCGGCTGGAAATAGCCAAAAGCACTCAAAATCGGCCAAAAAAACGGCAAGTGGCTGGGAAACTGCAATTTTTTCGCGGTTTCCTGCTGTTTGCCGTTTCTATCCTGCCCGCGCCTTGAGACGGTACGTGCTTTAATTCTCACAAGAATGTATCGCAAGAATTCGTACTTTGCGGTATGGTTACTAGTTTCTAGTCGGTAAAGTACCGAGATAGCATCGAACGAGGGAAGCACAACAATGAGTACAAGCATTGCATCTTTTAACTTGCTGACTGAAGAGGAAATCCTGGCTGCGCCAGAGTCCGAGTACATGTCGTCGCGGCAACTGGATTTTTTCCGGCAACGCTTGCAAGAAGAGAGAAGGTTGCTCCTCAGCAATGCGCAAGAAACCACCACCCACTTACAGGATAACGAATCCACCCCTGACCCATCCGACCGAGCCAGCGTGGAAGAAGAACACACCTTGGAACTGCGGGTACGCGACCGCGAGCGCAAGATGCTGAAAAAAATCGAAGATGCCATTTCGCGCATTGAATCCGGCGACTACGGTTATTGCGAAGAAACCGGAGAGCCTATCGGCGTTGCCCGCCTGCTCGCCCGCCCCACTGCGACCTTGTCAATCGAAGCACAGGAACGCCGCGAAAAGCTCAAGAAGATGCACGGTAGCTGAAAAAAGTGAGCCGCCTGTTTCAGAACCTTCTTCGCTTCCTGATCCGCGGCTACCAGTTGATCATCAGCCCACTGTTAGGGCCACGTTGCCGGTTTTACCCGAGTTGTTCCGAATATGCGCTACAAGCCCTTGCCGTGCATGGCCTTTCCAAGGGATGTTGGCTGGCACTCACGCGCATCTTGCGTTGTCACCCTTGGCATCCGGGTGGTCTCGACCCTGTACCGCCCCGTTCAAAATAGCTTCAGGTTTCTCGCGCAAAAGGGCATGGGTATGAAACGCGGTTCAGATATACTTCATGTTTTTGCGCTTTTAACCAGCCAGCCGTACCCTAATGGATATTCATACTCTCATCTCCGCGCTCCTGCTTGGCATCGTCGAGGGAGTAACCGAGTTCCTGCCGATTTCCTCGACAGGCCATCTCATCATTGCTGGCGACCTGCTCGGTGCCAACGCTGAAATCGACAAAGTTTTTGACATCGTTGTCCAACTTGCCGCCATCTTCGCGGTGTGCTGGATCTATCGGACAAAGATCGCCGAAGTAGCGACCGGAATCCTGTGCAGGCCACGCGACCAACGCAGCCTGCGTTTTACGCTGATGCTTATCCTTAGTTTTTTACCCGCAGCCGTCCTGGGTCTAGCCTTTCACAAACATATCAAGCATGCATTGTTCAATCCCATCGTCGTTGCGACGGCGCTGGTCGTGGGCGGCATTATTATCATCATCGTCGAGAGGTATCTCCGGAACTACCCGCAAAAGATGGACATCGACGACATGACCGCGGCCACCGCAATCAAGATCGGTTTTGCCCAGGCACTGGCAATGATCCCCGGTACTTCGCGCGCAGGGGCAACGATCATTGGCGGAGTCATTTTCGGCCTGTCGCGCAAGGCGGCCACAGAGTTTTCCTTCTTCCTCGCCATCCCGACCATGCTCGCAGCCACGGTGCTGGATGTCTATACGAACTGGCATCTATTCAAGGTTGAACACATCCCATTCTTCGCGGTCGGCTGTATCGTCTCGTTTTTCTCAGCAATGTGGGCGGTGCGCTTCCTGCTGCGTTACATCTCCACCCATACCTTCATACCGTTTGCCTGGTATCGGATCGTCTTCGGGCTGATCGTGCTCGCCACTTGGTATTTCGACCTCGTGGACTGGAGTTTGCCAGGCTGAGCGCACGGCGGTAACCCATGTTTGTCTTATTCGAAGAAGATGGCAATTTCAAGGCTGGAACCGTGCTGGCTGATAACGATAGCTCGCTCCAAGTGGAAAACACGCGCGGCAAGCGGGTGAAGTTGAAGCGCACCAACGTGCTCCTCGAATTCCGCGAACCAAATCCTACCGGGTTGCTGGTTCGTGCGGAGGCTGCCGCCGCCGAATTCGATACAGATTTCCTGTGGAGCGTCTGTGGTGACGAGGAATTCGCATTCACGGAATTTGCTACCGATTATTACGGCCATACGCCAAACGCGGTAGAAGCTGCTGCGATGTTGTTCTCGCTGCACGCTGCGCCAATGTGGTTTCACCGCCGGGGTAAAGGGCGTTTCCGCAAGGCTCCGAAAGACATCCTGCACGCGGCAAAAACGGGTATGGAGAAAAAACGCCAGCAAGCCGAAGCCATCGAACGGATGCGCACGGAATTGTTAGCAAGACGGCTGCCCACCGAACTTAGCCGCATGGTATCCCAATTGCTCTATCGTCCAGACCGCAATTGCATCGAAGTGAAGGCACTGGAAGCAGCCTGCATCGACACAGGGCTACCTGCTGCGAGGTTGTTGCTGGAATGCGGTGCACTGTCGTCGAGCTACGACTATCACTACAACCGTTTCCTATTCGAGCAGTTTCCGGAAGGCACGAATTTCCCGGCGTTCGATGCGCCCGTTTTCCCGACCGACCTGCCTTGCGCAGATGTTGCCGCGTTTTCGATCGACGATGCCGCAACTACGGAGATCGACGATGCCTTTTCCGTCACACCACAATCTGGCGGTGGCTGGAAAATCGGCATCCACATCGCCGCACCTGCCTTGGGCTTCACACGAGGCTCCACGCTGGATGCCATTGCGCGAAGGCGCTTGTCAACCGTCTACATGCCCGGTAACAAGATCACGATGTTGCCCGGTGAAGTGGTTTCGGCGTTCACGCTTAGCGCGGGCAACACCTGCCCCGCCGTGTCGCTTTACCTCGACGTGCGATCTGACCTGACCATCGTCAGCCATGAGAGCCGCATCGAATACGTGCCGGTTGTCGCCAACCTGCGCCATCACGACATCGAGCCAATTTTCAACGAAACGGCGCTGACGAAAAGTGCATCGGATTTTCCCTGGAAAAAGGAACTCACCCTGCTCTGGGAACTTGCCACAGTGCTTGAAGCCGGACGCGGCAAACCCTCAGGAAACGCAAACCAGATAGACCACACCTTTTCCGTCGACTGGGAACAAAACTCACTGGACGGCCCAGGTGTGGTTGCCATCGGGCAACGGCTGCGCGGTTCCCCACTGGACAAGCTCGTAGCCGAACTGATGATCTTCGCTAATACCACCTGGGGCAGGCTGCTCGACGAGTCCGGCATTCCCGGGCTATACCGCGTACAAGGCAGCGGCAAGGTGCGCATGGCAACGGTGGCCGCGCCACACGAGGGGCTTGGTGTCGATTGCTATGCTTGGTCGAGTTCCCCGTTGCGCCGTTACGCCGACCTAGTCAACCAATGGCAAATCGCCGCCGTGCTCAATGGAACCGCTCCGGCTTTCGCGCCTAAATCGACCGATTTGCTGGAAGCAATGCGCGATTTTGAACTAATTTATGCCGAATACATCGAATTCCAGCGCCGCATTGAACGCTACTGGTGCGTGCGATGGTTGCGGCAAAACAATGTGCACACGACAGAAGCAATCGTATTGCGTGACAATCTTGTCCGCCTCATCGACATTCCACTCTTTTTCAAAATACCTTCGCTTCCCCCGCAGCTACCTGGTTCAAGGATCAACCTGGCCATCACGGGCAGCGACCTCATCGACGTCGAAGTCAGCGCCCGTTATCTTGCCACTCTCGCTGAACCCAACCCGAAGACGCAGGAAGAGATGGAATATTGACTGAAATAAAACATAATCGCTCTACCTACCCGATGAAACCGCCCGAGACTTGATCGCTTGCGTAGAATCAATATATGGCACTGAAGCTATCTTTCCTTTCCATACTCTGGAACGCCAACCGGGGCAGGCGGCTAACCATTGGTTTCGCCACCTCGATGACGATACACATCCTGATCCTGTCCATCCCGATAGCCATGTCAGAAATACCCCTGATGCGCGCGACCAACAGCCTCGACGTGATTCTCGTCAATGCGCACCACGATACGGCTCCGAAGGAAGCGCAGGCGTTAGCACAAGCCAACCTGGAGGGAGGCGGCGATAGCAGCGAAAATGTTCGCGCCACTTCGCCGCTGCCTCTGCAGGAAGCCGCACGCGAAGGCAATGATTTGGTCGACATGATCCGGGGGCAGCAATCGCCCGTACGGCAGCAATCTGGGCAGGTTCTGACCCAGCAGGAGGCTACCGTCGCCATTGCCAAGCCAAAAACTGTCGAAGACCAACCCTCAGCGCCACAAACCGTCAACGGTTCGGACGCTGCGGACTCTAGGGCAATGGCGCTCAAACTCGAAGCTGAAATCGCCGAAAAGACGCGCGCCTACAACCAGCGCCCACGGATCAAGCATATCGGCGCATCTACACGGGAATATCGCTTTGCCC
The DNA here is from genome assembly GCA_009781085.1 of Betaproteobacteria bacterium. GTDB lineage: Bacteria > Pseudomonadota > Gammaproteobacteria > Burkholderiales > Rhodocyclaceae > WRNU01. The sequence continues at coordinate 22,609 of WQYV01000021.1, forward strand.
AGTACATCGAATCCTGGCGCATCAAGGCTGAGCGCATTGGCGAGTTGAATTATCCTAAGGATGCGCGAGGCAACAAATTGTATGACAATCTGATAATGACTGTTACCATCAAAAAAGACGGAACTGTCAAAGAAGTCGCCATTCGCCGTCCTTCAAAGCACCCTGAAGTGAACAAAATGGCAGAAAAGATCGTCCGCCTGGGTGAACCCTACGCACCGTTTCCCCCCGAGATAACCCGAGATACCGATGAGATAGAAATCACCCGTACTTGGACATTTACCAACAACAAACTTGGGGTAACATCCAGATGATGGTATTTTGCGTCATAATCCGTGTGAAATCATCCTGGATACACACACTGCATCATGGATCGTTACGCCCTCATCGGCCACCCCGTTGAGCACAGTAAATCCCCCCTCATCCACGCTGCGTTTGCCCGTCAGACGCAGCAGGAACTAAACTACCAAGCGTTGCTCGCACCGCTGGATGGTTTTTCCGATACCGTACGAATGTTCCGCGCTGAAGGTGGCCGCGGAGCCAACATCACCATACCGTTCAAAATCGAAGCCTGTTCGCTCGCCACCCGCCTGACAGAACGGGCAAAGCTGGCCGGAGCCGTCAATACGCTCACTTTTGTCAACGACGATATCGTTGGTGACAACACCGACGGCATTGGATTGGTACGCGACCTCATTATCAATCTTGCCTGCCCGCTCGCAGGCCGTCATGTGCTGTTGCTCGGCGCGGGTGGTGCAGCGCGCGGAGTCCTCTTTCCCCTGTTCCAGACCAAACCCGTATCCCTGACCATCGCCAACCGCACCGTCGGGCATGCACAGGAACTTCGCGCAGCCTTTGCGCCCTATGCCGGACAAACAGCTTTCACTGCCGGGAGTTTTGAGGATCTCAATGGGTGGGAGTTCGATGTCGTCATCAACGCCACATCCGCTAGCCTCGAAAAAAAAGACTTGCCCCTACCCAGCAATATTTTTGCACCTGGTGCGTTTGTCTACGACATGATGTACGATGCAGACGGTACGCCCTTCCTGTCTTGGGCACATGCGGCGGGTGTTACTCAGCTTTCCGACGGACTCGGCATGCTGGTCGAGCAGGCCGCGGAGAGTTTCACCCTTTGGCGCGGCGTGCGGCCAAAAAGTGCTTCCGTGCTCTCCAGCCTGCGTAGTAAATTGGCATCCAAAGGTTGAAAAAACGCATTTTCCGTTGGCTGTGGCGCAGCCTGTTACTAATTTTTGCGCTTGTGCTTGCCACGCAGTTCTGGTTTTTCGCCCAAATTTTTTACTGGCGTGACAACAACCCTTCCGATACCAGCTTCATGCGTCTCGCACAGATCGAATCGCAGGCTAAAAACCCGCAAGCCAAACTAATCCACACCTGGATGCCTTACGAACAGATATCCATTCACCTCAAGCGCGCAGTCGTCACAGCAGAGGACAGCCGCTTCCTCGAACACGACGGTTTCGACTGGGGGGGCATCCAGTACGCGCTGGAAAAAAACCTCATCCGTGGCCGGACACGGGCGGGTGGTTCCACCATCACGCAACAATTGGCAAAAAACCTGTTCCTGACACCGACTCGCAGCTATCTCCGCAAGGGTCAGGAAGCAGTCATTGCCATGATGATCGAAACGTTGTGGAGCAAGCGCCGCATCCTGGAAGTATACTTAAACGTTGCGCAATGGGGCGACAACATCTTTGGCGCAGAAGCTGCAGCCCGTTACTATTACCGTGTGCCCGCCGCCAGCCTCGACCCCGCAGAAAGCGCCCGCCTTGCCGTCATGCTACCCAACCCGCACCGCTATGGGCGCACCTTCGGATCTGTACAACAGGGGCGTACCCAACGCATCCTTTCTTATATGGGCAGTGCGCAAGTGCCATGATCCAGGAAAGATAATCGTCGGATACACCGCTTCGCAGTTTGTCCGACCCACGGTGGATCTCACCCCACCGTAATCATCACCGGACTCCCTAACGTTGTCAGCAGCTTGTTGATCCGTGCCGCATTGCTTTTCCGGACAGGTTTAGCCATCACGCGCGCCTCATCGGTGGCAATTTCCTGCTTGAAGGCCAGCATATTCACCAGGCTCCATGCTTCGACATGAACCTTATCGCCGTCCTGACGGATCGACAGGCAAGAAGCAGCGGCCCAAAAACCGGAACCTTTCTGGTAAATCCTTTCCGTTTCAGCCTGATTTTTCAGGGAGTAGCCCTGTTCCTTCGCCCAGTGCTCGACATCGCCCCAAATTTCTTTGTTGGAGGTGAAATCCAACAGAGTTCTTGGTTTGCAGCCGGAAGACAGCGCCTTCGCTATAAAAATGCTGACACCTACACCAGCAACCACACCAACAATAACACCTGAGGCCATTTTGTCACTACTCCCTGAAAAGATACAAAAAATACTCTTAACAAAACAATAAGATACGGCGATCATTTCGCTCTGTCAATAGAATGACAAGAAAACTCTGCATAATCACTTTCACTTGTTCTGGCATAATATCGCCGTTTTCAAGAAAGCAAGTGTAGCCTCATGCAGCGTATGAGTTGGGTTTGCTATTTACACCCCAACTAACGCGTGCTAAATCAAAATGCTCTAACCACCCTCCACGGCCGACTTCCACCCAGAGGAGAAATGCTATGACCACCGTCGCTAACATTCTGTCCGCCCGCAAGAACAACCAACCGGTTGCGTTGCCGCCCACCGCTACCGTGCGCGATGCGCTCCAACTCATGGCCGAGCGCGAGGTCGGTTCGGTGCTGCTGATGCAGGGCGATTCGCTGCTGGGCATCTTCACCGAGCGCGACTATGCCCGCAAAATCGTGCTCAAGGGTCTGTCGTCCACCGATACGCCGTTGGCCGATGTAATGACCTCGCGCCTGCACATCGTCAGCCCGCACCATACAGTGCGGGAATGCCTGGAGATCATGACACATGGCAAGATGCGTCACCTGCCGGTGGTCGATGGTGGGCAGGTGTTGGGTCTGGTGTCCATCGGTGATTTGGTCAACGCGCAGTTAGACGAACAGCGCTTTTTGATCCAGCAAATGGAAAACTACATTGCGGGCAACCTAGCATGAGATGCGCTACACCTGATGAAGCCATTAGGTCAACGCTACAATCGCATAGATATTGTGCCGCTTTGTCGCTAATCCTACTCAACCAGGCCCGCACCTGACTCCCTTTCCTTTCGCCTTGCTGCTTCCCTTTCCCGCCATTCCCTGTTGCGTAAAACGTAGGTGAAATACAAATCTAGGGCATTGTCGGTTCCGCCACGTGCGATGAGCGACAGTTCTCGGCTGAATTGGTAAGTGAGTTTGACGAGGGACTCTGCACCGCCAAGGCTTTGTTCGAAAGACAGGGAAAGGTCGTTAGTGAGCCGCTTGCCTATGGTAACGACTTCGCTTTCCGTCGTTGGCCCGGCATCGATCCGGGAACCGCCGCCCACGACTTTGCTGGTGGCGTTGCGGCGCATGCTGTTGAGTTCCCCTTGCCCGATGGTGAAGGTATCGAACCCAAGTTTGTTGCCGATATCTTCTGTCATGCCACCGCCGGAACTACCGAACAAAGCTTGGGCAGCGGGTAGGAGCAAAGCCATGTCGCGACCACCCGCATCCGGTGCGCGGCCAAGGATGAGCCAGGAAAGTTTTTCATGCTCAGGCACAGCAGGCTCGGAAACAAGTTTGACTTGGGGACGGCGCGCGTCACCAGTAATCATAACGCCCGCTTCGACTTCCAGCCCCCGGCGCATAGCGGCGATATTGATGGCGGGATTAGCTGCTTCGCCTTGGAAGGTGATGACACCGCGTTCGACTTTGAGATGCTGCCCATAGCCGCGCCAAGTCCCACCAACGGTACGGATGACACCCAACACACGCGGAAGTTCAAAGGGGCGCAGCCCCACGTCCAGTTTGCCCACAAGACGAGTATCGACCCCAAAAGCAGAGAGGTAGAGTGCACGCCCAAGGTCGACGGAGATATTACCAGCAATGGCAATTCCTCCACTGCCTGTCGAAGGCGCCTTTTTTTCCTCATCCTTGTTGCGCACAATCACGTCATCACCAAGGCTTGGGGGTGGCATGTCGTCGATTGCAATGTACCCAGCATCGGCGCGCAGTCGGGCTTGGACATCGAACATCATGTTTTGCAATCCGGCCTGCCCTTCGCCCGAGACGATCAACCAGCGGTCGGAACGCTGCAACAAGGGCAAACGGTCAGCCGTAAATTCAAACCTCCCGCGTTGAGCCGTTTCGGTTTGCGTCTGAGAGCCGATGGCGATTTCTCCCGTCACGCGCAAATGTCCTGGCATAGCGGTGAGCTCGTTGACGGGCAGACGGTTGTCGGCGGGTTTGACGCGGTTGTGCGACTCGAACTCCAACTTGATAAGACGTAGGGTCTGCTGCCCGTTATGATGGGAAAATCCAGCTTCCAGTTGGCCACCTGCAAGTACTAACCCTTGGTCGACGAAGGAAAGTTGAAGGGCGCGGCCTTTGATGTGCCCCTGTAAATCTGGGGTTTCCGGAGTGCCGGAAAGTATGATTTCAGCATTCAGCGAACCGCCGATTTCGATGTTTTCACGCGACAGCCGCCCAAGCCAAGCGAGCGAGGGTATGTCAAGATGAGCCGCACCGGAGAGGGGCACATGAGGAGCGAGCCGCCAACCTTGCCCTGCACGTTCAATCCCAGCTTCAAGCGAAACACCGAGTTCCCCGGCCTCGCGCCCGTTCGTGGCGAGAACCAGCCTCACCTTTTGCTGCTGGGCAATCAAATGTGCTTCGAAGCGTTCCAACCCAAGCCGGGTGGAGAGCTCCCCGCGCACGGAAAAATCGCCCGATTCCCGGAATATCCGTGCCTGCCCTTCGATGCTGTCACCGAACCGCAGGTTCCAATCGGCACCAAGTATCAGTGGGTTGCGTCGCCCGCCCTGCTCCAGTCCAGGAACCCAGGTCGCTGGAAAACCGGTCAGTTTGCCGCGCAGGATGGCGATACCGTTTTGCCAGCGCATCTCGACGAGGCTGATGCGGCTCGGATCAATAGGGGCGTCTGCGCTTCGGGCACTGCTCCCGCTTCGAGAATTGCTTGTGTTCCTGGAAACAGGGTCGGAACCAAGTCCAATGTCGAATTCAGCATCGAGCAGGCCGAATTCCTCTGGGGCAAAACCCGCGTCCAGCACCGCCGGGGCACGTAGCCGCAACAGCCAATGTCCAGTTCTTTCCAGCGCAGTGATCCGGCCTTGCCAGTGCGTTTTTTGTAGGCCGCCTTCCAACGCGGCCTTGAGGGTGAAGGAGTCTTTACCGAATTTTCCGTCAGCGCTGGCCAAAATCCGGTGGCGGTCACGTTGCCCATCCGCCGTGAGGTTGATCGTGTCAAATCTCGTATCCCCCGCTGCCAGGCCAGAGGCTTTCAGCGATAAGGCTAACGAGCCGCTGTCCCTAGCTTCAATGTGCGCTTCACCCGTAAACGATGCGATTTCCAGCACGTCGGGTAGGTGGAGTTTTTCGGCATCGACTTTCAGCGTCCCTGCCGGAGCTTCCAGCGCGCCGGTAATAAAGCCGCTGGCGCGTAACTGCCCCCCCAACCCGAACCCAACATCGGCCAACCGGGGGGCGTCGAGTTTCAGAGTCAAGATATCGCGGATTTCGCCCCAGGCTCCAGTAAGTTTGAAGCGGTTCCCTGCAATGTCGAACCCAAGGTCGGCGTTACGCACGCGCGTGCCATCCCAGGTGAACGAACCGCTACCCGCAAGTAGCCGCCCATTGAAACGGCTCTCGCCGAACTGATAGCGCACAGAAATGGTCGGTTTTCCAGCCAGCGTGCCGTTCAGTGCAGCATGCAATTTGATCGATGCTGGGGGAGAAGCAGGATAAAACGCTGCGGGATTGAAGTCGTGCAAATCCAAGTTCAACACGAATACCGGCGCACCTGTTGCGCTCGCTAGGACTTCGCCCTCACCCTCACCCCGCATCCCGCCGGTGCGAAACGAAAATTTACCCTGCTGCCGCACTTCGGTAGCGTCCATTTCCAAGCGGGCATCGACACGGCGGGAAGGTAGGCGGCCATCGACACGAGCCGGGTCGATGCCTTGGGCTTCGAGATTGGCCTCGACCCGCCCCAATCCCACGGAAGCCGCAACGCGTCCAGTTTCGTTCTTATGCCAGTGTAGCCAGCCCAGGAGTTTGCCGCCGCCGCCTTCGAGCGTAAGCGCATCGAGTCGCAATTCATCCAGCGCCGTACTAATACTAGCCTCCATGTTCAATGCCGATATAGGCAGCCCGCCCGCATCGAGCGTCGCAAGCCGGGTATTGCCGATCTTTACCGGGCCACGTAATACCGGCCCACCGTCCGCAACAACTGCCGCGAGGCTCGCCTGCAACCGTAATTCCGCACGCGGTAAATCGGGCGCAAATGCGGCGGGGTTTACCTTCTCGACATCGAGTTCAAGCGTTTTCAGGGGCAACGGCTCGAACGGGGTAGCGGCGAGCGTCACTTGCGCTTGTGCGCCCCGGCCTTGTGCCTGCAAGCGCAACAGGGGTTCGGCAAGGTTGCCCTCGCCATCGAACTGGGCTGAAAATTCTTGACCCTCCAACCGCCCGCTGGCACGCAGGGCATAGGGAGCCGTCGCGCCGAGTTCGGCCTCGATTTCCACATGCCCTTGCGGCAAGGTGGCTGCCAGTTGCCGCAGTTGGAACCGCGCAGCGTCACCCGCCAGGGAAAGGCGGCCTTCGGACAGGACGAACAGCGGCGCAGCATCGCTTTCCCCGGCGGTGTCGGCACCGTGGCCGAGAAGTTTCAGCCGGTCGATTTCCAGCGCGGCAAGGTCGATATCGAGAGGCAGCCGCAGGCTCTTCGGCAGGGCCAGCGGTTCGGGCGGCGGGGTTTGGGTTTCTTGCAGGAAAACGTCGGCCTGCTCGGCCCGCAGCCGGGTAATGGCAAGCTTCCGGGCAAAGAGTGCAGACGGTTGCCAATCGCAGGCCAGCCCGGAAAGTTCGAGCTTTACCTTCGGTAAATCCAGGGTCAAACGCGCCACGGAAAACGAGCCGCGCAAAGTGCCCTCAACACCCTCTGCATGCACTGCCCCGCCGCTGAAACGCTCTACCGTACCGATCAGTGCCCGCAAACCCGATTCCGTGGCGAAAAGCCACGCAAACGCGCCCATGACAAAAACAAGCAGGGCCGCAGCCCCCCACAACAAGCGGCGCAAACGTTTCCGGCGCGGGGCTGGGGAGTGACGCGGCGCTTCTCCATCCATTGTTCAGTCCGCCCGCTTGGGCGCTTTCCCTGCTACAAGCCGAACAGATCCACCAACGCCTGCCCCGGCTCTTTCGTGCGCATGAAGGCTTCGCCCACAAGGAAGGCGTGCACATCCGCCGCACGCATGGCCTCCACGTCCTCCCGCGTGCCAATACCGCTTTCGGTCACTACGATGCGATCAGGTGGAACGCGTGGGCGCAGCTTCAGCGTGGTTTCCAGCGAAACTTCGAGCGTAGCGAGGTTGCGGTTGTTGATGCCGATGAGCGGGGTGTTCAGTTGCAGCGCACGTTCGAGTTCCTTGCCGTCGTGCGACTCGACGAGCACAGCCATGCCCAGTTCGTGCGCAATGCCGGTAAATTCCTGCATCCGGGTGTCGGAGAGCACGGCAGCGATGAGCAGGATGGCATCGGCCCCCATTGCACGCGATTCGAACACCTGATAAGCATCGATGAGGAAATCCTTGCGCAGGACAGGGATCCCGCAGGCAGCGCGGGCGGCTTTCAGCGCTTCGGGCGAGCCTTGGAAAAAGGGCTCGTCGGTCAGCACGGACAGGCAGGCCGCGCCATTATCTTCATAATCTCCGGCGAGATTGGCAGGCTGGAAGTTCACACGAAGAAGCCCGCTGGAAGGGCTGGCCTTCTTGATCTCGGCGATGACCGCTGGCTGCTTCCCCTCTATCCGGGCACGCAAGGCGGCAATAAAGTCACGGACGGGCGCGGCATCCCGCGCCCGCGCCTGCATCTCGACGAAAGGCACGCGTGCACGAGCCGTGGTGACTTCCCGGACTTTGATAGCGAGGATTTCTTGCAGGATGTCAGTCATCTCATTTGTTCATTCAGGCAGGCTGGGCGAGTGCGCCGAAGAAGGCGGCATCATGAACCAAACGGCAGGATTATGATAGGGGTTGCGTTACGGTACGGTCGAACGGCCATGCGTCTTGCTGAACCATTCAAAATCGGGGACAGTATGCGAAAACGCTATACTTTAAGCGTTACCCGGGCATCCATACAACAGCAAAAGGAGCTTCGCATGTCGTCCCAAACCGCCTTAGCCGCCCAAGCCAAGCAATGCCTTGCAAAAGCGGCACCTATTCCCGGGGCTCCCTTATGGCATATGGGCTGGGGAGACGCCGACGACAAGGCCGTCATGCAAAACGCCGTCGACTACCTGACATGCAAGGCCAAAATGGCCTTCACTGAAGACGAAAAGCATTTCCTGGTCGAACTGTTCGAGGCGTTTTGGTGGGGTGGCAAGGGCACAAACATATTGGAGGCGCTTGGGGTCGGTAACATCCAAGGCATGCCCGAGGCGGCTGAACTGGCCAACCATTACGTGCACGGCAATGGCAAGACGCTAGCGATCAACCCCGGGCTTTACCAGTCTTCCGTCATCGTGCGCGATACCATGGCGGCAATGAAGGCTTTCATCAAGGAGAGCGTCAACAAGGGAGGATCTGTGCCCGTGTTGAAATCGGGCGATCCCAAATTCATGCTCTCACCGCAATTCGCCAACGCCAAGTTACGCACCATTCTTCGCAACCAGACTACCCAAGGTGGCGTGTTGCCCGACGGTGCCTTACAAGCCGAGCAGATGAACAAACGCTTGCATTATGCCAACAATCGTTTTCACTTGCAGGCACTCTCTCAGGCATTTCAAACAACGTCTCATTGGCCATATCGTAGCAGAATGGAATATACAACACGCATTCTAACGATCTGGCGCGTGGATGATACCTATGACTATCATCCTTTCGGAAGTGACAAGGAAAATGCCGAACATATTTCTGGATTCCGGATAGGCTATAAACGAGAGCACGATCTCTACTTGCCGGATGGCTTGTCGCATTACATGACGGTACTGGGCATAGCGAAGGAGTTCAAATACTGGGCGGAGTGGTATGAGTACTGGAATCTTTAGAGTAATTCGCTGGGTGGTGGGCTTGCTCATAGCGGCAATCCTACTGGGTATCTGCGGCTTGTACGTGGCGGGAAAACTGGGTGCCTTCGACGATTTTTGCATGATCGTTGATCGTGCCGA
>WQYV01000022.1 GCA_009781085.1 Betaproteobacteria bacterium
GTTCGGGTGGCAGGTTGTTTGGCTATTGAGCGTATCCAAGCGTTGAACTCCCTCCGTCACGCCTTCGGCGTGCCACCTCCCTCAAGAGGGAGGCCCGCCTTGGCGGCTTTGTCAGCAGCCTGAAACCCCGGCCTTCAGGCCGGGGTTCAACCTTCGCACCGCCCTGAAGGGCGGGGTTTCAAACCGGAGTTTGTTTCAGATGAATATAACGGTTTGACCTTTGGTGCTGATGTAGAGAAATCTTTTGTTTTCACTGGCAAAATGTACCACCCTGCCCCTGCCCTTGAATCTTCACCTTCACTTCCGCGCCCGTGGGTGCGCGGAGTCATAGACCTGGGCGAGGTGCTGAAAATCGAGGTGGGTGTAGACCTGCGTGGAGCGGATGCTGGCGTGGCCGAGCAGTTCCTGTACTGCACGCAGGTCGCCGGAGGATTGCAGCAGGTGGCTGGCGAAGCTGTGGCGGAACATGTGCGGGTGGACGTGCACGCCCAGCCCGCTTAGCTGCACCCATCGCCGTAGCCGCCCCCGGATCGCGCCCGCGCTCATGCGCTGGCCAGTGCGGGTGATAAAAAGCGCACGTTCATTCCCGGCAGCAGGTAGTAGCGCCCGTACCTCCAACCATACCCGCAACGCCGCCAGTGCAAGTTCGCCGACGGGAACCGTGCGCATGCGGTTGCGCTTGCCATGTACTGTCACCATGCCTTCCGCGAAATCTATCCAACCGTTGCAACTACCGCTGTCCAGGTCGAGCCCGGCCAGTTCCCCAAGGCGCAGCCCCGAGGAATAGAGCAGTTCAAACATGGCGCGGTCACGGCTTTCCAGTGCCGACTCATTCCCTTTCTTCCCCGCATCGAGCAGCGCCTTGGTTTGATCCTGCGACAGCACTTTGGGCAGCATGGCGGGTGATTTGGGCGGGCGGATGCTTTCAACAGGGTTGGCGCTTACGCCCCGGTTGCGGATCAGCCAGCGGTAAAGGCCACGCCAGGCGGAAAGCGTCCGTGCAATCGATCGCCCGGAAAGCCCTTGGCCATGCATGCGGGCGACGAAGCGGCGGATGTCAGTGGCTTCCAGCGTTTGCGGCGCACGTTCGCCAGCCAGTTCGGCCAGGCGCCGCAGGTCGCGCTGGTAGTTTTCCAGGGTCAAGGCCGCCGCCCGCCGCTGTGTCGCCAACCAAGCCAGGTAATCCCCAGCCCATGACGGAAGGGCAACGTCTGTTTCCACAATCAGGAGGTTCCCGCCAGTAAGGCCGCCGAGGCCAGCGCACCGATACGTTCGAGGTACAACGTGCCCATCTCGCTGTAGAAACGCTCGGGCTCTTCGCTGCCGAGAGCAAACAGCCCCTTTACGCAGTTCCCCTGCCGCAGCGGCGCCAGGGCTACCGAACGGATATGCGGAGCCATTTCGCCGAACCAGTCGAGGGCTTCGATATTGGCCGGCGCGCCGCAATAGGGACAGGACATTTCATCGGCAAACTTGCGCACGGCTTCGCTTACAGGCTGAAATTCCTCCCCTTGCTGCCCTACTGGGACATCCCAGATGCGCAAAGCCACATGCGGCACGGAGAAATCGTTCTGCATGCTGGCAAAAAGCGCACGGCGTCTACCATCGTAATCCTCCGCCACGATAAACGAGGTCGCAAGCCGATGCACTTTTTCTCCGATCACGTCATTTTGTTTGCCAAACTGGATCAGTTCGGTAAGCCTATATTCAAGTTGTTGGATTTTGCTGCGCAGGACGTGCAGTTGCCGTTCAGTCAGAGAAATCGCATGCCCGTGCCGGGGATGCGTCACGGTGAGTACACAGAGTAAATCGTTGTGTTCGCTCAGAAAATCAGGATGTGCCCGCAAGTACTGCGCAATATCTTCGTCAGTTATCAAGTTGGTGTCTTGCTGTTGCATGTTTTCCTCAGTAAATTCGTGCCTGCCCAACAGGCCGCGTCTTGAAACGGCGATGAACCCAGTAATATTGCTCCGGCATGGTGCGCGCCACATTTTCGATCCATTCGTTCATCCGGCGAGTGTCGGCCTCGATATCGGCAGTTGGGAAATTCTCCCACGCTTCGCCAATTTCCAACACATAGCCTGCGCCGCCCGGCAGCATCCGCGTCACACAAGGCAACACCCGCGCCCTAGTCAAGCGCGCTAACCGGGAAAGCCCTGTAATAGTAGCGGCTTCTACCCCGAAAAAAGGTACGAATATCGCATCCTTTCTCCCATAGTCCATATCAGGCAGATAGTAGAACGGGCGGCCGGATTTCATTGCCTTAACGACTCCGCGCACGCCGTCCTGCCGTGAGAGCAGAACCTGATCGCCGAAGCGTTTACGCCCCCGATATAGCCAACAATCAAGCACGGGGTTTTTCTTTTGCCGCGAGTACATGCTGACGGAGTCGAAAGACATCGCCACCCGCACCCCTCCCGCGTCGAGCCCGGTGAAATGCGGCGCAAGCAGGATCACTGGCGTACCTGCTTGCACGAGCGCACGCAGGTGCTCTTCTCCTTCGAAACGGATGATCCGCCGTAGCCGTTCGGGTGAGGCCCACCACAACAGGCCGCGCTCGAGCATGCTGCGCCCGAGCGCCTGGAAATGGCGCAACAGCAACCGCTTTCGCGCAGAAGCGTCGAGATCGGGAAAACATAAGGCAAGGTTGGTAGCCGCAACCCGCTTGCGCGGCAACACGAAAACGTAACTTAGGGTTCCCAGGAACCGCCCAATTAGCGACAACACGGACAGCGGCAACCGGTGGAACAACCAGATGATGAAAATTACCAGGCGCGTCACGTTCACATTTCCTTTGTTTCAGGCAGGAGCACGCCATGTGGGCGTTTGTAGCGGTTATAGGCCCACAGATATTGCTCTGGGCATTGCCGTATCAGGCGTTCGATTTCGCGGTTCATCGCCGCACAACGTATGGCAAGGTCGCCCTCGCAAAGTTGGGTTGCTAATGAATAATGCACCGCATAACCCTGTCCGTGCGTCAGGCGTTCGACCCAGACGTAGATCGTCCGCGTGCCGCGCACTTCAGCCAACCGTGCACCCAAGGTCATCGTCCAAGCCGGGCGGCCAAAGAAATCCGCCCATACCCCCTCCCCCGCACGGGGCGTCTGATCGGGCAAGATGCCTACCATGTCGCGCACACGCAATGCCTTGAGCAATTGCCGAACCCCGGCCAAATCGGCAGGCGCAGTTTTCACTAAACCGCGTATGCGTCCGGCCTGCATCAAGGGTTCGAGCGCACGGAAATGGGGCGGACGGTAAAGCACGGTCAACGGCGCACCCCCGGCATGGGCGCAGTAGTGGGCAGCCAGTTCAAAACAGCCCAGGTGCGGGGTGACAAACAGGATACCGGCCCCATCACGGCGAGCCGCTTCCACCAGTTCCAGACCGTAAACCGCCTTGACCTGCGCTAATACCGTGTCGAGCGGGCGCAACCAAATCCAACAAATTTCCAACGCCTGCCGCCCTGCTTCGGCAACCGTTCGGTGCAATAACGCACGCGAAGGTTCTCCCACGGCCTGTGCCAGGTTGGCATGCAGGCGGTAGCGGTAAGAGGGGGAACACAGATATGCGAGCCATCCGCCCATGCCACCAAGGCGGTACAGATATGTCAGTGGCAAACGGGCGAACAGGCGAAAAAGAAAATCAACTAACATGAAAATGTTCCACACTGGACAATCTATTAGTGGTGTACTTTAAGGCAACGATTTGACCATAAAAAAAGTAAAGCATATAGTTACGCCTTGACCGCCGAGTTAACTCGACAACTTGCAGGGCGGTTCCGCTTCGAGAACGGGTTAGAAGTACTGCAAAAGCGTCAAGCTGCTCATCTGAAAATCCCCGGAGCCGGCCAAGACGCCGTAACTTTTGGGGATTTTTGTTTCTGGAGCAGTCTATGACAAAAGTATTTCTCTTCACTTCGGAATCGGTTTCCGAAGGCCATCCCGATAAGGTCGCCGACCAGATTTCCGATGGTGTGCTCGATGCCATCCTCGCCAGCGACCCACATGGGCGTGTGGCCTGTGAAACGCTGGTCTCAACCGGCTTGGTGGTGATCTCGGGTGAGATCACTACTAAGGCTCAGGTCAATTTCCGTGAAATCGCGCAGGATGTCGTGCGCCGCATCGGGTATGACGACTCCTCGATAGGTTTCGACTACAAAAGCTGCGCAGTGCTGGCAGCGGTCAACCGCCAGTCCCCAGACATCGCCCAGGGGGTCAACGAAGGCGAAGGCATCGACCTCGACCAGGGCGCGGGCGACCAGGGGCTGATGTTTGGTTTTGCTACACGCGAGACGCCGAGCCTGATGCCGTTGCCCATCCACTATGCCCACCGCATCATGCAGCGCCAATCCGAACTGCGTAAGGACGGGCGGCTGCCCTGGTTGCGCCCGGACGCCAAGAGCCAACTCACGGTCAAATACATTGACGGCAAACCGGTGGCCATCGACACCGTCGTGGTTTCTACCCAGCACGCTCCTGACATCGCTTACGAACAACTACGGGAAGCGGTGATCGAGGAAATCATCAAACCTGTGCTGCCCAAGGAACTCATCCAGGGCGAAGTGAAATACTTCATCAACCCGACAGGCCGTTTCGTTGTCGGCGGCCCGCAGGGTGACTGCGGCCTCACCGGGCGCAAGATCATCGTTGACACCTACGGCGGCGCGGCTCACCACGGTGGTGGGGCGTTCTCGGGTAAGGATCCCTCCAAGGTCGACCGTTCGGGAGCCTATGCCGGACGCTACGTTGCCAAAAATATTGTCGCAGCGGGGCTTGCCGACAAATGCGAGGTACAGGTTGCTTTTGCCATCGGGATCGCCAAACCTGTGAGCCTGATGGTCAACACCTTCGGTACGGGCAAAATTAGCGATGAGAAAATTGTTGAACTCATCCGCGCCCATTTTGACCTGCGTCCCAAGGCCATCATTCAGACACTCGACCTGCTGCGCCCCATCTATTCCAAGACTGCTACCTACGGCCATTTTGGTCGAGATGAGCCGGAATTCACCTGGGAGCAAACCGACAAGGCAACTGAACTGGCCACCGAGGCCGGGATTTGAACGCACCCTGCCCCGCCCGATAAGAACAAAGGATTCCACCATGACTACACAACACGATTACGTCATTGCTGACCTCGGCCTCGCCGATTGGGGGCGCAAGGAAATCGCCATTGCCGAAACCGAGATGCCGGGCTTGATGACTATCCGCGAAGAGTTCGTCAGAAGTCAACCGCTTAAGGGCGCACGCATTACCGGCTCGCTGCACATGACCATCCAGACGGCAGTACTGATCGAGACGCTCATCGCCCTGGGAGCCGAAGTGCGTTGGGCCTCCTGCAACATCTTCTCCACCCAGGATCATGCCGCTGCCGCCATCGCCGGACGCGGTATTTCCGTCTTTGCCGTCAAAGGGGAAGGCCTGACTGATTACTGGGACTACACCCACCGCATTTTCGAGTGGCTCGATGGCGGCTATTCCAACATGATCCTGGACGACGGCGGGGATGCCACCCTGCTGCTGCACCTGGGCGTGAAAGCGGAAAAAGACGCTTCCGTGCTCTCGAAACCTACCTGCGAGGAAGAAAAAACCCTCTTCACCGCCATCCGGTTGAAGCTCAAAACCGACCCCGCCTGGTACTCCACGCGCATCGCCCACATCCGGGGAGTGACTGAGGAAACCACCACCGGCGTGCATCGCCTCTATCAAATGCATGCACGCGGCGAACTTCGCTTCCCTGCCATCAACGTCAACGACTCAGTAACGAAATCCAAGTTTGACAATCTCTATGGTTGCCGCGAATCCTTGGTCGACGGCATCAAACGCGCCACTGACGTGATGATCGCGGGCAAGATAGCCGTCGTGCTCGGCTACGGCGATGTCGGCAAGGGTTGTGCCCAATCGCTCAAAGGGCTTGGCGCAACAGTTTGGGTTACGGAAATCGACCCCATTTGTGCCTTGCAAGCCGCGATGGAAGGCTACCGCGTGGTCAACATGGACGATGCCGCCAGCCAGGGCGACATATTCGTAACCGCCACCGGCAACGTGAGCGTCATTACCCACGCCCACATGCAGGCGATGAAGATGAACAGCATCGTCTGCAACATCGGCCACTTTGACTCCGAGATCGATGTGGCGAGCCTCAAGCAATACCAGTGGGAAAACATCAAGCCGCAAGTCGACCATATCATCTTCCCAGACGGCAAGCGTATCATTTTGCTCGCCGAAGGACGGCTCGTAAACCTCGGCTGCGCCACCGGGCACCCGAGTTTCGTGATGAGCAATTCCTTTGCCAATCAGACGTTGGCGCAGATCGAACTATTCACCAAAACAGCGGAATATCCGATTGACGTCTATACCCTGCCAAAGAAACTGGATGAAATGGTCGCCCGCCTGCATCTGAAGAAAATTGGTGCGCACCTTACTGCGCTCAGGCCGGAACAGGCGGCGTATATCGGTGTACCGGTTGATGGGCCATATAAGGCGGATCATTATCGGTATTGAGTGCCCTTCCCTCCCGCAGCCTGCACATCCGATGCTGTAAGGTACAGGCGGAACCCGTTCCGCTAGCCTACGCTTGCTACAATATATTTTTTTGTCCCTACGGAGCGCCACCATGCTGACCGCCTGCTTAGATTGCCAAAAACAAATTTCCAGCCTTGTGCCTTGCTCTCCTCCACTTGTGGGAAAGGGTGTCCCGAAGGAGCGGGAGCGTGCGCGATGGGCTACTGGGTTGGCGATAGCAGCGTTGGTAATCGGAATGGGGCTCCTGATTTCGGGCTGCTCATCGAAGGACGACAAGAAGGATGCCTCGGCAACAGAAACATTGAAAGCACCAGGAGCCAAAGCGGAGGATCTTATTTCGATATCTCTGAACGAGAAATACGGTTACATCAACGGCCAGGGCAAGATGATGATTCCGCCGAGGTTCGAGAGGGTAGAAAATTTTGCTGCCAATGGTTTAGCACTGGTCAAGGAAAACGGGAAATACGGTTACATCGACGCCAAGGGCAAGATGGTAATTCCACCGAAATTTGAGGTGGCAGGGAATTTTGCTGCCAATGGCTTGGCATGGGCTGAAGAAAACGGAAAACGAGGTTACATCAACGCCAAGGGCGAGGCAGTAGTTCCTCCAAAGCTTGAGGGAGTTGTAGACACAAATGATTTCGCCACCAATGGTTTAGCACGAGCAATGAAAAACGAGAAATGGGGCTACATCAACGCTAAGGGCGAGATGGTGATTTCGCCGAGGTTTGAGAAGGCATGGAATTTCGCCGCCAATGGCTTGGCACTGGTCGAGGAAGAAATTGGCGGGAAATGGGGTTACATCAACGCCAAGGGTGAGATGGTGATCCCACCGAGATTCGATGACGCATTGGATTTTGCTGTCAATGGTTTGGCATGGGTCAAGGAAAACGGGAAACGGGGTTACATCGATGCGAAAGGCCAAACTGTTCTCTCCATAGAGGAAGCGGATGGCTACGAAGTCCTAAAAAACGACCATGGCGAGATCATATGGCCGCAGAAATAACGTAACGTGCGTCCCATATATTGTCTTGATGCTTCCCCTGAATACCGCGCTGCAACCGCGCTCGTAGTTGGGATGGTTGCGGCAGGAACAGCGCCCCTATTTGGTCAACTGTTTCAGTTTCTTATAGCGTCTCTGCTCCTTCAAGCGAAGGCGTAAGCACGATCCGGGTATCTTTTTCGATAAACCCCAGGAAAAACACCATTGCCGCTTCCGGCACGGCGACGCAGCCCGCCGTGGGGTTGCCGGTAGCAACGTGCAGGAAAATCGCTGAACCCTTGCCGGGTACAATGGGTGCAGTGTTGTAGTTGACCACAGCCGCGTATTTGTATTGTTTCCCATACTCCATGAGCCGTTCGGCGGATGACCAGTCTGCATCCGGTTCGTCCGCATGCGCCCACTGGTTGTAGAACTTTGAGGCTGGGTCGTCTACCCAGACATCGTTTGGGGAGAGTTTCGTGTACGGCAACGATACACCAGGGTCGTCGGCGGTGCCAAAGCCGCGCCCAAGCGTGAACACTCCGATAGGCGTTGCGCCATCCCCCTCATGCTTGTTTTTCCTGAAACCATTTTTCCCAAGCCAACCGTCTGTGCTGAACCGCAAACTCCAGACGCCTTCGGTTTTGGCGTAGGCACGCAGCAGCGCCCTATTCTTCTTTCCACCCGCCCCGTCGAGTTCAGTTACAGCGATGACCCGTGCTGCGCTGCCTGCGAGTCTTTCCAGGATTTGCTGCATGGGAGCGTCAACCGGCATAGGGTAGCGCACCGGAAAATCGAAAAACGTCCCAGGATACGGCTCATCCCTTAGGCGGTAATGCCACCATTCCTCTTTCAACGGCATGAACCCGCGTGCTTCCATTGCCTCGCGCAGGATGGCACGGTTTGCAGCTTGTGCCAGGGTGATCCCCAATGCACCGTGATGCGAAATTTTTCCGAAAAGGTCGAAGCTAGAACCCATATCGAGTTCCCCCCCGCTTTTCAGTTCGACTAGGGTCAAATCCAGCACGCTGCCGCGCGAATGTCCGGATCGTCCGGCGATGTACCCCTCCTTAAACAACATTGATTTATCTACGTCCGGGTAGAACAGCGTTTTCATTCGTGTATCGTTCAAGTCTTGAGCCCAACGGACGAAGTGTTGCACGGCTCGTTCCGGCCGGTAAGCATCGAAAATTTTCAACCCATAGCCCTTTTTCCGCAAATCGCCGCCTACCGCCTTGAGTGCAATGGCCGCCTCTACGCTCAAGATGGCCTGCGGCGCTTCGTACCCATCGACCCGTGCCCCCATGAAGTTGTCCGTGCCAAAATAGCGGATACCGAGCACCACATCTGGAACCACGTCTTGCACGAATACGAAGCCCTTTGGTGGATAAGCCGCGTCGCCCGCCCGTGCGAATCCCGCACAAAGCAGCAAAAGAAACGCAATGATGAAAAGATTTCTGGGATTCATTTCTGTGTTTTTATGGACGAAAAGTAATTGGCGGAAACACCAGAAACCATTACCAGCACCATTCCAAAGTATTCCATCCAGCCAAGGTGCTCACCCCACAAAATGACGCTGGAAAACGTGGCAAATACTACTGCCGTGTAAGTCAAGCTTGCGGACAACAGCACTTTGCCCTGCGAATAGGCGAGGGTCATCGTCAGTTGCCCCAGCGTGGCAAACACCCCCGTCCCGGCAAGCATGAGAAATCCCCGAAGGGAGAGCGGGTTCAAGTGCGAAAAAGCGATCCAACCCAAACTTAGCAACGTAGCGATGAACGAAAAATAAAACACAGTGCGCGATGTTGGTTCTCCAAGCCGTCCCAAGTTGGTTACGTCGAAGTACACCATTGCTGTCAAGACGGCGGAGGCCAGCGCCACGGACGCACCAAACAGGATTTGCCCTTCAAACGACGGTCGCAGCAGAAAAACGACGCCCAAGAACCCCAATCCCAAGGCAAGTATGATCCCCCAATTGAATCTGAGCCCCCGAAAAAACATTAGCATCAACATTAGGAAAACGGGAGACGTGTAATTGAGCGTCACCGCCGTTGCCAGTGGCAACAGGGAAATGGCGTAGAAGTAGACAGAAAGTGAACAAAACCCCGTTACCCCCCGTTTCACATGCCAGAGCCAATGCGGCGTCACCAACCGCACATTGCGGCAACGCATCAATGCCAGCATAATTAAAAACATTATTATGGAGCGATAAAACACTATCTCTGCCAGCGAATACCCTTCTTGTGCCGAGAGCTTGACGCACACCCCCATGCCTGCGAAGAAAAAACCGGCGACGATCATCCACAGGGATTGCATGGTGGGGATTCAATGAGGAAGTTATGCAAATAGGCATGGATACCCTTCGGGATGCGGGTTTTCCATTCTTCAAATAACAAGCCATAAATTATACTTGGCTTCCCAGTATTTACTGTATTGCCCAGGTGGTTGTAACGTAATACCCTTACTTTTTTCCTGAAGCGGTTTTCTCGCGCTGCCCTTTCATGGTTTGTCACGTTCCGTTCTTCCCATGAGCAAAATACTTCTCACCGGTTCCAGCGGTTTCGTCGGGCAGGCGCTGGCCCGGCGGCTCCTCGCGGTGGGGCATCGCCTGAGGCTACCGGTTAGGTCTCCACTGCCCTGGCAATCGGAAAATGCGCTGGTTTTCCCTTTCGAGGGGCTTGGAGCCCCCACGGATTGGTCAGGGGCGCTTGTTGGTGTCGATGTGGTTGTTCATTGCGCCGCGAGCTACCCACGCGCCATGAAGGAAACCACCGCTGACACGCTGGCAGAATACCGCCACTGCAATGTCGATGGTTCCGTGCGGCTCGCTAGCCAAGCCGCACGTGCTGGGGCGCGGCGCTTCGTGTTCGTGAGTACGGTTGAAGTCTGCGGCGAGCAGTCCCAGCCTGGGCATCCGTTTTCCGTCGAATCCGTGCCCGCGCCGGCCAGCTTTTACGCCGTTTCCAAACTCGAAACCGAACACGCATTGTTCGCGCTGACTGCGAGCAGCAACATGGAAGTCGTCATCGTTCGCCCTCCCCCAGTCTATGGCCCCGGCGTAAAGGGCGATTTCCATGCCCTGATGCAATGGCTCGACCGCGGTAAACCCTTGCCGCTGGCGGGTGTTGGGAGCCAGCGCAGCATGATTTCACGCAGTAACCTCGTCGATTTCCTGGCTCAATGCGTGCATCACCCCGCTGCCGCCGGACACATTTTGCATGTGAGCGACGGCAAGGATTTGATGATCTCCGCTTTGGTATCCCAACTCAGCGAGGCACTGGAAAAACCTCCGCAACTGACCCATATGCCTACCTGGCTGCTCAGGAGCCGTGCACGCTTGTCTGGGCGATACGCGCTGATCGAGCGTTTGAGAGCCACCATGCAGGTTGATATCGAGCATACTTACCGCTTGCTCGGCTGGAACCCACCTTATGAGATCGAAGACTCTTTGGCGCAAACTGCGGCATATTTCCGAAAACATTAACAAATTTGATATGGCCTATTGCTATTATTGCATTGCTGTATGACGTATCATGACTTGCTATATTGCTACATATGACAATCCGTATTTCGGTGCATACCTTCCTGGTTTTTCTTTTCGACCTTCTGGCCGTCGCCATTGCTTGGGTAGGCGGGTTGCTGATCCGCTTCAATTTGGCTTGGCCGCCCGATAGCGGCTTCTTCACGTCCACGCTCTTGATTCTCGCAGCATTGCTGCCCATCCATGCCTTGGCTTGCTACTGGGCGGGCCTGTATCGCGGTATCTGGCGGTTTGCCAGCGTGCCTGACCTCAAGCGCGTATTACATGCGATTGCCATTTCGGCTGCTGGGTTGCTGACGATCAAGGCGCTCCTCGATATCCCGGGGTCGATGTTGCCGCGCTCGATGCTCGTGCTTTATCCGTTGTTGCTTGCCGCTATTATGTGCGGTGACCGGTTGGCATGGCGGATGTGGAAAGAGTACCGGATGTCCCGTGGACTTCACGCGTTCGGAAAACCGGTCATCATCGTTGGTGCGGGCAACAGCGGCAAGATGCTGGTGGATACGCTTGGACGCCGTGCCGAATGGCGGGTCGTCGCGCTGCTCGACGACGACCATACCAAGTGGAAGCGGGAACTTTACGGTATCCCTATTGAGGGCGATGTCGGTGCCCTGCCTCGGGTGCTGAAAAAATACCACGCGGAGCATGTCGTCCTTGCCATGCCCTCGGCTCCGCCCGCGATTATCAAGCACGTCGCCAATGTTGCCCTGGGTGCGAACGCCAGGGTATTCATCGTGCCAGGCATCGAAGAACTGATGTGTGGCCGGGTGGAAATCGATGCCATGCGCCCGGTTGAAGTCGAAGATTTGCTCGGGCGGGAACCAGTGTGTATCGACGCGGCGCATATACATCAGGTTTTCGCCCACCGCACGATACTCGTTACTGGCGCTGGCGGTTCGATTGGCAGCGAATTGTGCCGCCAGCTTGCAAAGTTTGAACCCAAAAGATTGATCTTGCTGGAAGTAAGCGAATTCGCGCTTTATTCGATCACAGAATGGTTCACCTCCTATCATCCCGAAGTGAAAATAGTCCCGCTGATCGGCGATGTCCGAGACGAGGCACGCATCGAAGAGGTTTTCTCCATTTGGTATCCGCAGGCCGTTTTCCATGCTGCCGCATATAAGCACGTCCCATTGATGGAAACCGGTAATGCTTGGCAAGCAGTATCCAACAACGTTTTCGGTACGCTCCAGCTTGCCCGTTGCGCCCACCGGTACGGCGTGGAACGTTTTGTATTGATCTCTACCGACAAGGCGGTCAACCCAACCAACATTATGGGTGCGACCAAACGGTTGGCCGAAATGGTTTGCCAAGCGTTTTCCGTGGCGAGCAATACCCGGTTCGGGATCGTGCGTTTCGGCAATGTGCTTGGCAGTTCCGGTAGCGTGGTTCCCAAATTCCAGGCTCAGATTGCCCGTGGCGGGCCTGTCACCGTGACGCATCCGGAAATCACCCGCTACTTCATGTCCATTCCCGAAGCGGCTCAATTGGTGCTCCAGGCCGCCGCCCAAGAGGAAAATGGGGAAATTTTCGTCCTCGACATGGGGAAGCCGGTAAAAATCGCTGATCTGGCGCGCAACATGATCCACCTGTCAGGCTACACCGAGGCGCAGATCAACATTGAATTCACCGGCCTGCGGCCAGGGGAAAAGCTTTACGAAGAGTTGCTGGCCGACACCGAACAGACGCTCCCTACCCCCCACCCGAAACTGCGGATTGCGCGTTCGCGCCAGGTTGACGAAGATTTTCTCGGCAACCTGCAAAACTGGCTGGAATGTCCCGTTCCGCTCGACGACGAAACTGTGCGGTGCGATATCCGGCAATGGGTTGTCGAGTACACGCCACCGCCACCGCCACCACAACCTGAGGCTGACGACCTGCCCGAAGGTATGTTTTTAAATAAAAAAACCGGCCATGCTGCTGGTGATTGTTTCCAACACGTTTAAACGGGAACGTGAAATCAGGAAGGGTTGCTGCCACTAGGCATTCACTACAATGAGCCCGTTTCCTGTCCAGGCAGTTCCCGATGTCCGAGAAATTCCCCCTCCAGTCCCTGCTCGACCTTGCCAACGTCCGCATGGATGAAGTTACCCGAGAACTCGGGGAATTGATTGCCTCCGAACGCAGTAGCCAGCAGAAACTGGAATTGCTCCAAGGTTATCGCAACGAATACAGCGAGCGTTTCGTCGAAGCAGCGCGTAGCGGCATAGGTTCCGAGGCGATGCGCAATTACACCAATTTCCTCAAACGTATCGACGAAGCTGTCGAAGCTCAACAGCAAATCGTGAAGCAATCGCAGCAGCACACCTCGCAGGGTCAGCAGCAATGGGTGGAGCAGCATTCCAAGGTACGCGCCTTCGATACCCTGTCGCAGCGTTTCCAAGACGGGCTCGCCCGCAAGGCCTCGCGCCAGGAACAGCGCGCCAGCGATGAACACGCTAGCCGCAAATTCCGCGAACACCAAGACGACCCTTCCTGAACCGTATCAAACTCAACGGTTTCCCCTGGCACACGTTTTGCTTCAATAGCATGGAACACATGCAAACAAGGATAGAGTCATGAGCACTGCGGTTTCCAGCAGCACGCTGAATCTCGCCGCTTCCGGCATGGCGGCAAACCCCGATACCAGCCGTAATGCTGCCAACGGTATGCTCAGGCCCAGTTTTTCCGACCTTTTGCGTGGGCAAACACAAAACAGCATCGATACCCATACCCCCGCCCCACTGACAGATACCCGCACTACGCCTGCGCCCACGCGTACACCGCCGCCTCCCTCTCCTGAGGCTCCGCACGAAGCTTCGCGTCCCACCCCCACGCCCCAGGCATCGCCCCCACCACAAGAACCTGCACGGGAACCTGTACGCGCAAAAGACCAAAACAACTCGCCCGAAATCAGGCAAACCGCCGAAACGCCTCCTCCAAAACAAGCGAACACTGGAACTGGTAAACCCGCAACAAAAGGCAACGAAGAAAAGAAAACATCCGGGAACATCGCACCAACCGAGCACCTTGACCAACCCCAACCCATGGATGCCACGATTTCACCGGATTTACCGGCAACGATTGCCACCCTGCTGAACGGGATTGCCGGGAATACCCTGGTAAATGCCTCCGACGCAGAGTCCCCCGCTGCACAGGATGCGGCCACGCACGACGCGGGGCATTCCTGGCATCCGGACGCACCTGGTAGTCTCTCCGCACGGGCTGCAACCCTCACCGATACAGCCATACAAGCTGATGACGAGGACATGGGAAGCAATACCGATGGCAATAACAGCCAGGGGGCGAACCAGAACCCATCGGCCTTGCTCACGGGGCGTACCTTCAAGTCCAGCACCGTACCCAACTTGCCAGGCCAGGCCGCTGCTGCGTTCGGTGCGAACGTTGATTCTCCGGCGCTGGTCACCAATACTGTCGTGCCCAACATCGTCAATGCAATCCCGGCAGCCCTGCGTGAAGACGGTGGCGTACAAGCCGCCCCGGTTGAAACTTCGACGAATATTGGGGACATTTCCATGCTGAACCCGCCACGGCTATCGACACAGGTGGGTGCGGGTGCATCCCTGCCCCAATTCACCATTCCGTTAGGCGCAGGCCAAAGGGCCTGGGTCGAAGAAGTTGGCAACCGCGTCATATGGATGCTGGGCCGTGCTGAAAGCCGCGCTGAACTCATTCTTACCCCTCCCCCCCTCGGTAAGGTTGAAGTTTCAATCCATCTCAACGGCGATCAAAGCACGGCCCAGTTCCTTGCCTCCTCGCAATCTGCGCGCGAGGCGCTGGAACAAGCCATGCCCCGCTTACGCGAATTGCTTGCGCAGGCGGGGATCAACCTCGGGGAAGCCAGCGTAAACACTTCTACCGAAGACCGGGCGCAAAACGGCGAAAATACCCGCCACCCGGTAATGAGCACACCTGATTCACATGACGATGGAGACAATGGGGATGCCAATGTTATCGCGGTTCCGAACTGGTCGAAACTGGGTAATGGGTTAATCAACACTTTTGCCTGAAGCGGATAAATAAGGGGTGCTACGCCCCACTTTTCCACGCTTGGCGGAAGACACGAGCCAACGATAATCAAGCGTAGAAAAGGAGGGTCCAGACAATGGCACCAGCGGCCAAAACTAATCCCGAAACAGCAGAAACCCCTGCTTCCGTACTTTCGCCCGTACCTGCAAAACGTAGCGTCAAACTGCTGTTTATCATCTTACTGGCCGTGATACTCGTTTTAGTCATCGTGGCCGCAGCGCTCGTTGTCCTGGTGGTGACGAAGAAAAAGGGCCCGGGCGTAGAACAACCCACTGCCCCGCCTCTTCCTGTGGTCTCCGCACCAGCCCCAGTTGGCTCTGCGATCGACCTCAACAAACCGCCAATATTCGTTCAATTAGAATCCTTTACCGTCAACCTGCGTAGCGAGGAAGCCGGGGAAAACACTCACTACTTACAGGCGGACATTGCCTTGAGGGTCAATGACCAGAAAACCTCTGACGCGCTCAAGCATTGGATGCCCGAAATACGCAATCGCATCAATCTGATACTGACCTCTAAATCCCTCTACGACGTTCAGAGCGACTTAAGCCATGAAAAGATGCAAAGCGAAATCCTGAGAGGGCTCAATACCATGTTCGGCGTTCCGCCCTTGTCGTCCGAAACCATGCAGCCTCAGGCTCCACTGGGTCCCATCCAGGGCGTATTGTTTATTTCATTTATTGTTCAATGACGGATACAGGGCTATGTCCTCGGATTTTCTCTCTCAGGAAGAAGTTGACGCGCTGCTGCGCGGCGTCAACGGAGAGACCGACGAACCCGCTACCGAGGAAGCGGAACAAGGAACTGTGCGCTCCTACAACATGGCTACCCAGGAGCGCATCGTGCGCGGGCGCATGCCCACGATGGAGCTCATCAACGAACGTTTCGCACGTTACCTGAGGGTCGGCCTCTTCAACTACATGCACCGTAACGTCGAGGTTTCGGTTGAACCAATCAAGGTTCAAAAATACGCTGAATTCGTGCGTAACCTGGTTGTGCCTACCAACCTCAACCTTGTCCTCGCCAAGCCGCTACGCGGAACCGGGTTGGTCGTGTTCAACCCAAAACTCGTCTTCACCGTTATCGACAACATGTTCGGCGGCAGTGGCCGGTTTCAGACGCGGGTGGAAGGCAGGGATTTCACGCCTACCGAACAGCGCATCATCCAGGGTTTGCTAAACGTGGTGTTTACCGAATATGCCAAATCATGGGAACCCGTTTTTCATCTTGAACTTGAATATGTGCGGTCGGAAATGAACTCGCAGTTCGCTAATATCGCCACGCCTTCCGAGATCGTCGTCGCTACCGGCTTCACACTAGAAATGGGCGATGTTCAGTCCGACATGCACATCTGCTTTCCCTATTCGATGCTGGAACCGATTCGTGACCTGCTTTATTCGACGATGCAAAGCGACCATCTTACCCAGGACAAACGTTGGGTCACGATGCTGTCTCAGGAATTACAGGGCGCGGAAGTCGAGCTTATCTGCAATCTCGGTACAGCCAGGGCCACCCTGCGCGATGTCGTCAACATGCGCGCTGGTGACGTGATACCACTCAGCGTCCCCGAATGCCTAGAAGCCGTCATCGACGGTGTACCCGTACTTGAATGCCGTTCCGGAACCCGTAACCGCCAATATGCCGTCATGGTCGAAAAAATGATCGGCAGCAGTGAACCTCTCAACAAGCTGGCAGGAGGCCAACATAATGGCTGACGACGACAACAGCGCCGAAACCCCAGTTTTTGCCGAAACCGAAACCCCAATCAGTGAGGACGATTGGGCTGCGGCTATACAGGAACAAACTATAGGTGAAGAAGGCATCACGGGCGGGACTGCTAATGACGGCATCAACGAGGACGACTGGGCCGCGGCCATGCAGGAGCAAGCCGCCACCGAGAGTGCCCTCGACTATGAAGCCGAAAAGGTTGCAGCTGACCTCGCCGCGGCCGCCGACTCGCCTTATCAGGCAAAACCTGCAAGCCAACTTTTTGAAGACCTCGGCGACGGAAGCAAGCCCCGTTCGCTCAACGACTACGACATGATCCTGGACATTCCCGTCCAGATCACCGTCGAACTTGGGCGCACCAAAATCACGATCCGCAACCTGTTGCAACTGGCACACGGCTCCGTCGTTGAACTCGACGGCCTAGCTGGGGAACCGATGGACGTGCTAGTCAACGGAACCCTGATCGCGCAGGGCGAGGTCGTCGTCGTCAATGACAGATTCGGGATACGCCTCACTGACATCATTACCCCCGCCGAGCGTATGCGGAAACTCCGCCATTGAGCCAAACTTCCCAGGCAGAATCGCAATGAAACTGCAGTTCGTTTCCCTCCTACCCGCACTGCCTGCCCTAGGCGCGTTCGCCCTTTTTTCCGGCTTCTGCCAAGCTGCCGCGGATGCGCATGCACCACCAATCCTCGACCCGCTTTCTGGCTTTGGGCAAATGTTTTTCGGGCTCGCGGTTGTGCTTGCTATCCTCGCCGCCTTTATCTGGTTGCTGAAACGTTTTTTCTCCCCAATCCGCGCTAACGGTCTCCTGCGCATCATCGGCATCACGGCGGTTGGAACGCGCGAAAAAGTGGTATTGCTTGAAGTCGGCGAAAAAATTCTCATGCTTGGCGTCACATCGAGTAACGTGAGCGCCCTGCATGTGTTTGAACGCGGAGAATTGCCGCTTGGCCCTGAGTGCGCCGCGCCTCCCGCTAGCTCTGTTTCCGCTGCCGCTTTCGCCACTTCCTTTGCCAGCCGGTTGACCCAAGCTCTGAAAGGACGCCGCAATGCGGGTTAAAGCACTCCTCCCCGCCGCTGCTGTTTGCTTGCTCGCTACGTTCTCATTGGCCGCCGGTGCACAGGAAATCGACCTTAGCCTTCCGGGGCTACCCGCGCTAGCGGCCACCCCGGCTCCTGGCGGTGGCACGGTCTACAGCCTGCCCGTACAGACTTTGTTGCTGCTTACGCTGCTGAGTTTTATCCCCGCGCTGGTGCTGATGATGACGAGTTTCACCCGCATCATCATCGTTCTTGCACTCATGCGCCAGGCAATGGGAACCCAGACCTCGCCGCCCAATCAGGTGTTGCTTGGGTTGACGCTCTTTCTCACTTTTTTCATCATGTCCCCAGTGGCGCAGCAAATCTATACCGATGCTTACAAGCCCATGTCCGAAGGCACCATCGACATTGAACAGGCGTTAGATCGTGCCACCGTCCCCATGCGTGCCTTCATGCTTCACCAGATGCGCGAATCCGACCTGTCCCTCTTTACTGAGATGGCAAAAATCGAGCGGGTCGAGAAACCCGAGGATTTACCGATGCGCGTCATCATTCCCGCCTACGTCACCTCCGAGGTCAAAACCGCCTTTCAGATCGGCTTCATCGTTTTTATTCCCTTCATCATCATCGACATGGTCGTTGCCTCCGTCCTCATGTCAATGGGCATGATGATGATGTCGCCTGTCATCGTTTCGCTGCCCTTCAAACTCATGCTTTTCGTGCTCGTTGATGGATGGGGGCTTATCATCGGTTCGCTGGTGCGCAGCTTCAGCATTAACTAGCGGGTTGAAAGGGCGGCGCCACTCACTTTTGGAGAAACCGAGATGACCCCCACAGCCGTCATTGATTTGGGTCGCCAGGCCGTCGAAGTCACCCTTATGGTTTCCGCGCCATTGTTTATCGCCGCGCTCATCACGGGGCTTTGCGTCAGCATCTTCCAAGCGGCTACCCAGATCAACGAAATGACCCTTACCTTCGTGCCTAAGGTCGTAGCGATCTTCCTAACCCTCGTACTTGCCGGGCCGTGGATGATCACGATCATCACCGACTTCATGCGCCGGTTGTTCAGTTCCATCCCGACGATGATTGGTTAGGGCAATTCTTTCCCTCTTCCGCCCCCTCGGGGCATCCTCTCCCGCACAAGCGGGAGAGGGGAACGAGAAGCATCCCTCTATGTTTTTCAGTGTCACCTCTGCCCAACTCGACGCCTGGCTTGCCGCCTTCATGTATCCTCTTGCGCGCCTGCTTGGGATGATGATGTCCGCCCCCATCTTCACCAACCGTGGCATGGCTGTTCGCCTGCGCCTGGCCGTCGGGCTTGGTATCGCGGTTGCCGTCCTGCCCGCCGCACCGCCCATGCCTGACATTGCACCCGGTTCAGGCATCGGCCTCATGATACTCGGGCAGCAGGTTTTCATCGGGGCCGCCATCGGCTTCACCATCCGGCTCGTCTTCGCTGCGGTCGATGTTGCCGGTTCCTTCATCGGCATGCAGATGGGGCTATCCTTCGCCCTGTTCTTCGACCCCAGTTCCGGCGGGCAAAGCGCCGTACTCGCTGACTTCATCAGCATGGTGGCCGCCCTGCTCTTCCTTTCCCTTGACGGCCACTTGATCTTGATCGAACTCGTGGTGCGCAGCTTTGAATGGCTGCCTGTTGGCGCAGGGCTTCAGGGTCAAGGCTGGAGTTTCATTCCTCGCACCGGGGCTGCTGTTTTTTCCACCGGCTTCCTGCTTTCGCTTCCCATGCTCGCGGTGCTCCTCGTCACCAACACGGCGATGGGCGTCCTCACCCGGGCGTCGCCCCAGCTCAACCTCTTTGCTGTCGGCTTCCCCGTCACGATGTTTACAGGCTTCTTTGCCCTCGCCCTACTAATGAACAACATCGGCCCCGTGCTCCATAATCTGTTTGAACGCAGTTTCGATGCCGTACCGGCGCTATTGGAAGCGCTTACGCCAGCGGTTGGCTCCGTGGGTTCTAGCCCTTGAACCGCCGCCCGCTCAGAGTGTCTCTTCTTTATCCGCTGCTTGTTCCTGCTCGCCATCCTTGAAATGGTGGGGAAACAGGCGAGTCATTTCGTTTTCGATCCAATCCCTTGCGCGTTGGTTGAGTTCTTCAGCCTTGGTACCCTTGGCTTCGATTACGGGGCCAATGCTGACGATGATTTCGCCTGGGTGCTTTAGAAACGCCTGCCGCCGCCAGAATTCACCCGCATTGTGTGCCACAGGAACGATTGGTACTCCGGCACGCTTGGCAAGGAAAGCGCCGCCAGGGCGGAAACGCCCGCGCACACCTGGGGCGGTTCGCGTGCCCTCCGGGAATATCGCTACCCATAGCCCGTCTTTCAGGCGCTCACGTCCTTGTGTGATGACTTGCGAAAGCGCATCTTTACCCGCCTTGCGGTTGACGCCAATGGCTCCGACGCTGGCCAAGCCCCAACCCAGGAAAGGTATCCAGAGCAGCTCGCGTTTGAGGATGTAGCACAGCGGCGGAAAAATGACTTGCAACCCAAAGGACTCCCAGGCCGACTGGTGTTTGGAAATGATGACCGCTGGTCCGATAGGGAGGTTTTCCTGCCCGATCACGCGGGCGCGAATGCCAAGGATATGATGGGAGAGCCACATTGTTGCGGGAGCCCATTTCGTTACCCAACGGTGGCGGGTCAGCGGCTTCGCACCGATGCAGTACATCAGTACGCCCAACGAACCATAGTAAATCGTTACCAGGGATAAGGCCACCATAAAAACGGCGGAACGGATGAAAATCATGGGGCTCCCTGTTTCAAGCAGTCAGGTGGGCAGCCACACCCGCAAGGTTGTCAAAGATCAGGGTCTGGGGCGGCAACTTCGGGTCTTCACGCGTTTTTGCACCCTTGCCGGTCAGCACCAGGCAGGGCAACCCCCCCACTGCTTTGGCCGCTTGCAGGTCGCGCAGGCTGTCGCCCACCATCGGCACATCGGTCAGGTCGATGTTGTAACGTTCCCTAATGTCGATGAACAGCCCAGGTTTTGGTTTGCGGCAGTTACAGGTGGAATCTGCCGGATGCGGGCAGAAAAAGATAGCATCAAGCCTCCCCCCTACCTGGGCAAGGCTCTTTGTCATCTTGTCGTGAATGGCATTGAGTGTATCCATGTCGATGAGCCCGCGACCAACCGCGGACTGGTTGGAAGCCACCACGACCCGCCAGCCCCAACGGTTAAGAAGCGCGATAGCCTCCAGCGACCCAGGAATGGGGCGCCATTCATCGGGCGACTTGATGAACTGTTCGGAATCGTAGTTGATGACCCCATCGCGGTCGTGAATGATGAGTTTCATGGCAAACCCTTCCAGGACGTTCAGGCCGACAGCCGCGAAAGGTCAGCAACCTTGTTCATCGCGTTATACAGTCTGTCGAGCAAGATCAGGCGGTTGGCGCGCAGAGCCGGATTTTCGGCGTTGACCAGGACTTTATCGAAAAACTCGTCGATAAGATCACGCAGGGCAACCAGCGTTTGAAGTGAGCGGCTGTAATCGCCCTTTGTGAATTCTGCGTCTGCCTGCGGCACGAGCCGTTGCAGCGCATCGGATAGTGCGATTTCGGCGGGTTCCAGCAACAAGGCAGGATCAAGCTTCGCATCCGCGCCGCTCACGGTTTTTTTCAGGATATTGCCAACGCGCTTGTTGGCAGCTGCAAGCACGTCGGCTTGGGGCAAAGCCAAAAAATCGCGTACGGCTTTGAGGCGTTTGGGAATGTCCGAAAGCAGTTGTGGGTACAGGCAGAGCACCGCGTCGACTTCATGCGCGGTATAACCTTGTTCGCGCAGATTGACGGCAAGGCGGTCGAAAATGAATTCCTTCAGTTTTTCGATATTTGTATTTGTTTCTTGTGCGGCTTTTTTACCTTTCTTGAAAAGCTTTGAGAAGCGAGCCGCTGCAAGGCCGAGCAGGTCGGGGAGGGGTATGTCCACCCCCCCTTCCGTCAATATCCGGATAACGCCGAGCGCGTGCCGCCGCAGCGCGAAGGGGTCTTTATCTCCCGTAGGCACCTGCCCGATACTGAACATACCCGTGAGCGTCTCCAACTTGTCCGCTAGCGCGACGACCATGCCAACCTTTCCGCGCGGCAAGGTGTCGCCCGCGAAACGCGGTTTGTAATGGTCTTCAACGGCATTGGCAACCTCTTCGTGAAAACCCTCGGCCAAGGCGTAATAGCGACCCATGACGCCTTGCAGTTCAGGGAATTCGCCCACCATACCCGTGAGGAGATCGGCTTTCGCGATCGATGCAGCCAGTTTGACCCTGTTGTCGAGAATGACGCTTTCCTTGGGGGTGAGATGTTCCGGCAGTATTTTCACAATGTCGCGGGCAATGGCGGATACCCGTTCACTGCGCGCCAACTGGCTGCCGAGTTTGTTGTGATAGACAACCTTGTCTAGTGCCGGGATACGCGACTCCAGCGTCTTTTTACGATCCTGATCGAAAAAGAACTTAGCATCGGCCAACCGAGGGCGCACCACACGCTCGTTGCCGTCAATGATGGCGGAAGGGTCAGCGGGCGAAAGGTTGCTGACGATCAAGAAACGATGAGTCAGTTTTCCAGCGGAATCCAGCAGCGGAAAGTATTTCTGGTTTGCCTTCATCGTAAGGATCAGGCATTCCTGTGGCACTTCCAGAAACTCCGGATCGAATTGCCCGATAAGCACGTTAGGCCGTTCGACCAGCGCGGTCACTTCGTCGAGTAGCGCGACGTCTTCTACCGGACGCAAGTTAGAGCCTGCTTTTGCAGCAATGGCGGTTAACTGGCGGGCGATTTCAGCACGGCGCCCGGCGAAAGAAGCAATGACCGCGCCTCTGTCGAACAAAATCCTGCCGTAATAGTCGGCATGTTCAACGCTGATGGGGTCGCTGCCCCCCTCGAAGCGATGCCCGCGCGTTGTCTTGCCAGAATGCAGGCCGAGCGCGGAAACCGACACAACCGTTGCGCCGTGCACGGCAAGCAACCCATGCGCGGGACGCACGAAATTGACGGTCGCCCAACCGTCAATTAGTTGGTAGCTCATCATCTTTGGGATTGGCAACGCAGCCAGCGCGGCCTCAATGGCCTTTTGCAGCCCTTCGGCCAATGTCGCACCCTTGACAGTACTATCAAAGAATAGGATTTCGGCCTTTCCATCGTTCTCCCGGCGCAACCTTTCCACGGCGGACGCATCTGCGCCAAAAGCCGCAAGTTTTTTCAGCAGTGCAGGCGTGGGGGCACCCACCGTATCCAACCCGACGGAGGCTGGCATCAGTTTTTGCGAAACTGCCCTGTCGGCAGCGGCGGCGGACACCCCGGTAATGTGCGCGGCAAGGCGCCTTGGTGTGGCGTAAGCGGTGACGGTAGCGTTTTCCGAAGCTAACCCGTCCCGTTTAAGGGAAGCGGCCAGCGAACAAGCAAAGCTCTCGCCCAGGGATTCGAGCGATTTGGGCGGAAGTTCTTCGACAAGGATTTCGACGATCAGGTTTTGGGCGGTCATGTGCGTGCAACGCTCCGTGCAATTTGGTCAAGCACTTCCTCAGCCCGATCTTTTCGCGCCATCGGAAAACCCAACCGGGCGCGGGAATTCAGATAACTTTGTGCAACGCTTCGCGCTAAGTTGCGGATGCGTCCGATGTAGGCTGCTCGTTCGGTGACAGAAATCGCGCCGCACGCATCGAGCAAGTTGAAGATGTGCGCGGCCTTCAGCACCTGTTCGTAAGCAGGCAGCGCCAGTTTCGCTTCCATCAAATGTCCGGCTTGCCTCTCGTGGGCGCCGAAGGCATCGAATAGGAAAGTGGCATCCGAATGTTCGAAGTTGTAGGCCGACTGCTCGACTTCGTTCTGGTGATAAACATCGCCATAGGTCAACCCTTTCGTCCAAACGAGGTCAAAGACGTTTTCTACACCTTGCAGGTACATTGCCAAACGCTCCAGCCCATAGGTAATCTCGCCAGTGATTGGCTTGCAGTCAATGCCGCCGATTTGCTGGAAATACGTAAACTGCGTAACTTCCATACCGTTCATCCACACTTCCCAGCCTAATCCCCAGGCACCCAACGTAGGATTTTCCCAGTCATCCTCGACGAAACGCACGTCGTTCTTTTTCAAGTCGAACCCCAACGCTTCGAGCGAAGCCAAGTAAAGGTCGAGGATGTCGGGCGGCGCGGGTTTCAGCACTACCTGATATTGGTAGTAATGCTGCATCCGGTTGGGGTTCTCACCATAGCGCCCGTCCTTCGGGCGGCGCGAAGGCTGCACGTAGGCAGCGCGCCAGGGTTCCGGCCCAATGGCGCGCAGGAAGGTAGCGGTATGGCTCGTGCCTGCGCCGACTTCCATGTCGTAAGGCTGTAACAGGGCGCAGCCCTTCTTGCCCCAGAATTCCTGGAGCGTGAGGATGATTTGCTGAAAACTGGGTTTGTCCGGTGACATGATCGCAATACCGTGCGCGCCGCAGCGCGGAAGAAAAGGATTCTACCGGGTTTATCCGCATGGCGGATGCGTTCGTGCGGCGCATGCACCCAACCGAACGATCAGGGTTTCCCAGGATCGTCCTTGTCCTGGCCTTGGATCTTCCTGCCTTCGGGCGAGGTGGTTCCGGGTAGGTTTCCTTTTTCCTGGCTGGTTGGACTGCGGGTAGGGTGAAAGCGGCGGAAAAGTAAGGACAAGTAACGGGAAAACAGAGCCGAACAATAGGAAAACAAGGCTGGATGGCGGAAAAGCAAGTTGGGTAAGCGACGGATCATGCCGAAAAAAAGCCTCACATGCATGGCCAGGATGCGCAGGTTGTCTCGGACGATCCGAAAATGAGATATTCCGCCAAGCGGGTAGCGAACCGCTACTGGCAAATTGACAAAAGGCACATTTTCCCAGTCCAGGCGCACGGCAATTTCGGTGTCGAAATCCATGCGTAGGGCATACGCCATCGTGGGCAGGATATCCTTCACCTTTGCTAACGGATATAGTCGGAAACCGCACATCGGGCCGGCAATGCGCCTCGACAGCGTGTTGATCCATACTAAAGCAAGAGCCAGGTGGCTCCCGTAAAACCGCGCGCGGGGAACCATCGCATCGTAGAGCGGGTATCCAGCAATGACGGCATCAGGATTTTGTGCCGAGGCATCCAGGAACCTGGGGACGACTTCAAGCCCATGCTGCCCGTCGGCATCCACTTGCAGGACATGAGTAGCCTTGTATCCATATGCACTACGGAGCCCCGTCATCACCGCAGCCCCCTTGCCGCGGTTATTTGGAAGGCGCACGAGTTTTACCGGCGGGCCGAAGCTCTGTTTTATGGAAACGATCTCATCCACTATCCGAGCGGTAAATGTATCGCTGCCGTCATCGACCAGAATGACCGGCAGGCCATAGCCGCGTAGCGTGGCAACGACATCTCCAACGGTTTCGCCGTGATTGTATACGGGGACGACGGCGACAGTTTTGTTTTTTACGCTGGCTTTCCTGCCCTGTTTAACAGCTTCTTTGACTGGGGAATGGATAACGGAGGTGTTTTTCTGGGCAAGCTTTCCAGATACCTTGCGAATAACATCGCGGATGCCACACGCAAGCGTTTTAGCCGCCTTGCGGGTAGCATTGACAATGACATTTTTTATATGGGTTTTTGTAAACATAAATCTATGAATCTTTTTGAATTTACTCAGGAAAAACTGTTTTCAGGGTTATTTTTTTGGGCATGTGCTGGTGCAATTTCTGTGATGAGCGGTTGACTGGAATGAGATATGCGTTTATGGGGTTTGAAGCTCATCTTCGATCATATCGGAAACCCTCGGCCTGAAAACCAGGGCAACTCTTTCAACCAACTGACTGGGCGCTGCCAATGTTTCAGTGAGTCGACATAAATGCCCATACGTCAAAACGAAACGATTCTGTCAGAACGGCGTGCAATGCACAAGGGTACGAAACTCCCATCTCTAAAATCTGGTGTGGCATGATATCGTTTAATGTTGTTTGCCCGGCCATGCTGGACTTGTTCTATGGCTCATCGCCCTTCCGCCCGGTTTTTATGCCACCCTGTTCATTTTGTTTCGCTCGGTTTCGGTTCCGGCCTGTCTCCATTTGCACCCGGTACAGCAGGAACGCTGGCGGCCTGGTTGCTTTATCCGCTGCTGCGCGCCGCCTCATTGCCGGACATAGCATTTCTGGCGCTGCTCCTCGCCTGTTTCATCGCTGGTATTTTTGCAACGCATTACACTGGCAAGGCACTTGGAGTTCCCGACCACGGGGCGATTGTCTGGGACGAGATGGTGGCGGTCTGGTTCGTGCTCTTCTTCACCCCTCCAAACCTCATTTGGCAGGCCATCGCAGTGGTGCTCTTCCGCCTGTTCGATATTCTCAAACCACCTCCGATCCGCCAGATGGACAGCCGTTTTAAAAATGGTTTCGGTGTCATGTCCGATGACCTGCTTGCTGCCGCCTACACTTTGCTGGTGCTGGCAATGCTCGTCCATTTTTATCCGCTGTTATTCGGAACCGGAGCCTGAACGTGGATCGGGGGTTTACCGAACTCTCCAACCTCTTGGGTCAGGCGCTATCCGCACGGGGCTGGATGCTCGCCACGGCGGAGTCCTGCTCTGGCGGTTTGCTCGCTGGAGCCATTACGGCCATTCCAGGCAGTTCTGGTTGGTTCGAGCGCGGGTTCGTGACTTACTCTAACGAATCCAAGATGGAACTCCTTGGCGTAAACCCTTCAACGATCGCCCGCTACGGTGCAGTGAGCGAGGAGACGGTGCGAGAGATGGCCGATGGAGCCATCGCTCACAGCCATGCCGACGTGGCGGTGGCCATTACGGGTATTGCGGGCCCGGGTGGTGGTAGCGCCGAAAAACCTGTAGGCATGGTATGGCTAGCTTGGCGGCAACGGCATGGCAACGTCATCGCGCAGGTTGAAACCCACTGCTATCCTGGCGACCGCGAAACCATCCGCCACCGCACCGTTACGGCCGCGTTGGAACGCCTTGTCGCGCTGGCCAGATCGACATAAACCTGAAACACTTCAGATAAGTTTTGTCGCAAGCCGTAACTGCAAATCGGTTGGTGATTTTGGTGAAAACAGCCACCGGCTGAACGCAGGTAAAAGAAAAGCGCGCCGACCAACGCGCTTTTCCGGTTGCTGACTGATTTGTTTGGTGTTACTTGCGGCGGCGGGCAATTGCGCCCACTATACCAAGACCCGCCAACAGCATCGCCCAAGTTTCAGGCTCAGGAACAACGCTGACACCAGTGATGTGCACGACCCATTCCCCATTGCCCCTATTCGGGATCAGGGAGCCACTAAGAGCAGTAAACCCGTCGGCGATATTGTTGCCTACCGGGCTATTCGGCCAATTGCCGATGGTGAATTGATACATCCCATCAGTGAGTTGTCCCATGTTGATATATGAGTCTAACTGGTCGCTGTTTTGGGCTATGTCATTATTGAATGCGAGCTTGTTGCCTGCTGCATCCCACAGAACTAGGAAAGGATCGAAGGCGTTACCATTATCTTTTTCGAAGAAATCCGTCCACAGAACCACACCGCTGTTATCAAGGCTGTTATTTACTTGGAACCATCCTGTATAGGTTTGTGATATATCGTCAAACCAAAACCCGGTAGTGACATTGCTGAAATCTATGCTTCCAGCCTGGACAGCAGCCGTGCCGGAGAAAAGGCCAACAGCCAAAACTGCTGAAAGAAGTTTCTTTTTCATCACAACCCCCTGTGCGTTAAACATAACTGATCGATAATAAGCAAATTTAATGCCAATAAATATATCTATTTGATTTTTAATAAAATTTTTTTAACAAATTTACTTATTGCAATGGGGTTGTAAAAAATTTCGACATTTCTTGAAAAATTGGCGACATATTCAAAGATCATTTCCCTGCGAAAATCGAATCATTGGGGCTGCGTACTGTATAGGACACCGTACGTGACAGTCCAATGCACGGTCTGATGCACAGGGAGATGCGCAATAGTTGCATTTGTCATGTATCTATTGCGGTAAACACCTGTAAAAAATCCTGACATACTCACTCACAATACATTTGCCTCATTTTGCGGCATCCACTCCGGCAGGGGCAACATTACGTCTGGTCAAGTCACGGATCAGGCCAAGCCTGCTGTGGAAAAAGTGGTCGGCTCCCGGCACAACGGTTACTGGAAGCTTCTGAGGACGTGCCCAGTCGAACACGTTGGACAGGGGAACGGTATCGTCTGCCTCGCCGTGGATGATGAGGGTCGGTATGTTCCCCGGAACGGTGGGCGTTTCATATTGCCTTGAACTGCCTCCTTCCATGTCCTTGGTCGCACCTGCTGCCATGCCAACCAACACGAGATGGCGTGGGGGTGCGCCTGTGGCGGCCAAAAGGCCAGCGAGCCGCGTCTGTACATAAGCACCAAACGAGAAACCAGCCAAAACCAAGGGCAAGCCTTCGCCCCACAATGCATGCGCCCAATCGAGCACAGCCAGCATATCTGCGGTTTCGCCTTCGCCGAAGTCGTGTTTCCCTTCGCTTTTGCCGACTCCCCGGAAATTTGGGCGCAGGGCCGCATAGCCCAATTCCCGGAACACCCGGCTCAAGGTTGTGGCTACCTTGTTGGTATTTGCACCACCGAAAAGCGGATGGGGATGGCAGACCAGCGCAATGCCCTGCACCGCGGCAGGTAAGTCGGACTGGATTTCGATTTGCCCCGCCGCGCCATGCGCGAAGGCAGAACTTTTGGAAGCTGGACAGTGCATGAGGGGATACCTTGTCAAAGAAAATGATAGGAGTCAGGGAACAAGACGCCCGTTTTCGAGGCGTTCGCCCCGCCACAGCCCGAGGGCGGAAAGGTAGGCCAGCGCGACAAATGGCCAGATGGCCGCCACCAACCGGCACAAAGCGTAGAAGTTCGGATAGTTGGCTCGCCGAATGATGGCTGGCCCGCCATGGACGTTACTCAGAAAATAAGGGCTTTCCGGTATCACGTTGATGAGCACGGAAGCCATCAGAAGGCTTGCACCGGCCAGCGCATGCTGTGCTGCCCTAGGCAAGCGCATGGCAATAAGGAGCAAAACCACCCCGGTGAAAAACCCGTATTGGACACCCGGCGTCAACCAGGCCAGCGGGCTGGAGGGGACAAAGAAGCAGGCGGAGCCCACCAAGCGCGCAATCATACCCAGCGCAAGCAGCGCCACGACCAGCGCCAGGTTGTTCGCGCGCAACGTGCAGCGCGCAAACAGACCCACGGCAAGCATCATGCTAGCAGTCTGTGCGGTTTCGAACACGATGAGGCGCCCTGGCTCGAAAGGCAGCGGTGGGGCAATGTCGAGCAAGCTGCGTAATTCGCCCCCAGCAAACAGTAATTGGTCTGGGGTCAGTTGCACGAATACCCATAAGACGATGAGGATCAGGGCAACATCGCCGGTCAGCCCATCGTCGGCAATATAACGTTCGCGCCAGTATGTCAGCCCGCATCCCGGTGCGAATATCCCTTGCCCCCATCGCATCCCGCCCAGTGCCCCCAAAAACGCGCCGAAACTGTTGGCAACTAGGTCGACGTTGCTGGAAACACGTGAAGGTAGAAAATTCTGCATGGTTTCCATGCAGAAGCTGAGCAGCGCGGCACATAGCACCGTGACAGCCACTTGCCTTTTCCGTGTCCAGCCTTGCGGTAGCGCGGCAACCATGACAAAACCCAACGGGGTATAACCGATAAGGTTGACGATGATTTCCCCTATTTCGAAATATCTGGGCCATGGTGCGATTAGATAATCGAATATAGGTAGCCCCGTCATCCTCCAGGTACTCATGGGATACAGGCTGGCGCAAATCAGGAGCGCGGTGTAAACAATGACGAGGTGGCGTGAAAAGTATCGAGAGGAAGACACATCAAAAAGGCATGACTTGTGACTGGATGAGTGTAGCGGAGTTTCCGGGTGGCAGCGAACGACCATCAGCCACACTTACCGGGGTGTGGGCAACCCGCGCTTTTCTCCGAGCCTTTTTCCAGCTAGAGTTTCAAGTTTGCCAACCTGTATTTTTCCTTTCTGCCGTGCGTCTTCTGCGCCTTATCAAAATTATTTCTCTCGGCCTGCGTTTCGGCCTCGACCGCGTAATTCTCGATGCCGATCAAAGTGGCCGCCTCGTGCGCTGGTGGGGTTGGTTGTTTTTCTGGCGCAGGTTCAATGAACCGAGGGGGGTGCGCCTGCGCCGTGCGCTGGAAACGCTCGGCCCGATTTTCATCAAGTTTGGGCAA
Source organism: Betaproteobacteria bacterium (assembly GCA_009781085.1). GTDB lineage: Bacteria > Pseudomonadota > Gammaproteobacteria > Burkholderiales > Rhodocyclaceae > WRNU01. Next base: position 30,080 of record WQYV01000022.1, read on the forward strand.
GTGCTCTCGACACGGCGCGACCTACTGCCGCCCGATTTAGCTGATGAACTTGCCTTGTTGCAGGATCGTGTCCCCCCCTTCCCGGCTGAACAGGCCGTTACCATGCTGGAGTCGTTCTACGGACGTCCGGTCGACGAGGTTTTCCGGCGCTTTGAACGCGTGTCGGTAGCCTCGGCTTCGGTGGCGCAGGTGCATTTTGCCGAATTGCCCGATGGCACGGAGGTTGCTGTCAAAGTATTGCGGCCAGGCATCGAAAAGATTATCGAGCACGATATCGAACTTCTGGAAACCGGCGCTTTGTTGCTGGAGAAAGTTTGGCCTGGGAGTAGGCGCCTGAAACCGCGCGAAGTTGTGTCCGAATTCAGCAAATACCTGCGCGATGAACTCGATTTAATGCGCGAAGCGGCCAATTGCGCGCAACTGCGGCGCAACTTCAAAAACTCCCACTTGCTGGTCGTGCCCGAGGTGTACTGGGACTGGTGCGGCTCCCGTGTCATGGTGATGGAGCACATGTACGGTACGCCGATTTCGCACATTCCGAAGCTGCTTGAACAAAATATCGACATCAAGGCATTATCACGAGCCGGGGTCGAAATCTTTTTCACCCAGGTATTCCGCGATGGTTTCTTCCATGCCGACATGCACCCCGGCAACATCTTCGTGGATCGCCAAGGCCGTTACGTCGCCCTTGATTTCGGCATCATGGGTACCTTGAGCGATGTTAATAAGGATTACCTCGCACGCAATTTTCTCGGCTTTTTCAAACGTGACTACCGCGAAGTAGCGCAAGCGCACATCGATGCGGGATGGGTTCCCGCGCACACCAGGGTCGATGAGTTCGAATCGGCCATCCGCAGCGTGTGCGAACCGATTTTCGACCGCCCTCTCAAGGATATTTCCTTCGGCAAGACCCTGTTGCGCCTGTTCCAGACTGCACGCCGTTTCGAAATGGAAGTCCAGCCCCAACTTGTGCTGTTGCAAAAAACCCTGCTCAATATTGAAGGGCTGGGTCGCCAACTCGACCCCGAACTCGACCTCTGGACAACCGCCAAACCCTTCCTCGAAAACTGGATGCAGGAACAGGTCGGCTGGCGGGCGCTCCTGCGGGAAGTGAAAAGCGAAGCACCCGGCTGGGCGGCCATCCTGCCGCGCCTGCCACGGCTTGCGCATCAGGCGCTGCTCAGCGGACACACACAGCGCGCCGCAATCGAAGATCGGCTCGATAGCATCGAACAACGCCAGCGCCTCAGTACCCGCCTCATCGCGGCGCTCTCCACGCTGGCCGCGGCATTCCTATTATTTGAGGCGTGGCGGTTTTTCAGATGAAACCGATAAACTTTCCAACCCGGACACGGCTCAGATGTTCAACGAACAACCCGGAGCGGACATGACCGCCACTGCCCCCCGAAAAATCGAACTCGTCTGTCCCGCCGGTGGCCTACCCTCGCTCAAGGCGGCAGTCGATAACGGCGCGGACTGCGTTTACTTCGGTTTCAAGGACGCTACCAACGCCCGCAACTTCACGGGACTCAACTTCGACCTCGCCCAGATCCAGGAAGGCGTTGCCTA
>WQYV01000023.1 GCA_009781085.1 Betaproteobacteria bacterium
AGTGCAGATGCCGCGGGATCTGTTCGGCTTCAGCCTCGGGCATTTCGGCGTGGACGATTTCTCCGTCAGGCGAGGGGTAAAGCGGCACGCCGCAGTCTTCGCAGTATTCGAGTGGGAAACGGAGTTCGAGCGTCTTTACGACACCAACGCCACATTCGCGCAACACGCTTTCGATTTCGGCAGGCACATCGACGGCCTCGTCTTCCATTCCCAGTAGCGGCCAAACAACGCCGTGCACAACGTTGTCGTTGTCAGAGAGGGTAAAACCGATCCGGTATTCTTCGATCTGTTCGTCCCAGAAAGGCGCGATGACAGCACGCAGGTTGACTACGGGCACGTCGAGCGAGGTGGCGAGGAAGGCGACCGAAGCACGCACCGAATATCCGCGGCTGATCTTGTCGGCGGAGCGACAAGCGGAAAAATAGGATTCGGGTAACACGACTTCGAGCGCGCAGCCAGGCAGGAGCGGGGTAAGGCAGTCCCCCCCCTGACCGCGCCATTGCGCTAGCGCCTCGGTGCGGTTGCCATCGGATTCCTGCCAGCGAAAAACAGCATTGCCATGCGGCACGGTGACCGCTGCCAGGATGTAACGGGTATCGGAAAGGAATTGAGTGGTCTCCGGCATGCCGTCGGTGTCGATATGCAGGTCTTCGTTATCGAGCGCGGCACGACCTAGGCGTCCGGCGAAGTTGGCGGTGTCGCAATAGCCTTGCGGGAGTTGGTCTGGGCTAAACAAAAAGTCGGCCAGAGCCAGACGGGCGTTTTGGGCGAGGATGTGGGCAAGCAGGTGCACGCGCAGGTTAGCCAGCGTGGCGGCGGGCAAGGTGCGCGCAGGGATGCGAAAGCGCGACCAGACCAGCGCCGGAGCGGCGATAAAAACGATGTCATGCTCGTTGCCTGGAATGACAGGGGATTCCGTGCGCGACTCGATAGCATCGGCCAGTTCGTCGTAAATCGAACCACCACGATTAAAAGCCTGATCAAGTGCTGTATCAAGCGTGTCTTCATCATCGTGGACTAACGCCATATCAATGGCTGCCGCGAGTCGTTCTTCCCAGAAACGATCTTCAACTCGGCAACAGGATTCAGCCAGACCGCTGGCAAGCCACAAAAGTTCTTCGGCATGGCGGCCAATACCGCCCCGGCGTTTGCTGCGCGGCCTTTTCATATTCGATCCCATCCAGAAGAAATGTAATATTGTAGCTTTTAGCGTGACGGGTGGGTCAAAATTCCGTTTCGACCCGAACCGTTTGCATAATGGTGGCTGAGATTTCCTCGATGGATTTGGTGGTGGAGTCCAGCCAACGGATGTTTTCGTGCCGCATCAGTTTTTGCGCCGCATCAATTTCGTAACGGCAATTGTCCAAGCTGGCGTAATGGCTGTTGGGTCGCCGCTCTTGCCGGATGAGCGAGAGCCGATCTGGGGAGATGGTCAGACCGAAAAGCTTGTTGCGGAATCTGTACAGTTCCCCCGGCAATTTGTTGCGCTCGAAATCTTCTGGAATGAGTGGGTAATTAGCGGCTTTGACGCCGAATTGCATTGCAAGGTAGAGGCTAGTCGGCGTTTTGCCAGAGCGCGACACACCCACGAGAATAACGTTGGCATTTATCAGGTCAGCAGCGCTGGAAACGCCGTCGTCGTGTGTCATTGCGAAATTAATGGCCTCGATGCGCTTCTTGTAATCGCTGCTCTCGGCGACGCCGTGGAAGCGGCCAACAGTATGGGTGGAACGTTGCCCGAGTTCGTTTTCGAGCGGTTCGATGAACCGTTCGAAAAGATCAAGGAACAGGGCACTGTCATACGCTTCACGCAACGCGGCGACTGATTCCGGGTTGACCAAGCTGCTGAACACGATGGGACGTTGCCCCGTCTCTTGGGCGCTTTTCTGGATATGTTGGGCGCACTCCCGCGCTTTGGAAACATCATCGACGAAAGGCACGCGTATTTGCTGGAAGCGGGTATCGGGAAACTGCGCCAGCAAGCTATGGCCGAATGTTTCAGCGGTAATGCCGGTACTGTCGGAGACGAAAAACACCGCACGGAGGGGACGATGGTTATTCATGGATGCGCTCGTAAGGTTGCGGGCAAAAAAAAAGGGGTCTGAAGCGTGAAAAAGCGTATTGGGGCAAACCCTGCTGTCCGTCAAGAAAGCATTCTACGTAAAATACGTATTTTTCCCCAGCAGAATTTTGGAAACCGATCATGCCTTGTTACGTCATCCCCTTCACAGAACTGCGTATGTCCGATGTCGACAGGGTGGGGGGCAAAAACGCCTCGCTTGGCGAAATGATCAGCCAGTTGTCGTCGAAGAGTGTACGCGTACCAGGCGGTTTTGCCACAACCGCTGAGGCCTACCGCGAGTTCCTGGCGTATGAAGGTTTGTCCAGGCGAATCAATGCCGCGCTTGATGTGCTCGATATCGACGATGTCGATGCGCTAGCTCGTACGGGCGCGCAAATCCGCCAGTGGATCATCGATACGCCATTCCCGCCCAAACTGGAAGCTGAAATCAAGGTGGCCTACGAGAACATCGCCTCGGGCGCGGACGGGGGCAGTTTCGCGGTACGTTCTTCCGCCACCGCCGAAGACCTACCGGATGCCTCTTTTGCCGGGCAACAGGAAACCTTTCTCAATATTCACGGCTACAGCAACATCTTACATGCAATCAAGGAGGTGTTCGCTTCGCTTTACAATGACCGCGCCATTGCCTACCGCGTGCACAAGGGCTTCGCGCACAGCGAGGTAGCGTTATCGGCAGGCGTGCAACGCATGGTGCGTTCCGATACCGGCTCTTCGGGCGTGATGTTTTCGCTCGATACGGAATCTGGTTTCAAGGATGTAGTGTTCGTGACCGCTTCTTATGGGTTGGGCGAAACCGTTGTACAGGGTGCGGTAAATCCTGACGAGTTTTATGTGCACAAACCGATGTTGGCTCAGGGGCGTTTGGCGGTAGTGCGGCGCAACCTTGGTTCAAAACTCATCAAGATGATTTTTGCCGACACGCGCGAAGCAGGCAAGTCCGTGAACACTGTGGATGTGCCTGAAACCGACCGCGTCCGGTTCGCCATTACTGACGAGGATGTGCTGGAACTTGCGCGCTATGCAGTCATCATCGAAAAGCACTATGGCCGCCCGATGGACATCGAGTGGGGCAAAGACGGCGAGGACGGCAAGCTCTATATTCTCCAGGCACGGCCCGAAACGGTAAAAAGCCAGGGTTCGAGCCTGGTGATGGAGAAATACCGCCTCAAGGAACCTGGCGGTGAACCGATTGCCCGTGGCCGCGCCATCGGCCAGAAAATCGGCGCGGGTACGGTGCGCATCGTCCCGGACGCTTCCGAAATGAACCGCGTGCGTGCGGGCGACGTGCTCGTCACGGACATGACTGACCCTAACTGGGAGCCGGTGATGAAGCGGGCCAGCGCCATTGTCACCAACCGCGGGGGGCGCACCTGCCATGCTGCGATCATTGCACGTGAACTGGGCATCCCCGCTATCGTTGGCTGTGGCGATGCGACCGATACGCTTTCCGAGGGTGAAGAGGCAACCGTTTCCTGCGCTGAAGGAGACACCGGTTACGTGTATCGTGGCAAGCTGGAGTTCGAAATCTCCACCACCGACATGGGCAACCTGCCCAAGTTGCCGATCAAGATCATGATGAACGTGGGCAACCCCGAACTTGCCTTCGAGTTCGCGCAGATTCCCAACAGTGGCGTAGGGCTGGCGCGGCTGGAGTTCGTCATCAACAACATGATCGGCATCCACCCCAAAGCAATCCTCGGAATCGACCAGGTTCCGGCTTCCTTGCGCGAAGAAGTCTTACTGAAGGCGCGCGGTTACGGCAATCCCCGGCAGTTCTTCATCGACAAGCTGACCGAGGGCATAGCGACCATCGCTGCCGCGTTCTATCCCAGGCCGGTCATCGTGCGCATGTCCGACTTCAAATCGAACGAGTACCGCAAACTCCTAGGCGGGCATCTCTACGAGCCCGAAGAAGAAAACCCGATGCTTGGCTTCCGTGGCGCGTCGCGCTATATCGCCAGCAGCTTCCGGGATTGCTTCGAACTGGAATGTGCCGCCATGCGCAAGGTGAGGAACGTGATCGGCTTGACCAATGTGCAGATCATGATCCCCTTCGTGCGCACCCTCGCCGAGGCGGAGGGTGTCGTGGATCTTCTTGCTGAACACGGGCTTAAACGTGGCGAGAACGAACTCAAACTCATCATGATGTGCGAGATTCCGTCAAATGCGCTGCTCGCAGACCAGTTCCTACAGTATTTCGACGGGTTTTCCATCGGTTCCAACGACCTTACGCAGCTCACCCTGGGTCTTGACCGCGACTCAGGGTTGGTCGCGCAAGCGTTCGATGAGCGCGACCCGGCGGTCAAGGCGTTGCTGTCAAAGGCGATCCAAACCGCCAACAACCTTGGAAAGTATATTGGCATTTGTGGGCAAGGCCCGTCCGATCATACAGATTTCGCCGCTTGGCTGATGGAAGAAGGCATCCAGACCATCTCGCTCAACCCGGATACGGTGGTATCGACCTGGATCAAGCTAGCGGAAATCGCAGAGAAAAAATAGAACCCTACCCTTGCGGTGGGAGGATGGATCCGTCGGGCACGTCAGGCTCAATCTCCCGCCAAAACCCTTCGTGGTAGCCCTCGATGGGACGGAAGCGGGTTTTATAGGCCATTTTTCGGCTTTCCCTGATCCAATAGCCAAGATACAGGTGAGGCAGGCGCGCCAGACGGCAGGCTTCAACCTGCCACAGCACAGCATAGGTTCCGAGTGAGGCGCGCGGCAGATCGGGGTCAAAGAAAGTGTAGACGCTGGAAAAACCATCTTCCAGCCTGTCGATGACGCAGATCATGCACAGGGTGTTGCCCTCGCGGAATTCAACAAAGAAAGTTTCCACCGGGCTTTGCAACAGGAACTGCTGGTATTGCTCACGGCTATCCTTGTCCATGCCGCCTTGGGGGTGGCGTGCGTGCAAGTAACGCTGGTAGAGAAGGAAATGTTCCTCGCTGAATGCCGGAGGGCAGATACGGACAGCAAGCCCAACGTGGCGCTGCATGGCGCGGCGTTGGCTACGGTTCGGGGCAAAACGCCTCACAGGCAGGCGTACCGGCACGCAGGCGCTGCAATCGTCGCAATGTGGACGGTAGATGAATGTGCCACTACGCCGGAAACCATGTTGCACGAGCAGTGCGCCGTAAGCAGCGGCGAGATCGGGGTTCAGTTCGATTTCAGGGGGCGGCCCGGGTGTCTCGACGACCTCGGTCAGCGCAACTTGCGACCGTGCCGTGCGCTCCGGCAGGTAAGAGCAGGTATAGGGCGCGGTAGCGTAGAAGTGGATCGGGGAAAAATTGTCGTTTTGCCGCATGGATGCCTCAAACCACGGCAATTTCGTTCCAACCAATGGATGCTACCAAATCGGCAGGCCAGTGGCTGGGTGGCTCAACCGGTACTGCCCAACGTTCGAGCCCGGCGCAAAATTCGTCACGGGGAATTTCCCGCGCACCCATTGACCGCAGGTGTGCGGTACTCATCTGACAGTCGATCATAGCGAAACCCTTTGCCGCAAGCAGCCTTGCCAGATAAGCGAGCGCAACCTTTGAAGCGTCGGTTTCGAGCGAAAACATGGATTCACCGAAAAACACACGGCCAAGCACTATTCCGTAAAGCCCACCTACCAACCGGCCTTTGAGCCAGCATTCTATGCTATGGGCATAACCGAGTTCAAACATCCGACAATAGGCGGCTTGTATGGTCGGAAGAATCCAGGTTCTACCGCCGGGTTCGCGTGGCATGGCACAGGCGGCGATAACGGCGGGGAAATCGGTGTCGACCCTTACTTCAAAGCGGGGTTGCCGCAAGACCCGCAGCAATGAACGATGAATCCGAATTTCGTGCGGAAAGAGGACGAGGCGCGGGTTGGGGTTCCACCACAGAATAGGGTTGCTTTCGTTGAACCATGGGAAAAACCCGCGCTGGTAAGCCGCGAGCAGCCACTCGGGCGAAAGCGCGCCTCCCGCGGCAACCAGGCCGTTGGGTTCTTCCAGAGCCGAAGCAGCATCGGGAAAATCAGGAAAATCGGCTAAATCGTCGAGCCAGGGAACCGTGCGCGAAACCATGCCTTAGCGTTACAGAATTCTGGCGAAAATGGGGTGCGATTTCCCAACATAGCAACTGGACGCTTGCAAGCGAGCCACCCACCTCATTCGGAGGCTGTGGCTGCAGTAGCGGCAAGCGCGGCGGCGAGGCGAGCCGAACCCTCGACATCGTTTATCATGCGGCGAGCCGTGACATAGCGCTTTGCCCAGAATTTGGTGTAGAGCTTATCGATACGCACGAGTTTTCCTGTGGCGGGGGCATGCAGAAACTTGCCGTTACCCACGTAGATGCCGACATGAGAGATGTTTTCACCGATGGTATTGAAGAACACCAGATCGCCCGGTTTGAGTTCGCGCACACTGACCCGGCTGCCCACTCCAGCCTGTTCGAGCGCGGTGCGCGGTAGGTCGACCCCCACTGCGTTACGGAATACAAGCTGCGTGAGGCCGCTGCAATCCAGTCCGGACATCGGGCTGGTACCCCCCCAGCGATAAGGCACTCCGATGTACATAAGCCCTTCGCCGAGCAGCTTCTGCACGGCTGAAGCGCTCGGTGAATGCCTTACCGTCGACAGCCCGCTCAGCCCCGACTTGTTCCCGGAGGCGATCGCCGCAGCATACGAGGATTCGACAACACGCAGCGCCGAGTTATTGAACGTGGTCTTGACCGTATTCAACAGGGTGTTGGCAGCGGCGGTGGTAGCAACTGGAGCCTGGCTGGAAAGCTCTGTCGGTGCGAATACGGGTATTGGGTCGCGGGCAGCACGCGTGGAAGTAAACGCTGTGATCGCCACGAGGCCAAACACTGGGCCGCTACGGACAGCACGTGCGACAATCACCGAACCCCGAGCGCTTTCAGAGCGCGCAACAGCCACCTGTGCTTGGTTGTCCTGAGCCTTGGACACTGTAGCACTTGCGCTCAACGGGACTAACAACGAGAGACCCAGTAGGAGGAAAATGGAACAGTAACGCATTGTTAAATATTAACGGATTTCTATCGTAAATGTAAGATTTTTGTGAATTTCTCGGCAATATACCCACTTTACAACAAATTTACGTCACTACAAAATTTTTATTGACACCATCTTTTAAAAAATCGTATCGACAGTTAAAATAATATGTTTAAATGCAGCTACACTAGCTATCGTGGTCGATGATTCGGGGCGCAAGAAAGCCTCAGGCAAGCCAATCTGAATGGGCTGATCAGGCGGCTCTGAAATGTTCCAGCATCAGTTGCACATTTGACATCCCCTTGTATTCGTTGATGTTCAACCGGTAGGCTGCGTGAATGATGTCGGGTACGCGTTCGGTGCAATTGAAGCGGACGGCTTCAAACCTTGTACCGCCAAGCGAGAGTTCCAGTTTGAGGTGACGATCCTTAAGGATGCGCTGCCGTTCGATGTGGAAAACGTTGTCGAACACCGGCGGCGGAAACCCTTGCCCCCAGACTTCCCGTTCGAGCAGCCGTGCCGTCTCCAGTGAGATTTCGGCAGCATCAAGCGGACCGTCGGTATCGATGCGTCGTTGCAGGTCAGCAGGGTCAAGCAAGCTGGCAGCTATTTCTCCAAACGCGGCGCGGAATTCAGGGAGCTTTTCCTCACGGATTGTCAAACCCGCCGCCATTGCGTGACCGCCAAAACGCAACACCAGATCAGGGGCTCGGCGCGTGACGAGTCCGAGCGCGTCGCGCAGGTGCAGGCCGGGGATCGAGCGTCCGGAACCTTTCAACTCACCATCCTGCCCACGGGCAAATGCAATTGTGGGACGGTGCAGTTTTTCCCGGATGCGGCTGGCGACGAGGCCGATCACGCCGGGATGCCAGCCAGGTTCAAACAGCGTGAGACCAACGTATTTATCGCCGTCGGCGTCAAAAGTTTCAAGGATCTGGCGCGCAGTCTCCTGCATTTCGACTTCAATTTCGCGCCGGTCATGGTTTAGGCGGTCGAGTTCGCGCGCAAGTTGTAGCGCTTTCCCTGCATCGTCGGTGAGTAGGCATTCGATGCCCAAACTCATGTCGGCGATCCGTCCGGCAGCATTGAGCCGTGACCCAATCGCGAAACCGAGGTCGAGTGCCGTTGCCCGCGTGACGTCACGCCCAGACACACCGAACAGCGCCCGGATGCCGGGTTGCATGTTCCCGACCCGGATGCGTTGCAGCCCTTGCGAAACCAGAATGCGGTTGTTGTGGTCGAGTTTCACCACGTCGGCCACAGTCCCGAGAGCGACAAGGTCGAGCAGGTTGGCGAGGTTCGGCTCGCGCCCGCCCCTGGTTGCGCTGCGTTCGCGCAGTTCGGCTCGCAAGGCTAGCATCACGTAGAACATCACCCCTACGCCGGCCAGCGATTTGCTCGGAAAACCACAACCCGGCTGGTTGGGATTTACGATCACATCGGCATCGGGCAAGGTTTCGCCGGGCAGGTGATGGTCCGTGATAACCGTCGACATCCCATGTGCACGAGCCCGTTCGATGCCTTCGATGCTCGCGATACCGTTATCGACCGTAATTAGAACCTCGGGGTTGAGCTTTGCCGCAATTTCGACCATCGGAGGGGTCAACCCGTAACCGAGGCTCACACGGTCGGGAACCAGATAGTGCACGTCCGCACCGAATGCCCGTAGCGCCCGTATGCCTACCGCACAGGCCGTTGCACCATCGCAGTCGTAATCGGCCACGATGACCATACGCGCCCCGGCCTCGATGGCATCGGCCAGCAACACCGCCGCTTCTCGTGCCCCGCTGAGTGAGTCCGGCGGCAACAGCGCTTTGAACGAGAGGTCGAGTTCGGCGGGGGAGTGTAGGCCGCGCGCGGCAAAAAGACGCGCAAGCAGGGGGGAAACGCCTGCGGCGGAGAGCGCGGAAACGGCGCATGGAGGAGTATCGCGTGGGTGGATCGTGGTCATGTTAAGGGTAGCGGACAGCGCCCAACAAAAGGGGGCTGCGCCAGAAACACCAACGTGCCCCGCTACCAAGAGTGAGAGAAAAACCGGCGCGTTCGCCAGGAACATGCAAGGCAAGATGACGCAAAGCCCCGTTGCCGAACGCCTTTGAGATGGGTGTGAACCAGTTCTGTTCCAACGCGGCAAATGCGTCTTGCCAGCGTGCAGAATCGAGATGGCGGGCGGGGGACGCGAGCGTATCGAGCACGGCCAAAGTATCGGCTTGCAAAGCTCGGGCTACATCCGGCGCTTCCGGTTCGATTTCGGCTGCCCGTGCCAACCCGCGAGCCACGGGATCGGACGCCTGCACGGCGGGGAGGGCAGCATCGGGCATGATGAATGTGGGTTGCGCACCGTTGCCCCAGAACCATAGGCTGTTGATGGGGCGCTGTCCGGCGGCTTCGCGGGCCGTATTCACCGGATGGTTGTGAAACGTGACCTGTATTTCATTCAGTATGTGCCGCCAATGTTTGGCGTCGTCTTCGCCGCCTTCGCCTTCCGTAGGTAAGAAATCTTGTATTGGGCGGCAAACCGCCTCATCAAGCGGAAAAAACTGTGTCTTTACAGGACGCTTCATGCGTAGGTACCAGCGCGTCGGTGTAGCTGCCGAAAAATGACCTAAGCTACCAAATTCGTCATTCAGCGTGGTAACCAGGGCTGCGGCCTCTTCCGCGCTGATTTCATCCCTGCCAAACTCATCGAGCAGCATATGGACGCCCATGAAAGACAGGTTCACCGGGTCGGCACACAGCCAGTGCGCACCGCTTTGGGCATCTTCGCTTTCTTCCCCAAGGCAGCGTAGCGCCGCGAGCGGGAAAGGCCGGTGGTGACATTCCATCCCCAAAAGCTGCGCTAACAGGTGTTCGTAGGAAACAGCAGCTTGCATGCACTGCTGTCCGCGTCCAAGGAGCTGCGCAAGCGCGGGATGCGGAATATCGTCCACTGGGTGAAGTATTTGCGGTGCGGGCCAAATGAGGCCGGGCACAACGAGCACGAGTTGGGTCATCCTTCACCTAGCAGCATCCGCTTCAGCCCTGACGGCGTTGCTGCCTCGCACCAACGCGCCGGCATGTCTTTCCCGACATGTTGGGCGCCATAGCCCCAGCTTGCGGTAATGAAGGGGAGGTTGTTGGCCTCGGCAGCTTCACCGTCCTCGATGCGGTCGCCCACGTAAACCGCCTGATGTACATCGATCCTCTGATCGGTGAGCAAGCGCCCGAGCATCGCAGCCTTGTTGGGTAACGGCGGCATAAAAATGTCGAATGCATAAGTTGCGTCAAAAATATCACCCCACCTAAGGTGCTCAATAATTGACCGCGTTGGGCGGATGCGTTTGTTGGTGGCGATGGAAAGCTTCCTGCCTGCCGTGCGCAACGCCTGGAGCATGTTACTGACACCAGGGTAAGGCAAGGTTTTCAGCAAACCCTCCGAGTCGTAGCTTTGTTTGAAAGCATTGGCGAGCCGTGCAATAAGTACGGGGTCCCTGCTGCCCGCGAGTAGCCACAGGGTTTCACTGAGGGGGGGACCGACGATATCCGCCTCAATGTCACGAACCGGCACTACTCCGCATACGGCAAATGCGGTGCGATAACTGGCAAGGATTGCCTCAGCGGAGTCGATCAGCGTTCCATCGAGGTCGAAAACAACATGGGTGGGAAGCATGGATCAAAAAAACAGGCATGAAAAACCCGTGCATTATCGCGGAAGAGTTGGTGTCCGGGGGGTACGATGTCAATCAGGTGGTGCAAAGTGGTCGTAACTGCGCACATCGAGCGGACGTGGAGGGGCTTCCGACCCATCAACCAACAGAATTGATGTCTCTTCGGTGAACTGGCCGATGCGGGTAAACGGCAGGTTGAGCTTTCGGGCAAGCGCGGCAAGAAGGTCGCGCGCCCCTGGTGAGGCGGAAAAAAGCAGTTCGTAATCATCCCCGCCCGCAAGCAGGGCCTGGCAGGCCAAAGATTCGTCCGCACCTGCCGCGATGAGCGGTACGAGCGGCAACGCATCCGCATCGAGCAGCGCGCCGAGTTTCGAGCATTTGCACAGGTGCGCGAGATCCCCGGCCAGCCCGTCTGAAACATCCAGCATCGCATGCGCAATACCGCGCAAGGTTTCTCCCGCCTCGACGCGTGGTATTGGCCGATGCAGAGCGGTGAGTGCCCGGCTGCTATCAGTGAGTTGGATGCGGTTTTGCAAGCACATCAACCCTAGCGCCGCCAAGCCAGGCCAGCCGGAAATCCAGAGGTCGTCCCCTGGCTGCCCGCCCGCACGGGTGATTGCCTGCCCCGCTGGAACTTCGCCTAACAGGGTCACTGTCATGGCGAGCGGCCCGCGCGTGGTATCGCCGCCGACGATATCCACGCCATACCGTCCGGCGCAGTCGAAAAACCCTTCGGCAAAGGCAGCAATCCAACACTCATCGGCAGTGGGCAAGGTCAGGGCCAGCGTCGCCCATCGCGGCGCAGCTCCCATCGCCGCCAAGTCGGAGAGATTGACAGCCAGCGTTTTCCAGCCCAGGTCGTACGGTGATGTGTCGTGGAAAAAATGCGTACCCGCCGCGAGGGTGTCGGTCGTCACCGCTAATTGCATCCCTGGCGCAACACGGAACAGCGCCGCGTCATCCCCCACAGCCAAGTCGGCATGCTTGGCCGGGCGGGTAAAATAGCGGTGGATGAGGTCAAATTCTGAAGGCATGGCGTAGCGAAAATCATATGTGGAAAGTCCGCCTATCAAGTCCGGCGCATTATGCTACATAAGGTAGAGTAACGTTCTCAGTTTTCCGAGAGTCCAGCATGGTATTCAATTCTCCCAAAGGGCGTACCGGGTTTGCCCGCATCGTGGCTGCGATGTGCTACTCCCGCGACGGGTTGCTGGCTGCGTTCCGGGGCGAAGCGGCGTTTCGGCAACTTATCATGCTACATGCCGTCCTGATTCCGTTGGCGTTCTTCTGCCCGGTAAGCCGGGGCGAGCGCGCACTGATGGTTGCAGCCTGTCTGCTCTCCCTCATCGTCGAACTGTTCAACTCGGCCATCGAAGCCGTAGTCGACCGCATTTCGGCAGAACGCCACCTCTTGTCAAAGAACGCCAAGGATATGGGGAGTGCGGCGCAGTTGATTGCGTTGATAATGATTGTGGTGGTGTGGGGGGTGATTTTGTTAGGTTGAGGGCGGGACGAACTGCAAGACATGTCAACGCCCTTTAACTCTTACAACGTCATCCGATAGCACCTGCCATTGCCCATCCTGCCATACAAGCAGTGCTTCAAAAAACAACATCTGTGGCGCACACGACATTTGCTGGCGTTCTGGCAATTCTCCGCAGAACGACCGGTCATTGGCAAAATCGGCAATAAAAAAATGTCTTAGAACGCTACCGATACCCCGAAATGCAGCCTGGGGCGGGTTTTTCCCTCTCCCCATGCCAGGTCGACCGCCAGCGGCCCAGCGGGGCTCAGCCAGCGCATGCCTAAACCGTAGCCGGTGCGGAAGGTGAATTCCTTTGCCGTGTCGGCGGCATCGCCCGAATCGACGAAAACGGCCAAGCCGGTAGAGGGTTTGAGCCAATGTACGAGTTCCACGCTACCTGTGGCAAGAATGCGCCCCCCGGCAACGGCGGAGCCTTCCTGGACACCCAGGCTACGATAGGCATAGCCGCGCACCGATTGTGTCCCGCCTGCGCGGAACAAAAAGTCTTGCGGTACGCCGTCCCGCGAGTCTGCAAAAGTGTAACCGCCCTCGACGCGCAGGGACAGGACGTTGTCTTTCCCCAGGGTAAAGTAATGCTGGTTCCGCCCATAGATGCGCCCGAAATCCTTGGCCTGCGGCGACAAGCCAAAGCCGCCGCCAAGTTGGATTTCGAGCACATGGCCCTGGCGCGGGTTGAGCACGTTGTTGACCGCGCGCCAAGTCCGCCCCACGTTTAGGGTGAGGGTGCTATAACTGCTTTTATCGGCATACTCCCCTGGCTGGATTGCTTCGTGCTGTACCCGTATGCTGATTTGGGTTTCGATGTAGCCTTGCGTGACGGTGCGCGTCACGCCCGCCGCCTGGGTGAAGACCTTGAGCCCTTCCAAGTCGCTGCGGTCTAGGCCCACACCGAAGCTGTCGCGGTAGCGGCCTTGGTTCGGCGGCAGGAAGAGGTCGCTGTAGAGCGATTGCCGCTTCTGTTCCAGCCGTAAGCCGCTGGCGAGTTCCCACCCTTTTTCAAATAGGTTGAGGTGGCGATATGTGCTTTCTACCCGGAGGCCGGTGTTGCTCGATGCGCCGATGCCGAACCCGATGCGACGCGGTGGCGCTTCGGTGATGGCAACCTGGACGGGTACGGCTGCCGCCTGTTGCGGGTCAGGGTCAATGCTGACGACCACGACCGCCAGTTGCGCCGCGTTTTGCAGGGATTCCTGAAATGCCAGGAGGTCACGGCGACGGTAAATGGCTCCTTCCTTGAGCGTGTTGTAGCGGCCGATGAAGTCGGGCGGCAGGTCGTGCAGGCCGGTAACTTTAATTGCACCAAGGCGAAAGGTTGGGCCGGTATCGACAACGATACTGAGGTTCGCCTTAGCAATGTCTGGATCGATTTCGGCTTTCGATGAAACGAATTTCGCTGCCGCATAGCGTTCGTCGCGCAGGGCATCGAGCAAGGCTTGCTTGGCCGATTCCCAATTCGATTGCCGGAACGGGGTTCCAGGCGGCATGGCCCAATCGCGCCGCAACTGCCCACGGAGGGTTTTCAGTTCGCCGTCAGCATCGGATTCGTTGGTTTCGCTTTGAAACTGGATGTTAACTTCCTCTACAACGGTTCGCTGCCCAGGTTCGACGATGAGACGCCAGCGCGCGGCGTCGGAACGGTCGATACGGATTTCGGGGGAGAAGTAGCCTTCGGTGGCGAGCAGGGCGGAAACTTCACGGCGGGCGCGGCGCGTGAGCGCAGAGCGGTCTGGCCCCGCCTCAGGGATGGCGGCGGCATCCATGCGCAGCAGGAAGACGTATTGTTTGAGCAGAGCCTGGATTTCCTGCGGTGCGTCCAGTTCAACCGTAGCGACTTCGCTTGCGGATGCGCTGAAATAAAAAAGCAGGCAAACGAAAAACCCTGACCCTTTCCGGCACAGGCGCAAAAACCAAGTTCCCGGGCGCATGATGCCTACCCGTCGCACGTGGGTTTTCAGGATGGGGGATCGAGATGGTAGGACGTTACCCGTTCGACTTCGGTGCGCGAGCCGAGGATAACCGGCACGCGCTGGTGCAGGCGTTCCGGGATGATGTCGAGGATGCGCCCGCGCCCGGTCGTTGCGGCTCCGCCTGCCTGCTCGATCAGCATCGCCATCGGGTTGGCTTCGTACATCAGCCGCAGCTTGCCGCCCTTTTCACGGCATTTTTCGTCAAACGGGTACATGAAGATGCCACCACGGGTCAGTACACGGTGGACATCGGCTACCATCGAGGCAATCCAGCGCATGTTGAAATCGCTACCGCGCGGACCATCCTTGCCTTGCTGCAATTCGGCGATATAACGCTGTACGGGCGCTTCCCAAAAGCGGGCATTGGAAGCGTTGATTGAGTACTCGCACGTCTCAGCTGGGACGGTCATGAAGGGGTGGGTGTAGATGAAGCTGCCCATTTCGCGGTCGAGCGTGAAACCATGTACTCCGCCTCCGACGGTCAGCACCAGTTGGGTCGAAGGGCCGTAAGTCGCATAACCGGCAGCGACTTGGTCGCGCCCTGGCTGGAGGAAATCCGCTTCGGTGGGGTCTTTGTCTTTTGTCTGTGGGTTGCGCAGAACCGAAAAGATGGTTCCTATTGTGACATTAACATCGATGTTCGAGGAACCATCGAGTGGGTCGAACAACAGCAGGTAGCCCCCCTTTGGGTAGTCGAAGGGAATTTGATGGACGGTTTCGACTTCTTCCGAAGCCATCGCTGCCAGATGGCCGCCCCATTCGTTGGCCTGGAGCAGGATTTCATTGGCGATGACATCGAGCTTTTTCTGTGCTTCGCCCTGTACATTTTCGGTTCCCGCCTCGCCAAGCGCACCGGCCAGCGCGCCTTTCGACACCGTGACGCTGATTGTCTTGACCGAGCGGGCGACAACTTCGATCAGCAGCCTCAAATCCGCAGATACGCGGCCAGCGCGCTGCTCATCAATGAGAAAGTGGGTCAGGCTGATACGTTTCGGCATGTAGGCTCCTGGAAGCGAGGCAGAGAATTGTGATAGAGACAAAGAAGATTATCCTGTTTTCGGCGCGGTTACGCATCTTTGGTAGGCGGCGGAACTGCCCCGGCGTGACCTGGACAGGGAAGGCATCGGCATGGTTAGTATTGACGAGGTATGATACCCACCTTGGTACAAAGGATTTTACGCGGTGCGTTTTGTCTGTGCCTCAGCAAACTATTGATCTCCAACGTCCATGAATGTGATGGTGCTCGGCGCTGGCATTACCGGCGTCACTACGGCCTGGTTCCTGCGCAGGGCGGGTTTTCACGTTGACGTGGTCGACCGTCAGGTTGAAGCTGCGCGGGAAACTAGTTTTGCCAACGGCGGCCAGATTTCGGTGAGCCACCCGGAACCTTGGGCCAATCCTTCCGCGCCGTTCGTTGCCCTGCGCTGGATAGGCCGCGCAGGCGCACCGCTTAAGTTGAATCCGAGGCTGGACACGGAGCAATGGCGATGGATGGCTGAGTTCCTGTGCGAATGTTTGCCGTGGCGTTCTCATCGTAACACCGCCGCCATCGCTACATTGGCCGTCCATAGCCTTGCCGAGTTGCGGCGCCTGAGGGAGGATGCGGGCATCTCCGATGCTTATGACGCACAAAAGCGAGGCATCCTGCACCTGTTTTTCGAGGGCGCGCCGTTCGCGCGCGCCAAAGGCCGTATCAGGGAACTGGCCGCTTTCGGCATCAAACTGCGGTTATGCACTGCCGCGCAATGTGCCGGAATTGAACCTGCGCTTGCCGCGAGCGTCCCCTGGTTGGCGGGTGGCCTGTATGCGCCCGATGATGAATCTGGCGACGCGATGCGTTTCAGTCAGGCGTTGGCTCAGGCTCTGGCTGCCGACGGGGTGCGTTTCCATTACGGTACGCGTGTCGAACGGTTGCGCGCTGCCGATGGAAATCGCATTGTCGAAGTCGAGGTCTGCCACGCGGGGGGGCGCGATACGCTGTCCGCCGATGCGGTGGCCATTTGCCTGGGTAGCCACGGATGGCGGTTGTTGCGCCCGCTTGGCGAGCGGTTGCCTATTTATCCGCTCAAGGGCTATTCGATCACCGCGCAGGTATCGGATGCCGCGTGTGCACCTCGGGTAAGCCTGACCGACGAATCGCGCCGCATCGTGTGTTCCCGCCTTGGCGGACGGCTACGTGTCGCAGGGACTGCCGAATTGGGCGATTACAACCTCGAAATCGACCCAACCCGCATTGCCGCTATGCTGGAGTGGACTGAAACGCGCTTGCCCGGGGCTATTGACCGGGAGCACGTCGTGCCCTGGGCTGGCTTACGGCCTGCTACGCCGGGTGGCGTGCCCATTATCGGGCGCAGTAGGTATTACGAAAACCTTTGGTTCAATACCGGTCACGGAACCTTGGGCTGGACGCTTTCCTGCGGTTCGGCGTCGGTGCTCACAGCGCTGATGCGCGGGGAAAACCCTCCAGTCGAATTTCCGTTCTGGGGCGGCTGATACATATGCTTCCTCTGCCTGCTTATGGGAGATGGAGAGAGAGTTAGGCGGCGTTGTCCTTGGTGGGGCCGACCGGCATGGCGCAACTGCAGGCGCTCTGGGAGGGAGGCTGGGGTTCTGCCTCACTTTCCGGCAACGTTTCGGTTTCAGTGTCGAAACCGACTTTTTTTAGGTAGAAAGCCAGCGCCGAGTCCATTGTGTCGATGTGGTTGTCGAACCACGGCGGCAGTTCTTCGAGTAGGCGACGGCCCAGGAAAAAGTCGCCCTTTTCGACGCGCTGGCGCACTTCGTGTGCTACGGACAATACGCGGTCGTGTTCTTCGCGATGGCAGGCGACAGGAAAGCTTGACGCTTCCATCCAACGGTTTTCCTGGTTGAAATGTGCAGCAGTGTGTTCAATGAAAGCATCGAACTGTTCGAAAAAGTTTTCGCTTTCCGGCCCGGCATCGGCGAGTGCATTGCAGAATTCAATGAATTCCCGGTGCGTTTCGTCCATGCGGGTAATTCCAAGTGCATAGCGTTCGCTCCATTCCATTGCCATTTTATTTCCTCTCCTTTTCCTTATTTGACGACTTTCAGGTGCGAGCCGCGCGGGGGTGGGGGCGGCAACGGGTAGTCGTCCGGCGGTTTCGTGCCTGTTTCGGCAGAATCGGGTGTTTTTCCAGCGGGCGTGCCTTCCGGTGTATCCAGTATTTCGAACTCCATGCCCTGCCCGTTTTCCCGTGCGTAGATTGCAGCAACATTGTCGATGGGCACGAGGATCTGGTGCGCTACGCCATTGAAACGTGCCTGGAATGTTACCTGTTCGTTGCCGATCTTGAGTTGATGGGTTGCCTCGGGGCCGACGTTGAGCACGATCTGGCCTTCACGGACATAGTTGCAAGGCACACGCGTGTTCTGATCGACCTGTACCGTGAGGTAGGGGGTAAAGCCCTGGTCGACGCACCATTCGTACATGGCGCGGACCAGGTAAGGTTTGGTGGATACCATGACGGTTTTCCCCGCTGGCCGTTAGCGGCGCATAACCTTTTCGGAAGGTGTCAGGGCGTCGATGAACCCCTGACGGCTGAAAATGCGTTCCGCGTATTTCACCAGCGGCGAGGCAGCTTTGGGCAAATCGATGCCGTAAAGTTCGAACCGCCACAGCAACGGGGCGATAGCCACATCGAGCATGGAGAATTCGTCCCCGAGCATGAATTTCTGCTTGGTAAACATTGGTGCGAGTTGGATAAGATGGTCGCGCACATGGGCGCGTGTTTTTTCGACGCCTTTCTGGTTGGCCTCAAGTGCCGGGATGTGCTCGAACATCTCGTGCTCGAAAGTGTGCAGCAACTGGCGTGCGCGTGCGCGCATGATTGGGTCTGGCGGCATCAGTTGCGGATGCGGGAAACGTTCGTCAATGTATTCGTTGATAATGTTCGCTTCATAGAGCACGAGGTCACGGTCAACCAGCACCGGCACACGGTTGTAGGGGTTAATGACGGCGATGTCTTCAGGCTTGTTGTAGAGGTCGACATCGATGATCTCGAAATCCATGCCTTTTTCATATAGCACGATCCGGCAACGGTGACTAAACGGATCGGTCGTGCCTGAATATAAATTCATCATGGTTGAGCAACTCCCGGGTATCAAAAACGAAAGCGCACCGCATGGCGGTGCGTAGAGGGGTCAAAGAGGACTATTGAAACACGCGGAGCCAGAAACTCCGCGTGTCCGTGTTCGCGGTCAATGAATGTTCTTCCAATAAGAGTGTCCAAGCCTACGGGTAAGTACATAGTAAGCAGCAAGGAAGATGATGACGAAAATGCCGATGAACTTGCGTTTTTCCGCACCTGGTTCACCCATCCATACCATAAAGGAGACGATGTCGGCCACCGCTTCGTCGTATTTCTCTGCCGACATACTTCCAGGCACGGGCGGCGCAACGAGCTTGACGGTTTTGCCACCGTGCCCGTCATTCTCTTCCACTGCGGTTTGCGTACCCTGCATGTCCCACATCGCATGCGGCATGCCGACATTGGGGAATGTTTTGTTGTTCCAGCCTGTCGGGCGGTGCTCGTCTTTGTAGAAACTGCGCAGGTAGGTGTAGAGGTAATCGGCTCCCGAACCGGATTCCGATGCTTTGGCGCGTGCCATTACGGAGAGGTCTGGCGGCGCGATGCCGAACCAGGCTTCGGCGTCAGCGCGGGTCATAGCCACGGTCATCATGTCGGCGATTTTTCCATCAGAGTAAAGCAGCTTGTCGGTGATCGTCTGGTCATCGAAGCCGATTTTCCGCAATTCGGTGTAACGCACCGACGAAGCGCTATGACAGTTTAGGCAGTGCTTGATGAACAATTCTGCGCCGTGCTGGAGCTTCTGTTGATCGGTGCTGACCGGAGCCTTGTCCAAGTGTATTTCTGTGGACGCTATTGCCAGAGTCGGTGCGAAAAGGACAACGGCAGCGAGGCTTTTGAGGAGCTTGATTATGTGCGTTTTCATTTGAACGTCACCCTTTCCGGAACCGGCTTGCATTTGTCGATCTTTGACCAGTACGGCATCGTCAGGAAATAGAGGAAGTAGTAGAAGGTGAACACCTTGGTGAGGAAGTCGCCTGAGAGCAGATAGTTCAGCGGGTTGAAACCTTTGGACGGGCTGTAGCCGAAGAAGTAGTAGCCCGGAACCTTGGTTCCCAGGAAACCGAGGATCAGGAACCCGATCACGAAGATCGTGAGCAGGGTCTTGAAGATCGGGCCGCGATAGCGGATGGATTTCACCGGGCTTTTGTCGAGCCAAGGCAGGAAGGCCAGGATCACTACGCCACCGCCCATGGCAACCACGCCCCAGAACTTGGCGGGAAGTATCCAGAAGAAGTCCCAAACCATTGCGCGCAGCATCGAGTAGTACGGCGTGAAGTACCACACCGGGGCAAGGTGCGCTGGCGTCGTCATGGGGTCTGCAGGCAGGAAGTTGTTGTACTCCAGGAAGTAACCGCCGCCTTCCGGCCAGAAGAAGATGACCGCGCAGAAGAAAATCAGGAAGATTACATTGGCAGACAGGTCGTGGCCTATCGTGTAGTGCGGATGGAAGGGCACGCTATCAAGCGGAATGCCTTTTTCGTCCTTGAAGTTACTGATTTCCACGCCGTCTGGGTTGTTCGAACCAATCTCATGCAGCGCTAGGATATGCGCGACGACCAATCCGAGCAGTGCCAGCGGTACGGCACAGACGTGGAGCGAGAAGAAGCGGTTCAGCGTAGCGTCGGAAACCACGTAATCGCCACGGATGAGCTCCGAGAGGTCGGCGCCGATACCGGGAATCGCCGTGAAGAGATTGATGATGACCTGCGCACCCCAGTAGGACATTTGCCCCCACGGCAGTAGGTAGCCCATGAAGGCTTCCGCCATCAGGCACAGGAAGATCAGGACGCCAAAAAGCCAAATCAGTTCGCGCGGTTTGCGGTAGGAACCGTAAAGCATGCCCCGGAACATGTGCAGATAGACGACGATGAAGAAAGCCGAGGCGCCGGTCGAGTGCATGTAACGGATCAGCCAGCCGCCTGGGACTTCGCGCATGATGTATTCGATGCTGGCGAAAGCGACCGGGATGCCGGCCGCGTTCAGCGTACCGTCCGGTTTGTAGTGCATGACCAGGACAATCCCGGTCACAAACTGGATGATGAGCACCACCGCGGCGATAGAGCCGAAGAAGTACCAAAAGTTGAAATTTTTCGGCGCGTAGTATTCGGAAAAGTGTGCTTTCCAGGTAGAAGTCAGCGGGAAGCGTGCATCAAACCACTCCAGTGCGTTGCCAAAGCGCGTACCGCCCGACCGGTATTTGGGGAAATTGATGTCCATGCTTAGGCCCCTTTGGGAACGTTGGCGTCTTCGCCAATGAGGATGGTGGTATCGGAAAGATATTTGTGTGGCGGGATTTCGAGGTTAGTCGGCGCTGGCTGGTTCTTGAATACGCGTGCGGCGAGGTCGAACATTGAACCGTGGCACGGGCAGAGGAAACCGCCTTCCCAATCCGTCAGCATGCCTTCGGCGTTGCCGGGCTTGAGCTTGTCGGACGGCGAGCAGCCGAGATGGGTACAGATACCAATGGCAACGAGGTATTTTTTATTGAATGAGCGCGTCTCGTTTTGGGCATAGGCGGGCTGCGCGGAGTTTTCGGAATTCGGGTCGCTGAGATGCCCCTCGACGGTTTTCAGTGATGCGAGCATTTCATCCGTGCGGTGCAGTATCCACACCGGCTTGCCGCGCCATTTCACGACCATCTTTTCGCCTGGGGCAAGCTTACTGACATCCGCAACAACCGGTGCACCGATGGCCTTTGCCCGTTCCGACGGTGTCAGGCTGGCGACAAATGGCACTGCGGTAGCCACTAAGGCCGCTCCGCCAACTGCAGATGTCGCTATTAGAAGATTCCTGCGTTCGCAATCGCAGTCTTTCGCGTCAACGCTCATGATCCTTTCCTCTGTCCAGGGGGACGAAACACGGAGAAACCGTGAAATTATAATCCATCAAACGCCTTCAACGTAGTGGCGAGCTGTTTTGCTATTGCAAGATATTGCTCCGCTACCGTACCGGGGCGGTTGGTGTTTAGTTTTTTTACAGGGGTTGAAACTCGGCTCGTACCCGTTCCCCTACAACTGCGGATTCAGCTTCTCCCTGCCCGCATGTAGCTTGTTGAGCGCGTTCAGGTAGGCCTTGGCCGAGGCGATGATGATGTCGGTGTCCGCGCCCTGGCCATTAACGATGCGCCCGTCACGTGCAAGCCGTACAGTGACTTCTCCTTGGGCGTCGGTTCCGGTGGTAATGGCGTTGACAGAATAGAGCAGCAATTGGCTCCCGCTTTCGACAATGGTTTCGATAGCCTTGAATGCAGCATCCACGGGGCCGGAGCCGGTAGCATGGCTGCGGGTTTCTTTGCCGCCCACAGAGAGGGTGATTTCGGCCTGCGGGGTTTCGCCGGTTTCCGAGTGAAAGCGCGCCGAGATCAGGCGGAAATGTTCTTGTTCAGGGGCGAGTGTCCCTTCGCTCATCAGGGCATGGAGGTCTTCGTCAAAGATTTCATGCTTCTTGTCGGCCAGTTCCTTGAAGCGTGCGAAGGCTGCGTTGAGTTGCTCTTCGGAACCGGTTTCGATGCCGATTTCCTGCAAACGGGCGCGGAAGGCGTTGCGGCCCGAGTGTTTGCCCAGCACTAGCTTGTTCGCGCCCCAACCGACATCTTCGGCACGCATGATTTCGTAAGTTTCGCGGCTTTTGAGCACGCCATCCTGGTGGATGCCCGCTTCGTGGGCAAAGGCGTTCGCACCGACGATGGCTTTATTGGGTTGCACTGGGTAGCCGGTAATTTGCGAAACCAGCCGCGAAGCGGGTACGATCTGGGTAGTGTCGATGCGGGTTTGCACGGGAAATACATCGGCTCTGGTGCGCACTGCCATGACGATTTCTTCGAGCGAGGCATTGCCTGCGCGTTCGCCCAGCCCGTTGATCGTGCATTCCACCTGCCGCGCACCTGCTACAACAGCCGCGAGCGAATTGGCGACGGCCAAACCAAGGTCGTTGTGGCAATGTACCGACCAGATCACCTTATCAGCATTGGGCACACGCTCGATCAGGGTGCGCAGGGTGGCAGCGTATTGGTTGGGGATGTTGTAACCGACGGTGTCAGGCACGTTGATGGTCTTGGCTCCGGCACGGATGGCCGCCTCGAAGATGTGCACGAGAAAATCGATTTCGGATCGTCCGGCATCCTCAGCGGAGAATTCGACGTCGTCGGTATATTGGCGCGCCCATCCAATCGCTTTTACCGCCTGCTCGACGACCCTGTCGGGCGTCATCCGAAGCTTTTTCTCCATGTGGATAGGGCTGGTGGCGATGAAGGTGTGGATCCTCTTACGTGCAGCTGGGGCGATGGCTTCGCCGGCACGGATAATGTCCTGTTCGTTGGCGCGTGAAAGCCCGCAGACGGTAGATTCACGAATAGCCCCTGCAATGGCGCGCACGGCCTCGAAATCGCCGGGGGACGCTGCCGGAAAGCCTGCCTCGATCACATCGACGCGCATCCGCTCCAGTTGGCGGGCGACACGCAGTTTTTCTTCCTGCGTCATCGACGCGCCCGGGCTTTGTTCGCCGTCGCGCAGGGTGGTGTCGAAGATAATCAGTGCGTCTTTCATGGCGTTGCAGTTCCTATGAAGTCGGGCAAGGGACAAACCCAAGGGCGGCAATCGGTATGGCAGCAAGCCTGTGCCCCGCATTTATTCACCCTGTCTGGCATGGGCTGGTACAGGAAAAACTCACTATAAGTGTAATTGCTACAGATATAAAGAATGAAAGCCGATGCCCTGCAAGGCGCGTGGTGCACTAGACTTCAATATTAACCAGTAGGAGGGTAGCAGGATCTGGAGCAAGGTTTGTTTTTTGTATCATCTTTTTCTGAGAGGGTATCATTATTGAGCTGCTGCCCAGTGCTTCAAATTTGCCCATGGCGTTCAGGGTAATGCGTAAAGCGATATGGTAAGCACCTGATTTTATCCATTACCTATAAAAAATTTAGCGCACGGGCCAAACCCTCAGCCCGTGCGCCGTTGGCGCTCCAATCTTTGGTTTACGCCTGCTTGTTTTCTTTGACGTTCCAGGCACCGGTCACGGTTGCACCCATGGAACCGTCTTGCTTCTGTTCCTTAACCTCGATCTTGATCTTGGCATAGGACAGGCTGACCATTTCTGACACTTGGGTTTCGGCATTCGCGCCAGACGGGTGGACGCCGGTGACAATGACGTCCTCCAGCGTGACGTGCATGTATTCCTGGGCGCCGCCGCCGCTCTTGCAGCACGACAGATTCACTTTCGGGATATGCTTGCCAAGGGCGCAGTACGTGAACAGGTTCGGGGAAGCTATGTCAACGGAGTGCGTAAAGGAGAGGACGTCGAAGTTGGCCTTGCCTACGCCGGAACCGCCGCCGGTAAACGCCGATGAGGACTGCGAGACCGAATAGCTGAAGCTGAGCACGTCGATCCATCCCGCGTGCTTAGCGTCCTTGCTTTCGCCTTTGATACCATCGATATTGATGAAGATGTCTTGTAGAGATGACATGTCGTACCTTCCTTTGGAAAGGGTGAAAGATAAGCCACCCGCTTGCCGCCGCCCAAACCCGGCACGACCGGCCAGCATGCGGCCAGAGGAAACACTTTTAAAAAGTGTGCGTATTCTAAGCGGAATAAAATCACAGTCAATATAACGTGGCGCCGCATAAAGCAAAAAGGGTAGCCATTGATGGGGTATTTAGTGAAGGTACGTTTTTTCGTTCTAATTTATTGATTATATTGTAAATATAATATACCGCTTACCCTGCAGCTGCGGCGTTTTTTGCTTGTCACAAGACCTGTATGTCATCTAAAGGATGTTATGAATTGAGGAATTATAGGTTTCATTCTAAGATATTGTTGCCTTGTCCGTGGAATTTCTGGGGACGATGGCCTGTCCATTCCCGATGGGTGCGAACTGCCTTTGCGCCCACACAAAACAGCAGGAGACACCTATGATACACACGCTTCCTTCCCTGCCTTATGCCCAGGACGCTCTGGTTCCCCACATTTCGGTGGAGACCCTGGAGTTCCATTACGGTAAGCACCACCAAGCCTATGTGACCAATCTCAACAACTTGGTCAAAGGCACCGAGTTCGAAAACCTCGACCTCGAAGCGGTCATCCGAAAAGCACCTACGGGCGGCATCTTCAACAATGCGGCGCAAGTCTGGAACCACACTTTTTTCTGGAACAGTCTCAAGCCTAACGGCGGCGGGGAGCCCGTCGGCGCACTGGCGGCGGCCATTGCCAAAAAATGGGGTTCGTTTGCGGAGTTCAGGAAAGCCTTCCAGGCATCCGCGACGGGCAATTTCGGTTCTGGGTGGACGTGGCTGGTGAAAAAAGCCGACGGCAACGTCGATATCGTCAATACCAGCAATGCTGGGACGCCGCTGGCCACGGGTGACAAGCCGCTCATCACCATTGATGTGTGGGAACACGCCTATTACATCGACTATCGCAACCGTCGACCAGATTTCGTCGCCTGTTTTCTCGATAATCTGGCGAATTGGGATTTCGCGGCGAAAAACTTCGCTTGAGTGCTGGGTTTTTCTGGGTTGTTCAAGTTCAAATGGGCGCTTGCGGGCGTCCGTTTGGACGACTGAACGATAAACCCGGTAAATTTGAATCTGCACCGTTTTTTGTTTTCATTCCAGCTCCGACCTTATGAACCCGCTGCTCCAAGTCCGCGCCCTCGGCCAGCAAATTTGGCTCGACAACCTTTCCCGCGCTTTGCTTAACGGAAACCTTGCACGTCTCATTTCCGAGGACGGCATTGCTGGGATTACCACCAACCCAGCGATTTTCCAGAAAGCCATCGCCAGCGGGCACGATTACGAAGACGACCTCACCCGCCTTAAACAGCAGCCAATTACGGCGGAAGAGCGCTACGAGCGGCTGGCCATTGCGGACGTGCAGCGCGCTTGTGATTTGCTGCATCCCCTGTTCGAGCAATCGCGTGGCAATGCTGGGTATGTGAGCCTTGAAGTTTCGCCCGTGCTCGCCTTTGACGCCGAAGGTACGGTAGCGGCGGGCAAGCGCCTCCATGCTCAGACCGAGCGTCCCAATTTGCTCATCAAGGTTCCTGCCACGCCTGCTGGCTTAGTTGCGGTCGAACGGTTGATTGGCGAGGGCATCAACGTCAATGTCACGCTGCTGTTTTCGCCCGTGCACGCCCATGCAACGGCGGATGCCTACCTGCGCGGACTTGAACGCTTGCAGGCAGCTGGCGGTGCGCCAGAACGTGCTATGTCGGTGGCAAGCCTTTTTCTGTCGCGGGTCGATACCCTGGTCGATACGCGCCTCGAAGCGCTAGGCGGGGAAGCGATGCCATTGCGCGGGCAAGCGGCGGTTGCGGTGGCGCGGGTCGCCTATCAAGCTTGGCATGCGCGTTTTCATGGTCCGAGCTTCGCAGCCCTGCGTGCGGCAGGCGTGCGCCCGCAATACCTGCTATGGGCAAGCACCGGCACAAAAAACCCTGCTTACAGCGACCTGCTCTATGTCGAACCCCTGATTGGCGCGGAAACGGTGACGACCCTGCCCGATGCTACCCTGGCCGCCCTGCGTGACCATGGCCGCGTCAGCGAGACCCTGGTGCATGGCGTAGAGGCTGCGCATGCGCTCATCAATCAGCTTGCTTTGCACGGCATTGATTTGACCGAAATTGGCGAAACCCTTCAAACAGATGGGTTGGGGCAGTTTGAACAGGCGTTTGGCAAGTTGCTTGAGCAGACGGGGGAATGAATGAGAACTTCCCTTACCCGCTTTGCGGTGTTCGCAATGTTCCAGGCCTGGACAGGCTGTTACCTGGCGTTGAGGCGGATGACGATACGCGTGAGCAGCCGTGCGAGTACTTCGGGAATGCGTACGGGTTTCGATATATAGTCGCTGCCACCGTTCTCAAAACTGTTGATGATCTGATCGTTGTTTGCCAGTTCAACCATGAAGAGGATGGGGATTTCGCTCCGCCCCGGCATTGACTTGATTCGGCGGCACAGCGCAAAACCTCCGACATTGGGCGAAGTCGCATCGAGCAGGATAATATCAGGTGTGGCGAATTCCAGGCACTCCAGGGCCTCGTCACTGTTTTTTGCCGGTATGACGATATAGCCTGCGGCGGAAATCCCTTCGCACAACAGGCTGAGTGTGTCGGATGGATCGTCCACCACAAGCACGGCGGGACGGATGGTAGAAGAAGGAGAAATTTCAAATATAGATGTCCGAGTATTCATCGTGATACCTTAAATTAGTTATTTACCTTGGCGTAATAAAAACAAAAACTGTGATCAATCCATATGTTGAAAACCACGGATAGCGGAAACCACTTATAAGTGAATGAATTGGCGTATGGATTAGTTCTCAGTATTAAAATAACTTATTGTGGAAACTACGCAAATAAATTAGAACAGATTTAGTAAAAGAGCAGGAAAATAGTTCAATTAATTTGAAATAGTTATTTTTTAATCATATGTGTGGTTCAGTTTGGCAAGACGGTATCCTGCTGCCGTCTTTCCTTGCGCGCCGCTTTATCTTATACTTACTATCTTTCACGGGCATCACCGTGCTTCAGTGAACCGGAGAGACAAGATGACAAAGAAAAGGATTGCCGTTGTTGGGTACGGGAATATCGGCAAATACTCAATTGAGGCTATCGAAGCCAGCCCGGACTTTGAACTGGCGGGTGTCATCCGTCGTGACATCAGCACCGAAAAGCCGCGCGAACTTGCGGATGTCGTCGTGACGGACGACATCTCTACGCTTGGCAAGGTTGACGCAGCGTTGCTCTGCACCCCGACGAGAAGCGTGCCTGAACACGCCAAAAAATATCTGAAACTCGGTATCAACACTGTCGATAGCTACGACATCCACACCTCGTTCCTGGATCTGCGCAGGGAACTCATGCCCATTGCACAGGAAAACAACGCAGTCTCGATCATCTCCTCGGGCTGGGATCCTGGCAGTGATTCCGTGGTCAGGACCCTGCTCGAAGCGTGCGCGCCCAAGGGTCTGACGTACACGAATTTTGGCCCTGGCATGAGCATGGGGCATACCGTTGTGGCCAAAAGCGTCGGTGGTGTGGCCAACGCGCTTTCGATGACCATCCCGCTCGGCACGAGCATCCACCGGCGGGTTGTTTATGTGGAGCTTGCCCCTGGGGCGGACATTGAAGATGTCAGAAAAATAATCAAGAGTGACCCCTATTTCAGCCACGACGAAACGCACGTCATTGCCGTGAAAAACATCGACGACATCATCGACATGGGGCACGGCGTCAATCTCGTCAGAAAGGGCGTTTCGGGGAAAACCGACAACCAGTTGTTTGAGTTCAGCATGAGAATCAACAACCCAGCTCTGACATCGCAAATCATGGTGGCCTGTGCCAGAGCCTCGTTCAGGCAAAAACCTGGTGTTTATACGATGCCTGAAATTCCCTTGATCGACCTCTTGTACGGTGACAAGGAAAGCTTGCTGGCAAGGCTGGTTTGAGAACGGGCGCGGTTACCCCGCGCCCGGCAAACCTTCCCGCTTGAGCACAAAGACGCCATCCACGCCGCTACAAGTTGTCAGCCACGTAAAAGGTAGTTCTGGGAAAGCGTTTTCGACCAGTTCCCGGTTGTGCCCGACTTCGACTGCGAGGATACCGCCGGGGTGAAGGTGGCGTGCGGCCTCAAAAATCAGGCGGTGCACGATGTCCAACCCGTCTTCACCCGCCGCCAACGCAAGGGTTGGTTCGTGCAGGTATTCAAGCGGCAGCCGTTTCATTGATTCGGCGGTGACGTAGGGCGGGTTGCAAAGGATGAGGTCGAACTGGCGGCCATTGAGGGAGGCAAAGAGGTCGCCCTGCACGGTTTCGATGCGGTCATTCAACTCGTATTCGGTGATGTTGCGTTGTGCGACGGCAAGCGCGTCTGCAGAAAGGTCGGCGGCCACGATGCCGGCGTTGGGGAAAGCTTCTGCCATCAGGATTGCCAGGCAGCCGGAACCAGTGCACAGGTCGAGCACGCCAGTGACGGTTTCAGGGTCTTCAATCCAAGGCGCAAACGCGTTGCCGTCGAGCAATTCGGCAAACCAGGAGCGCGGGACGATGACACGTTCGTCGACGTTGAAGCGGTACGTACCGAGCCAGGCTTCATGGATGAGGTAGGCGGTGGGAATACGTTCGCTGGCGCGGCGTTTGATGTTCTCGAAGAGCGCCATACGTTCGTCGGACGGGATGCAGGCGTCGAGGAACGGTTCGAGGCGGTCTGGCGGTAGCGCCAGCGTGGCGAGGATGAGCCACACGGCTTCGTCGTAAGTGTTGTCGACACCATGACCGCAGAAAATACCGGCGCGGTTGAAGCATGTCACCGCGTAACGCAGCCAATCGCGCACGGTGACGAGTTCGGCGAGTGAGCCACTGTCGTAGTTTTCTTCTTCTTCGGGATGGCCGTTGCCGGTACTTCTGCATGGATGGTTCTGATTGACGCTCATGTGGTTTCCCTATTCAGAAATTGTTCCAGGAAGTGCTGGTTTGCCATCTTGCGCGTAGGCGCAATGTAGTGTGCTCAGTCCGTATTGAGGTTGAATACCTGGAAAGATGCATTCAGGTGGGTTTGCTCCAGGGCGGAAACGTTGAGGGCGTTAGTGGTATTACCAATAATTTCCTTATGCAGAAGCTGATTCCCGCCATTGTTAATGAGCCAGTGCAGATTAGTGGGCGAATCGGCGTTGGCCAGTGCTTCTTCAATGGTGATTTTTTTCTCGTGGTAGAGACGGTAGAGGTCTTGTTCGAAGGTTTGCGAGCCTGGGGCAAGGCTTCGTTCCATCGCCTCCTTGATGCCCACGAGTGAACCCGATTGGATCAGGTCGGCAATGTGGCGGGTGTTCGACAGGATTTCCGCTGCCAGGATGCGTTGCCCATCGGGTTGGGTGACTAGGCGTTGCGAGATGATGGCACGCAGCGCGATGGAAAGGTCGAGAAAAAGCAACTCCCGGTTTTCAAGCGGGAAGAAACTCATGATTCGGTTCAGGGCATGGTAGGCGTTGTTGGCATGCAGGGTGGAGAGGCAAAGATGCCCAGTCTGCGAATAGGCAATGGCCATCTGCATGGTTTCGCGGTCGCGGATTTCCCCGATTAGGATACAGTCCGGAGCCTGCCGCATTGCATTGCGTAGCGCGTTGTGCCAGCTATGGGTGTCGATGCCGATTTCCCGCTGGTTGACGATGGATTTGTTGTGGCGAAAGAGAAATTCGATAGGGTCTTCGACCGTGAGGACGTGGCCAGTCTTGTTGCGGATGCGATGGTCGATCATCGCTGCCAGCGATGTCGATTTGCCGGAACCAGTGGCTCCCACCACTAGGATCAGGCCGCGTTTTTCCATCACCATCTCGTTGAGGATGGAAGGTAACCCCAGGGAGCCAATAGTTGGGATGTTGCTTTGGATGTAACGCACGACGATAGCGACAGAATTGCGCTGCCAGAATGCGTTAATGCGGAAATTTCCTAGGTTTTGCCGTCCAAAGGAAAGATTGATCTCGCGCTCATGCTCGAAACGTTCCACCTGCTCGGGCGTCATCATTTCGAAGAGCATCTTCCTGATCATGGCCGGTTCCATGGCCTGCTGGTTGATCGGGAGGGACTGCCCTTCGATCTTGATATGAATGGGTGTTCCAGCCGTCACGAAAATGTCCGAGGCCTTTTTCTCGGCCATGAGCATGAACAGTTTTTCAAAGACCATGAAAAGCTCCGGCTACTCAGGCGCAGAAATCAGGCGTGCAGAGAATCCGTTGATCGATGTTTTGACCCAGGCTTGCGCATCGGTTTTCTTGACGGCTGCTACACAATACAGGCTGTATTTTCCGTCCGCAGGCGGCAGAAAACCCGGAACTACTACCGATCCGGTTGGTACGCGCCTTACCAAGAAGGCACGTCCTCCGGCCAGAACCATGTGGACGTGTCAGAGCGGCTGGGCGTTGCCGAGCGCCGTGGTATTGAAACCGGCATCGACATAAAGAATTTCGCCGGTGATACCACTCGCCAGATCGGAGCACATGAACGCGGAGGCATTGCCCACTTCGTCGATGGTGACGTTGCGCCGCAGCGGCGCGTTGTGTTCATTGAATGCTAAGAGTTTGTTGAAACTGCCGATACCGGATGCTGCCAGAGTTTTGATCGGTCCGGCGGAAATGGCGTTGACGCGGGTTCCTTCAGGACCAAGGCAAGTCGCGAGGTAGCGTACCGAGGCTTCAAGGCTGGCCTTTGCCAGCCCCATCAAGTTGTAATTGGGCATGGTGCGCACCGCACCCAGGTAGGTCATGGTGAGCAGGCAGCCGTTGCGGCCCTTCATCAGCGGGCGGGCGGCCTTGGCCAGCGCAGGAAAAGAATAGGCGCTGACTTCGAGCGCGGTACGGAACGCCTCGTGCGAAAAGCCATCGAGAAAGTCGCCTTCGAGCGCCTCGCCTGGGGCGTAGGCAATCGAATGAACGATGCCGTCGAGCCCGTCCCATTGTGCGCCAAGAGCGGAAAACAGCCCTTCGATCTGGGCGTCATCCTGGACATCGAGAGGGAAAAGCAATGAGCTGCCGAATTCGGCGGCCATCTTTTCAACCCGGTCGTGAAAACGGTCGTTTTGGTAAGTGAAAGCAAGCGATGCACCTTCGCTGTGCATGGATTTGGCGATGCCATAGGCAATTGACCGATGGCTCAATAATCCCGTGATAAGAATACGTTTTCCGACAAGAAAACCCATGGGTCGATAACTCCTCGAAGCGTAGGCGACAATTATAGCGAAAAAATAACCGTAATACTTACACGTTACCCTATTGAGAACATGGGTTAGGTGTTTAGTCCCGGCATTTGATGGATCGGATTCATGATGAATCGTTCTGGTTGAGTTGTCCATGTTTTGCAGAGGTATTCATAGGGCGTCAGGCCGTTAAGGGTCTTTAGCCGCCGGGCA
>WQYV01000024.1 GCA_009781085.1 Betaproteobacteria bacterium
CGCGTGCGGCCAACCCTCCGCGCTCCCGCACGTTCCGGGACAACCTGGCAGTTGCGCATGTTTATTTCCAGGACATGATCGTGGCCGCTGCCTACACGGCGCTGGTCTTTTTGACGCGACTCCTGGTGCTCGTGCTGACGTTACCGCTGTTTCTGCTCGCGGCCTTTGTGGGGTTTGTGGATGGGCTCGTGCGCCGGGACATCCGGCGTTTTAGTGCGGACTCTGAGTCCGGGTTCATCTATCACCGGGCGCGCGCCGCCCTGTGGCCGCTGGCGGTGCTACCCTGGGGGCTGTACCTCGCACTGCCCGTCACCGTCCACCCGCTTCTGATCCTGTTGCCTGCGGCCATCCTCTTGGGGGTGGCGGTCAACATCGCGGCGGGGAGTTTCAAGAAATATCTCTGAAACGGAACGAATTCTACAAAGTTACTGAAGCATGTCTGAAAACGGTCTAATACAATTATTTTCATTACAGTGAATTAAGAAATTCTTCGTGCCCTTGTATTTCGCTAGCAATTCTCTATTATCTTCGAACATTTTTTCTGCAAACAAAAGAGAATTATATAGCAATTCAAATTCCCCCTCAATATTGAAGTTGATTGCATAGGTCGTGATTAAGCCATCTTTTGTTGGCACATCATATTCAATTATTAGTTTATCTTCTTTGAGAAAATCCAGCAAAACAGCAGTATCCTCATCTGTCCTCATGATGTCGGTGGTATTTGGATCAAAGGATGCGCCTACCCATTTCTGACATTCTTCCCATTCATGAGCACGAACTGCTGCTTCTCCGACAACGACTCGAGAGAAGGTGTGGTAAAACTCATTCAATGGCAAATTGTATTCCAGTGCGTCAGGAAAGTTTTCATCCCCATAATACTCGCCTAGCGTAAATGCTGCCCTTATGGGAACTCTTGGATGATTTTGTTTTTGGCTAAAACTAATGATTGATCTATATAGCAAGTGTGATAAACATTTTATCATTTCCCTGATAGTATGTTCTCGTAGGGTTATATCTTTTTGACCTTCCTCTACATAGAGAAAAAATGAATCGGATACTAATTGCGTTTTTATCAAATAATCTTTCATTTTACGAAATGCTAATGAAGTTTTGGTCTCAATTAAAAACTGCCTATAAATGCGTAATACCTCATTTAGAGCATTATTTTTGATGACGCTTTTAAAGCCAAGCAAATCCAACGCCACAAAGGGCATCTTGCTTCTCCAGGATTCATTCTGTTGACTAATTTTCATTATTGACTCCATTATTTCTGACATTCAAAGCCGTGTTCAGAATCGAACAACGATTTGAGATTTTGCAACTTTACTTTCGTCTATCGGAAAACCCCGGTCATGGAGAAACTTGATCGTAGTTACTCTTGTCACGTCATTTAGATGCAGCGATGGGGATGGCGCTATCGTCACGCTATCTAGCACAGAAGAATCAAAAAACTTTTTGATATATGGAACAATAAGTCCATTACTTTGTTTGAAATCAAGTTTGTATTTTTCCCTGTCAACTTCTTTGATATTTGAAGGTAAACACATAATGAATCGTGTTTCATTTTCGTGTTCAAAATTTTCTGACTTAAATAATAAACGCCAAACATTCAGAAACACTAAAATTGAATGATTGATCTGATTGCCTACCAAATCAGTGTTCAATTTATTTTGAATCAATTCTTTTACTTTGTTAAAGAAATATAAAAAAATTTTCTTTTTGGCATCATTATTGTATATAACTTCTCCCATCACAATACCTTTAATCTTTTCCAAGTTTAACCCAACATTGTAACCTTCATATCGCCCATTTTTTACGTAATAATTCCACATTGGCAAGGAATCGTTTCTATTTGAAAAACACGCAATATACGTTTCGCCAAGTCGACGAACCATATCACCGACACCTGTAAGGTACAAATAATCTCCCATAAAAAATTTATCAAGAATTTTTATAAAATTTTCTGGCGAAGATAAATACTCAGAAAACATGTCCCGGTAACTTTCTTCCAAGTATTGAAAAATTTCCTCTCCTTCTTGTACGTCATTTACACAATCGAAACGCGAAAAATGTAAGCATAATTTATATTTTTTATCATTTTCTTTTTCTTTCTCAGAAAACATCTTTATAAATGTTTCCGCAGTTGTGTAGTGATAAATTACTCTATTAGAGGGTGCAAAAATATCAACTAATGAATCATTAACAAACGTTTCAAGTTCTCTTGCATTGGTTACGGATTGCAACTTGTTTTCATACTTCTGAATACGTGTCTCTAATTCATCTCTAGTCATAGCAAACCCCGTGGCACAAGAACGACCAATAATCATAATACACACGCATTTTTTGTAGTGCAATGTCCATGAGGTTGATGAGGTCTTCGATGGAGAGGACGTTGCCCCCTCATCGGCGCATCAAAACGGGTCTACCCTCAATTCCCTTTTTCCGTAGAAAACATCCCCCCTCGACGCGAACATCGTGCTTCCTTCAATGGGAATGGAACCACGATGAAATTGGCCAGTTCTGCGGGCATCCTGCCCGCGGCGAGCATCACCGCATTGCTCTGGGTTTGTCCCCCGGCGCATGCGCTCGATGATTCAACGACTGTCGAACCGCCAGTGGTCGTTGGAAGGCAGCCCGCACAAGGCTCCCAACAGGGAGTTAGTGCAGTTGAGCGCGAACGCGAGAGCCTCGCGCTTATCGTGAATAGACTTGCGCACATTGGCCGTGAGGCCGATGCAATCGGGCACATCGTGCGTTCCAGCCCACCCCAATTAACCCGCTATCACTTCGACTATGCGCGGCTTCAGGCCGATTTGCGCCGGATGCAGGCGGGCATCCATGCCTACTTGAACCCCACGCGCACGCAGCCGCGCGACGTGGGGGAACTTCCCGCTGATTACACCCGCGAGGCTGGTGAGGATGAAGACGAATGAGCCTTTCATCCGACCAAAGTTCGGCCTTTCAGGCAAGCGCGGGTTATTTGCCCGGCCACGCATCGACCGTGATGCTCAGCATCGTCTTTGCAGTGCTGCTCTTCTACGGCGCATGGGCGATCCGTACCGCCTACAGCGGATGGGCAAGCCAAGAACTCTCCAACTCCCAATTCGCCCTCGTCGTGGTGCGTTTTGTCGCCATCTACTTGGGCTTGGGCTTTTTCCTCCTCTAATGCGAGACCTCAACATGAAACATCTTTTTTTCCCTCGCTTTTACGCCCTTTACGCCTTTGTCCTGGGCATGATCGCCTTCAGCCCGCTTGGGGCCTGGGCAGCGCTGCCCACGCCCGATAACCCGACCCGTGGCGCGGGGAGTTCCATTCTGGAGACGCTTCAGAACTACGGTTACGACATCATTATGTTGCTGGCCCTGGTCGTCGTCGCCAGCATGTTTGTGGGCGTCTGCTATCACGCCTATACCCGGTATTCCGAAATCCATGCTGGACGTGCCACCTGG
The DNA here is from genome assembly GCA_009781085.1 of Betaproteobacteria bacterium. GTDB lineage: Bacteria > Pseudomonadota > Gammaproteobacteria > Burkholderiales > Rhodocyclaceae > WRNU01. The sequence goes on from WQYV01000024.1 coordinate 3,451, forward strand.
GGCCAGTTCGGGCTTTCTGTGGCCGTTGGCGCGGCATTGCTTGTGATTGGTATCTGGCTCGTCACCAAGGCCACCGGCGTACTGTAATGGCGTCCTCTGAACTGCTTGCCCGCGATGGCCTTGTGCTGTTCCTGCCCCACCGGCTGAACCGTCAGCCGGTGGTCGTGCGGGGGCTCACCGCCGACGAACTTTTTACGTGTGCGGGATTGTCATCCCTTCTGGGCGCAATCCCCGGATGCGCGCTCGCCTGGGCGTTCAATGCGCTTGCCATGATCCCGACGGTCATCGTCCTGTCGGTGGCGCTTGGCATCTTTGCCGGGGGCGGGTTTTTGCGGCGGCAAAAAAGAGGCCGACCCGACACCTGGTTGTATCGAAGCCTCCAGATGCGCATCACCCGCCGCATGCCAGCCCTGGCAGGCGTGGTGGGCGGACACGGCCTGATCTACCGTTCGGGGGCATGGGGCACGAGGAGGACTCTGCGCCCATGAGCCGCTTTGCGAACGAAGTCGAGCACCTGAGAGCGCACACCAAGACGCTGCGCCTCGTCGTGGCGGGGCTTTTTGTGGCGCACGCGCTTTGCCTTGGCGGCTGGTGGCATTCTCCCTCAACCCTCACCATCCATGTCCCCCCTGATTTGAGGTCGGGCAGTACCCGAAAGTGGTGGGATGTGCCACCGGAGAACGTCTATACGTTCGCGTTTTACATCTGGCAACAACTCCACCGCTGGCCCAATGACGGGGAGACGGACTACCCCCGCAACATCAAGGCGCTTTCGGCCTATCTGACACCGTCCTGTCAGAGCTGGCTCAACAACGATTTCAATTACCGCCGTAAGCAAAACGAATTGCACAAAAGGGTGCGCGGCATCTATGAGATTCCTGGGCGCGGCTACGGGGACGACCCGGCCATGCGCGTGAAGACCGTTTCCGACCGGGACTGGATCGCCGTGCTCGACGTGTCGGCAGACGAATACTTTACGACCGAGCAAGTCAAACGCGCCTTGGTGCGCTACCGGGTCAAAGTTGCACGCAAAGACACCGACCCGGAAAAGAACCCCTTCGGGCTGGTACTCGATTGCCTGGCTTCTGAGCCGGAGCGGATCGAAGCCCCGGAGGGCAAAGGAGGAAACACTCCATGAAAAGATTGATCGGTGCGCTCTTCGTCGCACTCCTGCCGCTGGCAGCGCAATCCATTGAAACCTTGCGCTGGGAGCGCTTGCCCTTGCCGGTGACGCTCCATGTCGGCGAGGAGCGCGTAATTTTTACAGACCGGGAAATGAAGGTGGGCGTGCCTGCCAACCTGAAAGAGCGGTTGCGTGTGCAAAGCGCCAACGGGGCGGTCTATCTGCGCACGCCGATGCCATTACAGAACGTGCGGGTGCAACTGCATGACTTGGAGCGCGGCACGCTAGTCATGCTCGATGTGACGGCCATTGAACCGGATGGAGCTTCGGCGCTACCGCCGCTCAAAATCGTGATCGAGTCGGAGGCAGAGACTCAAAAAACCAAAACACCGAATGCCCCGACTCCCGTCATTGCACGAGAGCCGAAAGATTTACCCGTGCCGATCCTGCTCACGCGCCACGCTTCCCAAAACCTCTACGCTCCGCTTCGCGCAATTGAAACCGTTCCGGGTATCAGCCGTGCGGCAATGAGAACCGGCCTTGACCTCTCCACGCTCTTGCCGGCATTGCCTGTTGCCTGCCGTGCGGTCGCGGCCTGGAAGATGGGCGATATGTCGGTGACGGCGGTACTCATTCGCAATACATCCGCCAGAACGATTGAACTCGACCCACTGCAACTACAAGGCGATTACGTTGCTGCAACCTTTCAGCACCTTCACCTGGGGCAGAAGGGGGGCGCAGACGACACGACGGTGGTCTACCTCGTGACCCGTGGCCGAGGCTTGGCGGATTCGCTCCTACCCATTTCAGTGGGAGGGACTGCGCGTGAAAAGTAATCCCCTCCTGAAATGGCTCGTCGTGCCGGTGCTGTTGGTGGTGTTCGTCATCTTCAAATACGTGACCGGAAGTGAAAGTAGTACGGACAGCGGGGATGCCGCACCGCGCCTGACGCCCGACGAGATGAAAGCCCTAGGGGTCGAGGCGGACACCCCGAAAGACACGCTGGCAACGCTCGTGGGGCAAGTCAAACAACTGCGCGGCGAACTGAAAAGCGCTCTATCCGACAACGACGCGCAGAAAGAAGAAAACAGACGCCTCCGGGAGCGGGAAGTCAACATCGACCAGCGGCTTTCCAGCGCGTTTGAAGCCGAGCGGCAAAAGCTGCAAGCCGAGAACGAGCAGATAGAAGCCGAGCGGAAACAAGCGCAAGGACTGATGGCTGACCTGATGGAACAGGTGGCCGCGTTAAAGGGGTATCCTTCCGACTATCCGCTCGACGGCGGTAAAACGCCAGTCGCATCGGATACTGGGGACGTGAACGCGGGGACTTTCTGGCATGAGCCGATCTCGCCCAAATCCTCCCTTGTTCCAAATCTCAACCCCGGCCAAAAGAGCCTTTCCGTTGAGGGTGGGGGTATCCCGACGATCAAAATCGAGGCTCCCGTCAAACCCGTCTACACCTTGCCGGTGAATTCGACGCTTGTGGGGTCGGTTGCCATGACAGCCTTGATCGGGCGTGTGCCTGTCGATGGAACGGTGAATGACCCGTTTCCGTTCAAGGTGGTGGTTGGTCCAGAAAACCTTGCGGCCAACGGCATTGAATTGCCCGATGTTGCCGGGGCCGTAGCAAGCGGCATGGCTTCGGGCGACTGGACGCTTTCATGCGTGCGCGGACAGATTCGTTCTTTTACGTTCGTCTTCAATGACGGAACGATCCGCACACTGCCTGAAGTGGGCAACGGTGGCGGTAACAACCAGGGCAATAACCTCGGCTGGATTTCTGATGCGAGCGGAATTCCCTGTGTGAGCGGGGAGAGAAAGAGCAACGCAGCCCAATACCTCGGCACGCAATCCCTCATCACGGCTGCCGGAGCCGGGGCAGCGTCTCTCGTCAAATCCGATACCGGGCGGGTGGTCATCAACTCGTCCGACCCGGTAGGCAATGTCGGTATTTCTACCGATACGGCAATGGGGCGAATCATCGCCGGGGGCGTCCAGGATATGTCGCAGTGGGTCAACAAGCTCTATGGGCAGGCGTTTGCCGCTATCTACGTCCCCCCGTCTGCCAAGGTCGCCGTCCATCTGGATCAACCCTTGACCATCGACTATGACCCGAAGGGCCGAAAAGTCGATTTCAATTCAGAAGGAGAAACCACCGATGTGGCACAACTCCCTTAATGTGCTGGCCGCAGTTGTGTGCCTTGTCGCCTGCACGACCAATAAAGAGCATCTGCTTCCGGCGGGCAACACCTCGATGATGGATGTGTGGAGCGCGCAGACGAGTGAGGGCGGAGGAAGCCTTGCGGGTAGGAAATTGCTCGACGCAAGACTTCACCTGCGCCGCCCCGTGGCGGACGGGAAAGAGGCCAGCACGGGAGAAACAGCATTTCCACGGCTGCCCAATCCCGACCTCGTGATGTTCGTGTTCCCGCACATGGCCGGTGGCGTCCCGATCCCCGGCTACAGCACCGTATTCCCGATGTTTGGGAGAGTCGAATACGCGATGCCGGGTGAAACAATCAAATGAGCGCCTTGCCCCAGGATGAACCGGGTAATGCCTGGGAGCGGTTCGTTACAAAACTCAAAGCCCACGGCCTACCTGTGCCGGGTTCAATGTTGGAGAAACAACCCGCAACCGAGATTGAGCGCTCGCACCTCTATTCGGTTTTGCCCTCGTTCGTGGACATGCTCCCCTGGGTGGAATTCCTGCCCGATTCGCAAAGCATGCTGCTCGATGATGGCGTTTCTCTTGCGGCCTTCTTTGAGCTTTCCCCCATTGGCTCCGAAGGCAGGGAAGCAGAGTGGCTCTGCCGCGCACGGGATGGCATCGAACACGCGCTACAAGACTCGTTCGATGAGTTCGACGAAAACCCTTGGGTTGTCCAATTTTATGTGCAGGATGAACCTGACCTGGACGTGGCGTTTCAGGCGTTATCAAGCTACGTCCAGCCGCGTGCACGCGGTTCCTCCTTTACAGAAGCGTACCTGCTGCTCGTCGCCAGGCACCTTGCCGCTGTCTCGAAGCCGGGGGGGCTGTTTGAGGATACTGCCGTCTCGCGCCTTCCCTGGCGCGGGCAGGCTCGTAGGGTGCGGCTGGTTGTTTACCGCCGCATTGGTCGGGAAGCAGCGAACTCCCGGAGTCTGCCCCCCGCCGAGGCGCTTGCGAACGTCGGCGGTCGGCTTTGTGCCAGCCTTGCCAGCGCCGGTGTCCGGGCGAGAAGACTCACCGCCGCCGACATCCACGAGTGGCTTCTGGGCTGGTTCAACCCGCATCCGACGCTCTTGGGCGAGGATGCCGAATCAATCGCCCGGTTCCGTTCGCTCACGACATACCCGGTTGAAGATGAAGAGGGGGAGATCGAGCTTGCGAGCGGCACCGATTTTGCGCAGCGGCTCTTTTACCGGCAGCCTGTGTCAGATGCGCAAAACGGCACCTGGCTATTCGATGCGATGCCGCACCGGGTGATCGTGCTCGACCGGTTGCGCACGCCGCCCGGCCCAGGACAGATCACCGGGGAAGCTCGCCGGGGAGCGGATGCGGTCAATGCGCTCTTCGATGCGATGCCCGAGGGCACGGTGATGTGCTTAACAATCGTTATCACCCCCCAAGATACGCTGGAAGCGCACCTCAACCACCTCGCCCGGAAGGCCGTGGGCGACACGCTGGACTCGGAACAGGCAAGAGCCGATGTGTCGGAAGCGCGAGGGTTGATTGGCAGCAGTCACAAACTTTACCGAGGGGCACTCGCCTTCTTCGTGAAGGGCAAAGACCTTTCCGAACTGAAAGCGCGGGGGATGCAGCTTGCCAACGCGATGCTCTCCGCCGGGTTGCAGCCTGTGCATGAGGAGGACGAGATCGCGCCGCTGAATTCCTACCTGCGCTGGCTCCCCTGTGTCTATGACCCTGCCGCCGACAAACGGCAGTGGTACACGCAACTGATGTTTGCGCAGCACACGACCAACTTGTCCCCGGTCTGGGGCCGGTCAACGGGTACGGGACATCCCGGCATCTCGTTCTTCAACCGGGGGGGCGGGGTGGTGACGTTCGACCCCCTGAATCGCCTTGACCGGCAGATGAACGCACACCTGTTTATCTTTGGCCCGACAGGTTCCGGCAAATCCGCCACGTTGATTGGCATGCTCATGCAACTCATCGCAATCTACCGCCCCAGGCTCTACGTGATTGAGGCGGGCAACAGTTTTGGGCTCTTCGGAGAATACGCGGCGAGCCTCGGCCTCACAGTCCACCGCGTCAGGCTCGCCCCCGGTTCCGGGATCAGCCTGGCACCCTTTGCCGACGCGCTGCGCCTGATCAACGCCCCGCAAACCACAGACGTGGGAGACGATGAAGGGGACAACGCCGACGAGCAGCGCGACGTGTTGGGGGAACTGGAGATTACCGCGCGGTTGATGATTACCGGCGGAGAGGAAAAAGAGGAAGCGCGGCTCACGCGCGCCGACCGGGGGTTGATCCGACAGTGCATCATGGCTGCCGCACAAAGCGCGCACAACGAGAAACGAGGCGTACTCACGCGCGATGTGTGCGGAGCGATGCGGGACGCTGCGCGTGACACATCCTTGCCGGAAGCGCGCCGCAACCGCCTGTTGGAGATGGCCGAGGCGATGGGCATCTTCTGCCAAGGCGCGGACGGCGAAATGTTCGACCGCCCAGGTACACCCTGGCCGGAGGCCGACATCACCATCGTGGATCTCGCCACGTTTGCCCGCGAGGGCTACAACGCGCAGCTCTCCATTGCCTACGTCTCGCTCCTCAACACGATCAACAACATCGCAGAGCGCGACCAGATGAAGGGGCGCCCCATCGTGTCGGCCACTGACGAAGGGCACATCATCCTCAAAAACCCTCTGCTCTCCCCGTTTGCCGTGAAAATCACGAAAATGTGGAGAAAGCTCGGCGCGTGGTTCTGGCTGGCAACGCAGAACCTGGACGATTTCCCCAAGGAGGCAGAGGTGCTTCTCAACATGATCGAGTGGTGGATATGCCTTTCCATGCCGCCCGATGAGGTAGAAAAGATTGCGCGTTTCCGGGAACTGAACCCTGCACAGAAAGCGCTGATGCTCTCGACCAGGAAGGAGTCGGGGAAGTATTCGGAGGGGGTGATTCTGTCGAAGTCGATGGAGGTGCTGTTCCGGGCCGTACCGCCGAGCTTGGCGCTCGCGCTGGCGCAGACTGAGCCGGAGGAAAAAGCCGAGCGTGCCCGGATCATGCGTCAACAGGGCTGTACTGAGTTGGAAGCGGCTGTCAAAATATCTCAGGGCATCGACCAGGCACGGGGAATCGAGTCCGTGACTTAGAGACCTTTGCGAACCAAATCCGTCATCTGCGAACCCGGAGCAAGCGGCCCGATAAGCCGCTTGTCGGTGATGGCGTCAAAAACCTCTGTCCAGTATTCCCTATGGCTACGCTCAAATGCGTCAACGACATCGCTCCAAGTCCCCACAACCGTACCGCACTGCCGAAAACGCGCGGAGCCAATCTGCCCCTTCGGGCAAGTAGCGTAAAATTCAGCGCGGTAGAGTCTGATACATTTTTTCATGCAAATAGTACAACTACATTCTACGCTAAAAGAATAATCAGATATTGTATTTCAATTCCTGAAACGACAACCGTTCCACATCTCATGCCAAAATGTGCAGTTCACTCGGCTTTGCGCAGGCTTCCAGAGTCAAGTTGCAGGGGTACCGACTTACTCAACATATCAATCAGTACATGTGCGCGTTGCGCGCCGTCTGACATTTGGTATACGGCTTCAAGCCCGGAGAACAAGCCATCTATGATCCGAACAGTGTCACCCGAATTGAACAGGCGGGCAGGCTCTGAGAGCAACGACTCTTCGCGGGATTTCAGTTCCTCAACCAGACGGTCGTCAACTTGAGCGGGGCGCTCGCCGAAGCGCACCAGCCGACTCACGCCGACCGTCGAGCGGATGGGCGACCAGCTCTTGTCTTTGTCATCCAGCCCCATGCGGATGAAAAGATAGCGCGAAAACAACGCCTCATTTACAACGACCAGCTTGCACCAGAGCAGTTTTTCGATGCGAATCATGGGCAAATAGCAGGTATAGCCTTGCCGTTCGAGGTTGAGAAGCGCCTTTTTTTCTTGGCGTGGTTTTGTGTGGATGAGATACCAGTGCATACCGCTAGCTTACCTTGACCTTCAGATCGCCGCCCTTGACCGTCACACCGATACGCTTGAGCTTTCTGCCACCCGTCAGCCGGTCGAGCAGAGCTTCGGAAATCTTCGCCAGCAGTGTATGCGTCAGCAGCGCGTCGACATCACGGGCACCGCTGTCGACGTCGTTGCAGCGCACAGCGATGAAATCGACCAGTTCATCGGAAAAATCGACTTCGGCCCGGTGATTTTCTTCGATGCGTTTTTTGATTCTACCGAGTTTCAGAATGACGATTTTCTTTAACACTTCCTCACTGATCGGGAAGAACGGCACAATCGTTAGTCGCCCCAAAAAAGCGGGTTTGAACGCCTTTTGCAGGGTCGGGCGCATGATCTCAACCAGGTCTTCCGGGGTCGGGTCGCACCTTTCAACAGGTTTGTCTTGATCCTCTTCGCCCGCTTCCCCTGCTTCCCGTTGCACGGGGATACCATATACAACGGCGCGCGTGATGAGATCGGCCCCGGCGTTGGACGTGAGGATGATAATGGTATTCTTGAAATCGATCTCGTTGCCCTCGGCGTCTTCCAGCCTGCCCTTGTCAAAGACTTGGTAAAAAAGTTCGAGCACGTCCGGATGCGCCTTTTCCACTTCGTCGAGCAGCACGACTGAATACGGTTTCCTTCTCACCGCTTCGGTAAGCACACCGCCTTCGCCGTAACCAACGTAGCCGGGAGGAGAACCCTTGAGACCACTGACGGTATGCGCCTCCTGGTATTCGCTCATATTGATGTTGATGAGGTTGCGCTCACCGCCATACAGCGCCTCGGCCAGTGCCAGCGCCGTTTCGGTCTTGCCAACGCCCGAGGGGCCAGTCAGCAAAAACACGCCTTTTGGTTTGCCGGGGTCGTCCAGATTCGCCTTGGCAATACGGACACGCTCGGCAATCTGGGCGAGCGCGTGATCCTGCCCAATGACGCGCTCGGCGAGCAGCCGACCAAGATCGCGCACCTGTTGCAGTTCATCAGACACCATCCGACCGAGCGGGATGCCCGTCCAACCACTGATGACATCGGAGATGATGTTCGTGTCGACACATTCGTAGGCCAGCGACAGCTTCTTTTGCAGGGCGCGCAGCGCATTGCGCTTCTCCTGAAGCGGGCTCGGTTTCCTGGACTTGCCCGGTTTTGCCTTAGCCTCTGGCGCTGCCTTGATCGCGACGATTTCTTCGACAAGTTTTGACTGTTCGTCCCACGCGACCTTCAGGCGGGAGAGATCAGTTTCCAGATGGGTTCTTTTCTCCTTCAACTCCTTGATGCGTACATCATGACCTTCCTCGCGCCCGAGCGCGGCCAATTCGCGGTCGATATTTCCGATGATGACTTCCACATCTTCTACCGGCCCCGGACGACCCACACGGGAAAGCGCGATACGGGCGCACGCCGTATCGAGCACGGAGATCGCCTTGTCCGGCAACTGCCGCCCCGAGATGTAACGGCTGGAAAGATTGACGGCGGATACCACGGCTTCGTCGAGAATATCGACCTGATGGTGCCTGGCCAGCGCCAGGGCAACGCCGCGCGTCATCTGCACCGCAGACTCAGGGGTTGGCTCATCGACCTTGATCACCTGAAAGCGTCGCGCCAGCGCAGCGTCCTTCTCGAAATATTTTTTATACTCCGACCAAGTCGTTGCGGCGATGGTGCGCAGTTCGCCCCGCGCCAGTGCGGGTTTGAGCAGGTTGGCCGCATCACTTCCGCCCGCCCCGCCACCTGCGCCGATCATGGTGTGCGCTTCGTCGATGAACAGGATGATCGGTGTAGGGCTGGCTTTCACCTCGTCAATCACTTGCCGCAGCCGGTTTTCAAACTCACCCTTGACAGAGGCACCGGCCTGTAACAGACCGAGGTCGAGCGTGCGTAGCGCTACCTTGGCAAGCGCCGGAGGCACTTCGCCCGCAACGATCTTCTGTGCCAGTCCTTCCACCACGGCTGTCTTGCCGACGCCGGGTTCGCCGGTGAGGATCACGTTGTTCTGGCGACGGCGCAGCAGGATGTCCGTCATCTGCCGGATTTCGGCCTCCCGCTCAAGCACGGGATCCATCTTGCCTGCGCGTGCCTGTGCAGTGAGGTCGATTGTGTATTTGTCCAATCCAGGTGTGCCGCGCTTCGCAGAGAGCGTTGCCGGATTCTGGGGTTCGATCCCAGGTGGTTCAGTGACGCTGGAAGGTTTGCCGCCGGTTCCTCCCTCCCCGTCGCGTGCACGGATCGCGGCGTAGGCTTCAGCGAACCTTCCTGCGTCGAGTTGAAGAAGCACAGCAGCGGATGTCCGTAACGCACCGCGCAAGCCGTCGTCGGTCAGGATCGCCAGCAGCAGATCGACACTGGAAATGTCCGCCTCCCTATTTTCGGCGCTGGCAATCAGCCAGCCTTTTTCCAGCCATCTAGGTATCCAGACCGACAGCTCCGGGTTGCGCGTGCTGCCAGAGCGGAAACTGTCCAGCGCCGCGTTAAGATCGGCCTCCAACTGGGAAATGTCCGCGCTTGTTGCTCGCAAAGCTGCCATGAAGGCGTTATTGGTCTGATCGAGCAGCGACAGCAGCACATGCTCAACTTCGATTTCATGATGGGTACGTGCCTGCGCGCGGCTGATGGATTCTTCGAAGGCTCGGCGGGCAACAGGCGTCAGGCGAAGAAAAAGGGCTTGTAATGCATTCATAATAATGTGTCTGGTGATGAATTGAAAAATGGATGAAACGATTCAGAAATGCTTCATTGAAGAAGCCTGTACCGCTTTTCTTCCGGGTCACGGTCAATTGGCCGGGTAAAGAGCCAGGTGTTGCCGCCAAGCAGCAACCGTTGCCCCTTCTTCAGGCATGGCTCAGGAACATCGCGCCTATCGAGAATGAGTTTCACGTCGCACGCCAACCCGTGACCGACCATGTACTGCACGAGGGTTTCCAGCGCCTTCGCACCTGGCCTGCCGGGCAGCAGCCCTTCAAACTTTGTACGGCGCATCGGCCCCATGCGGACTTGAATCTTCGTCTGCCGATCCCAGACACGCCTCCCGGAAAACGTGGAAACGCCCAGTTCACATGCCTTCCCGCCAAGGCGGGAGTGCTCATCCGGGGGGAGCTCGATCCACCGGCCAACGTACTGCTCAATCTCGACGGGCACCCCGAAAAAGCCTTGAATGACGGTGCGCATCGCCTGCGTTGAAATGGGTTTTTGCGACAACAGGCCGCAGTAGAAGGCAAAGAAGGTTTCGGCAAGTTGATCGGTGTTGCCAGAACCCAGTTTTTCGCGCAGGCTTTGAACACCAACACCCGATAAATCCAGCAGATTGCGGGTCAGTCTGTCCGGTTCGCCATCTTCAACGTCCAACCAATAGCGGTATTTGCGCCAAGCGCTGTAAAAAAGGGCGATGGCACGGTGGCTGAAAATATCGAGAAAGCCGTGCAGCCCCGTATCCCGAAAGGACTGGCGGCGTTTGATGACCAGTTCTGTGTAGGGCTGAGGCAACGTTGCGCTTGGGCCGACCAGTCCCAGGAAATTCACGGTCATTTCGTCGCGCGTTTGCTCCGCGTCAGGCGCTTCCGAGAGAGCGGACTGGTAACGGGTCAATTCGCTGGCTGGAAAGCTGAATGTTGCCGCAGTGCGGAAACGCAAATCGGAGGGAAGATGCGACTGGCGTCTGCCGCCGTATTGGCGGGCAGTCAGTGCCAGCAGGCGCACGGCCTGGAAAAAACTGAACTGCGTCGCATCCTGCTCCAATTCCTGGATCAGATCACGCGGGTCTCGATTCGATGGGGACGGCATTATTGCACCCTCAATGACGGGATTTTCTTCGGACAGAGCCGAAACACTCAAATTCAACCCTGTTTATCCGCCAATGGCGTATAAAATACGAACATGGAATTCATAGGGCATGACGATGGATCAGGAACTGTTCGGCGATCTGCTGCAAAGCCTGAAAGAAGCCAAGGCAATCTCACGCGGGGAAGCACCCGCCTCGCGCCGTTTCAAGGTGGATGCGCCTGACGCCGGAGCAATACGCGAACGCATGGGGCTTTCTCAAAGCGAATTTGCGCATTTGATGCGCGTCAGCGTAAAAACGCTGCAAAACTGGGAGCAGCACCGCCGCAACCCGACCGGGCCTGCCGCAGCCTTGCTCAAAATCGTGCTGGCTTCGCCGGAGGTGGCGCTCAAGGCATTGCGTACCTGAATGCAGAATCACCCTGCGGGTTTTTCATTTTTCTGGATTCATCTTGATGGTGTTGGCAGTGAACCTATCGTTCCTATTATTCACCATACTGTTAGACCTCTATGTATAGCATATTAAGTTATTCCGAAGGAATCTCATTTGTGGAGTTTGGCATTTTCTTCTTGTAATAGGCTTCTTTGGCTTTCTCCATTTCAATTACCAGCGGCCTTATCTCACGATCATATTCTTCCCGCGTAATCTTTCCATCAACCAATGCATTCATTAAATTCATTACACGATCTTCCAGCTCCTTTGGATATTCGCTTCCTCTTATATTACTTTTTTCAAAACGTCCCGGCATCCCCCTTCTAGTCCATTCATCATATTGCACCATAATGTTGAAGTGGTCGATAGAAACAAAAAATACAATAGCTAAAATATTAACAACAATAGGAGTAATAAAACGACGAAATTTTTCCTTTTTTATTTTATATAACAACAGCGAAATCAGAACACAAAACAAAAGCGGAAACGTTACATATAGATAACTAACAGAAGTATGGTTAGTTTTGTTATCAATAATGTAGTCAAGCGCAAACGCAACACATGCTATCGGAAAGAACGTGAGTAAGAAAGCTAGTAAATAAGTCATGATTATTACCTGCTCTTTTCGTAAACTTCAAGGAAGTTTTTCAAAGTGATCCTTCATACTCGTCAGTATCCAACCTTTACCTTTTGTGCATTCCACTTCTGTATAAGAATCTACTTTTCCGGAAACTGACTCACGAATATAACAAGCAGTCCCTAGAGTAATAACAAAAGCAACATCATCTGGAGAGTCATCTATCTTTTTGAAAGCATTTATATCTGTTTTTGAAAAATACACATTGGCTGAGTCTCTATTAGAGACAGCTTTATAACAACCAAATATATCAGCTTCACCAAAGCGAATAGCACAGTAATCTGAAAAAGACTTTCTTTCTAAGGATGATAGATTTTCAAAAGGCACATAATCTAGTCCTTTCAATGCAGGGTTTCTAAATTTTAACTGAAAAGATGGATGATTTTTAATGAAAAACGTCCATTTAGAACCTACTTCATGGTCTCCCACAACATATTCAAAACCAACAAATGCCCATAGAAGAACAAACAAAAGGAGAGCGGTCACAAATTTTATCAGATACTTTTTCATGGTGCACTAATGCCATAGGTATCGCGCATTTTCTGTGCAATTTCCAATCCATAACGACCTGGACATGCACGGTTAGCATTGCCTGTAGCTTTGGCTACCTCACGATGACCGCCAAGCGTCGCAATTTCAAAATGCTCTATAAGAGTAGCGATCAAGATTGACCCTGAGTTAACCATAACACTTGGGGGTTCTGTTACTTTGCTACTTAAATAAGAATCTTTGAAGCTCTCCCACTTCTCTCCTGCTGGGCCATACTTTGCATGTTCACCAGGCTCGCTCATATCAGTCAGAAATACAATCCCTATGCGCCCCGTGTTGGCGTTAGACACATGTGCCCCTTTATAACGTATATCCAGTCCTTCAAAAATTGTTCCATTACAATCTATGGCATAATGATAACTAAATTGACCAAATTTTTCCAGATCCGTTTTTTCTGCTTCCTTTAGCTGAGAGACGCCATCAACAGAACATGAATAACTATTGCCAGCATGGTGCAATACTATAGAGTGGAAATCCCAATCACGTTCTACGTTACCTGTAGAGGGTTTAGCCTTCCAGTCTGAACGGGATTTAACCTGAATTCCGGCATTTCTTAACGATACTATAATTGCCTGTCTGGTTGCAGCTTTGTCACTTATCTTGAACTCAAACAGTTTAGGCTTGGCTTCTTTGGTTGATTCAACGAGATCAACTTTTGTCGAAAAATCACTTTTTTTCAAATCCGACATATCGCCTGATGATCGCAATTCATCACGTGTAAATGTCTTTGCAGGCGCTTGAAAATTAACTCGAATCTCAACTGACTCAGGTTTATTTGATTCTAATGCCTCTGTCATGCCATCAGAATCAGTCAAACCAGAATAAGGCGGACGTTGGTCACGTATCAAAGAATAATAACGGTTGCGTATCGGTTCTTTTGTTTCACCATCAAGAACCTTGAACTGTATCTTATAAACCTTATCTTCCGCAGCACCCGTTTTCTGCTCAGTCAACAACAGCACTACATCAGCAGAAATGCCCGGTGTCGCGTCGGCAGTCAGAATCCCTTTCGCCGCCTCTTCCCGCGCCTGCATCGCCTCCACCACAGGATGTACCACCTTCTCTTTACTGTTCTGGTGCGAGACAAGAGGCTGACTTGCTATCAGCCGATGCCCGCAGTCCAGCAGGCAGTTATGTCCGGCAACCTGACGGCCTTTGAAAGTCGTCCCTGGGCCTTCGAGTCCCTCGACGATCTCCCGCAATCCTTTGTGCTTCTTGCACGTCGCCTTGTCGCCCACGAGCGCCACACGGATACCCTTGATTTTCATGTTGCTCGACGCGGTAACGACTTCGCCGCCGCCCGTGTGGGTATCACCCAATACGATAAAATTTCTTTTTGGCATGATTAGCGCATCATCCTTCAAACAAACATCAGATCACAAGCGCCTCGCCCGAGCGCGCGGGCCAGACTGCCACTTCAGCGTCTTGCTGCACGGTACGCACATGCAGCCGGGTAAAAGAGTTGGGCGAGGTATAGAGGGCTAAAAAGCGCTCCAACACGCTGGCAAACAAATAGACGCTGCCGCCGACGTAGTGCTCTTCGTCCAGTGTCAACGTGACCTCCGTACCCCGCACGAAGCCAGAGTAACCCGCACCGGAGACGCGCGATGTAGCGGGTCTGCTGCTAATGGAAACGATGCCCTGAATCTGCCGTTTGGTAACAGGCGAATTGCTGAAATCATAGAGCGCCAACATTTCCTTCATCGCATCCTGCCCGCCATCGACCAGGGAGAGGTAATTGAGCGACATGTGGGACACCATCCGCCATTGCAGGCCGCGCCGCCGTGGTGGACGCAGGCTGGGCGTGGGTTTTCGGAGCAGGCGGACGCGACTGACCACCGAATGCCCGGACAGCGTGAGGTCGGTATCCCGCCTCTTTTCTCCACCACCGAACAACAACTGATCCGGCAAATCCCGATTGCTGCACAGCAATTCCAGGCTTAGAACTTCTGCCGCTGGCCGCACCGGGTCGAAATCGAGATCGACAATGTGCAGTTGTAGATCCATGCCCTTATCGTTACGTCGCGTCGACGCTTCCCGGCTGGCATGCCAGTAAAAGCGGTTCGAACCGGCCTCGTCCCCATGACAGAACGAGTAGAACGGCGGCACTTCTTCATGGCGCTCCTCCTCCCCGGAACCCTGAACCCTTGTGACGCGCTTGATCTGCACCACCTCATACGCATGACGCTTGCTGCCGTTCGGCCATACCGGATAGGAAGCGCGCTGATGCGTGACGCGGATCGGGTCGCCAACACGATTGAAGAGGTTGATGATGGGCGTGCACCCCAACTTGAAGTGATCGAGCGACAAGCGGTGCAATAACTGCTGATAGCGGTCAGTGTGTGGGAAACGGTCAATCAGGCACTGGATCACCAGTTTGTTGCCTTTGAGTTTCGGGGCGATCTCATTGAGGCGCAGGAAATCGACGAACAGGAATTTACTCGGAAAATTGAGGTATTCAGTCAACAGCCTGTAGCCGAGAAAAGATCTGTCGTCATACTCCAGCATGCCCTCGTCGCGCGAAAAACCGACCGGCGCAATGCTTGAGCCCGGCAGTTCCAGGGTACGGGCGGGATCGTTGCTGCCGTCGCCCACACGAACCCGATAGGTATGCGAGAGCAACACTTCGTAGAGCAAGTGCATCAGCGACGGTTCGCCATCCAGGAAGAAGCGCAGCGCCCCAAGGTTGATCTTGTCGATGGTGAGGTTGGCTGGTGTTTGCAGTTCCAGCGTCAGCACCGCAGCCGCCTTCGGTGCGATCTGGCGCAGCCAGGCCGAGCCGCTGGTCAGTTT
The DNA here is from genome assembly GCA_009781085.1 of Betaproteobacteria bacterium. Classification (GTDB taxonomy): domain Bacteria; phylum Pseudomonadota; class Gammaproteobacteria; order Burkholderiales; family Rhodocyclaceae; genus WRNU01. The sequence continues at coordinate 18,932 of WQYV01000024.1, forward strand.
CAGGTGTGCCTGATTGAGGGTAAGCGGGTAAAGATCGACCGGATAACAGGTGCGAAACTCGCAGGCAACGCCACCGATGGAAGGCGCTTTTACGGGTTGCAGCCGAGTGATGTGGTAGCGGGAACCGATTCCAGGATCCGCGCCCCACTCGAACTGCACGATGCTCGATGCAGGGAACGGACGCAGGTAATGCGGAAAGAGCACTTCCAGGAGGCTCTCGACGATCTCAGGGTACTCGTCGTCCAGCTTGCGACGGATGCGGGCGGAAAGGAGGGCGAAGGACTCAATCAAGCGCTCCGTGTGCGGGTCTTCGCAATGATCGCCTTCCAGATTCAGCCGTCCGGCAAGTTTTGGATATTGACGGGCAAACTCGCCGCTTAATCCGCGAAGGAAGGCCAGTTCCTCTTCGTAATAAGGTAACAGCGTCTCGAACATGCCCGGCATGATTATTTCCCGAAAGAACCCGCCTTCGGCAGGGTAGGTGCTTTGATTTCGGGTGCCTTGATTTCAGGGACTTTCAGAGGCTCTGCCGCTTCCTTGATGGCATCGTTGGCGGAGGCCGCGCTCTGCTCTGCCTCTTCTCTCATGCTTTTCACGCCGCTTGCCCACCCTGAATCGGCTGAGATCGCCAGCCGGAAACCAACGTTGGCACTGCGATAATCCGGCGCGTAGGCATTGCGCAACGCCGAGCGCAAATAGCGCAGGTCATTGCCCCAACTGCCCCCCCGCAGGACGCGGCCTGTCCCCTCAACCGGCCCTTTCGGATCACTGATAACGATTTTCGGCCCACTGAGCAGATCCTTCGGCTTGACGACCTGGGCACCCGGTGTCGTGGTCAGGCTGGCCAAGTAATACCCTTCGCCATACCAGTCCTGCACCCATTCCCAGACATTTCCGTGCATGTCGTGCAACCCCCACGGGTTCGGCTGCTTTTCCCCAACCGGATGCGTCTGTCCATCCGCGTTGTTCCAATACCAGACATGGTCGCCCGCGCGCCCTGCCTCAAAGGGGAACTTTGTTGCCACCCCGGTTCGTGCCGCATATTCCCATTCTGCTTCCGTAGGCAGACGGTATTTTGTTGTGCCTTCCAGGGCATTCAAGCGACGAATGAACTCCTGCGTATCGTCCCAGGACACATTTTCGACAGGGCGACTCTCCCCCCGAAACCGACTCGGGTTGTTCCCCATGATTTTCGTCCATTGCGCCTGCGTGACTTCAAACTTGCCCAGGTAAAACGCCTCGCTGATCTTGACAGGGTGTTGTGGCCTCTCATCGCCCTGGCATTCCATGTCCCCTTCGCTACATCCCATCAGAAAAACACCGGGTTGAACGAGAATGAATTCCATGCCGAGCGTATTGGTCACGTTCTCTGGCGTGGTCTTACATCCGCCCGCGCACATGAGCGCTGCCGCCAGGGCGAGTGGGAGAACCGAACCGGCTCCTTTTTCAATCATTCTGGACTTCATCGTTGGATTTCCTTCGGGGTGGTATCGGTTTTTTAATCAATTAGGACTAAAACCCAGCATTTCAGACAAGCGCTTGATGACCGGGCCTTCATCAATGACCTCCTTCAGCCAGCGCTCCAGCGGCATTTCCGCCCATTCAGCCGCGCGCTCAGCGGCCAGCGCCACGGGGCTATGCGGTTCATTTTTGCGGAAATACCCGGCAATCTCCCTCAATTGCCGAATCGCATCAGCACGGCTGCCAATGGAACCCGTGGCAGTACCGAATGACTGGACGGGAGAACCGGGTGCGGTTTGGTGAGAAGCCTCCTGGGGCTGCTCGTTTAACAAGGCCAAATCTTTATGACCGCCGCAAAGCTCAAACATCCGCTCAATCACTTCCTGACACACATCGAGCGCCTCGCGTATCTTGAGAAAGCCGGGAGCATCGTCCCCAAAGCATTCTTCCACGGCACGGATGAGGTCTTCATGGGCCGCCCGGGTTTGTGCAAGCTCTCCAAACCGTGCCCGATACCAGTCGGCCCCGGTTTCTCTTGCACTCTTCTCGAAATCCCCCGCAGGAATCTTGCCCTCCTTGAGTTCGATGTCATAGGAGTTCTGCCCCGTAGTTCCCCCGCGCAGAAGCAGGTTCTCCATCTCCCGCGATTCTTCCCAGCGATACCAGTCGTAACCGCCATGATCCTGTGCTGTCAGGGGCACCTGACGTAACGCTTTCCCCAATTCGATATCCAGCCATTCGAGCTTTGCAACACGCTCTTCGGGGTCGCTCGGAAAAAGCGTTTCCCGGAAACGCCGCAGTAGCTCCTCAACCAGGCACATTCCCAGTGCTGCCCCCGTAAAACCCTCCAGACAGACCATTGCTTCTGCATACCAGACGGCCAGTTGCAAATCCTTGCTGTGCTCGCGCAACCCTTCTTCACACAACTGCCGGATCTTGTCCCAATCGGCCACCTTGAGTTGGATAACCCATTTCCCCTGTGGCAGTACCGGGCTGTCGGTTCGTCTGGCTTCACGGATCGCATCGAACCGTTCCGAATGGATCGGGTCTTCCCCCTCCGGATGATTGCCTGGGATGGCCAGCAATAAGGTTTCCAGCGTTTCAATCAGGTTTGTGCTCATAGGACGTTTTCCAGTTCTTCAGATGTTATGTTGGTTTTTCTACGGGGCGGGCAAAGCCGATACGCATCTCCCCACCGTCGCATGTTTCTGCCACCAGCACCGGCTTTTGCAATTGCGCCGCACAGACCAGCGCCTCGGCCAGCATCAGCACGCTTCGCGCCTTGCCGATCTCGCCGAATTCCTTTTTCAACTCGCCAGCCTTGGCGGATGGGTTGACCTTCTCGTAACCGCTTCCCTCAAGTGCCAGAATGAACTCCACCAGAGAGGCTGCACTTCGACTGTTGTGCACCAACCAGCCAAGTTCCGACAATTCGGGTTCCGGCTGTGCGGGTTTCGGCTGTGCGCCTTGCTTATCTGCTTCGAAAGGCCAATCGCGCAGGCCCGCATCAATGTGAGCCTCGGAAATTGCTTCACGGGTTTTGCGTTCTTTTACGCTGTCACCATCCGAGTCCAGACTGATGAGCGTATGTGCTCGGTGCAGCGTGGCAATTGGAGACAAATTCCAAAGACCCTCCCTGTATGGAGGAGGTATCCGTCCCCATTGGGTTGGGTCAGTCTCACCGGGCTGATTCCGCTCCCAAAAGGGCGTCATGGAGTTCTCGCCTTCTTCGGGAGGAGGGGCAACACTTCCTGGGGCAAGCAATTCCGGACGGCCTATCAGTACGGCCACCACCGCATGCCCCGGCTCAATCGCTCCTGGAGACCTTGTGAGCATGGGATCGGCGAGGGGTGAATCCATGCCCAACAGAATCACGGCAGGACATGCAGGATCATGCTCGAACATGGTGATGAGACGATCCGGGATCACGCCCGCGCCTGTCAGGACTTTGCAATGGGGCTGTGAAGGAACATATTCGATGCCGCTTTCCTTTACTGCCTGTTGCCAGGCTTCTCCTGCCCAGTCCGACTGGTTGGGGTCATGGTCGACAAACACGACCGGAAGCCACGCAGTTGCTTCGCACTGCTTGAACGCAGCCTTGAATACGCGCTCAAGTGACGAGATCAACGCGGTATCGCGCCCGATTCCCCGGATAGTTTCCGGGGCCTGTTTGGTCAACTCGCACTGTTCCGTCCCGGCTTCAGCCCAACCCGGCATTCTGGCAAACTCGGCCCAGACCGCGCGGCACTCCACAAGGGCGTGGCGACGATCCAGTTTTTCCTGATGTGCGGCTTTGGCCTTTTCAAGTTCAGCCTTCTTTTCAGCCTCTCCAGCCGCAGTGGCACGCTCTTCGGCCCTCGTCACGCGCCAGTTCCAGGCTCGCTTGCCTGCCCACCACGTCGCCACAACCAAGGGCGGGGGCGCAACATGCACCAGCACGAGGGATGGCAGCGTTCCTTGCAACCACTCGACCGGCAGCACAAACCAGAGCAGGCCCCACCAAAGGGCGACAAGGACTGCAAAACCAATTATTGAACCGGCTGTTATGAGTTGATGTCGTTTTGACTCAGAAGGTTCGGCGCTTTGCATTTACATTTCCAGTCCTTAGTTGCCGGGTGAATAAAGCCATTTGATCCTTGGCCTGTTATGGCAAACGGTTTCTGTGTTCGTTTACCTGGTACACGTTCGTTGACAGCCGCAGGGTAGCGTCGAAAGAAACTGGGGGTTGGCGCGGATGCACCTGTAGCGTCGCATCCACTCGTAAATGCAGCATCCGTTCAAAGCTGATCGTTTCCTGTTTCGGGATGTTGAGCGTCACATTGACATCGGAGAGCCGGGACTCGAAGTTTTCGATGGCATATTGCACTTCTGCGCGCAGCCGCTCCTGGTCTACCGGGTCGAGCAAACTCAGGCTGGTAAGATCAGGGATGCCGTACCGGATCACGGATCGGGCTGCCAATGGGTATTGAGCCAGGTTTTCAGGCTCCATCACGCGGGTATTCAGTAAGGCTTCAAGGTCGCGCGCCAGTGCTGATTTGTAATCCTCCATACCAAATAACAGCACTGCGTCACGCTGCGGTTCTCCCGGAGCATCGTCCAGCAGACGATCCAGCACCGATGGCAGAATCAGCAATTGCGAATGCCGTGGCATGTCAACTGCCCAGGATGAGGTTCACCTGGCCGTCGAGCAGCCATCCGTAAGTGATAAACACGGCAGCGCCAACCAGAGCCAGCAGGCCAGCGTAAAACCAGAGCGGCATTTCATGGCGCACGAACTCCTGGAAGCGGTTCGGCAGTCGCCAGTTCGGGGCAAATTCGGCTTTTGGCCCCCGGATTCTCTGGATTTCCTGTCCCAGTCTCTCAGTCAGGGAATCACGCCGCTCCAACCCGGCGAATAGATACTTCCCCTGGAACCCCAGCAGCAGGCAGGTATGAAACACCTCCAACGCCTCGATGTTCCTGACCGGGTCGCCGCGCAGCTTTTCAAGCCGATCAAAAAATCCCTTGCCTGCGAGGTGGTCTCCAAAAATGCGCAGTTGCAGCGGCGTGCGAGCCCATTGGTCATGAAATGGAAAATCGCCGCTTAACGCAATTTCATCAAGAAGCGCGCAAAAGGCGTACTTGGCGTCCTCGACCAGATTCGCCGGTTTGCCGCAGTTTTCCGCCTGTTTTTGAAAGTTGTCAAAAAAACGGTCAATCTGCTGGTTGAATCCGGAAAGGGATGTTGGCGCGTAATCGTCGCGCAGCATAAAGAGCAGATAAATGCCGTCTTCGAGCAGGTCGCGCAGGGTCGGCGCGGCAAAGACCTGGGCGGAAGACATAACGGGAGGAGTGGCAGTATCCATTGTCATGACCATCATGAAAGAGCCTTTTAATTAGCGGTAAGAAACAATCAATTCCAGCTTGAGGCGGGAGAGCGACTCCGGTACATAGATGCAGATGGAGCGAGCCTTTTTCATGTCGTCGTAAATGTCGCCATGAGGCTCGAAAGCAAAGTAATGATTGCCCACTCGCATTGGCAGATAGGCAGGGGGCTGCTGTGTATACATCAAATTCACACCAGGCATCCCGGAATGGAGGATTTTTTCCACACTTTCGGGACTGCCAACTTTGAACTGTGACGGCACCTCTCCGAGAACCTGCGAGAAATCCATTTCTCCCTGTATTGACAGGAAGTAATCGACATTTTCGATCAGACTATCGCTCTCCAGATGGCCAACGTAGAACGAAGGTTTCGGAGTAACGAGCGGAATGATCACGTAGCGCGAAGAAATAACGGTATCAATCAGTTCGCGGATCATTTTGTCGATCCTGGGGAAGGTATCGAATAGCTGTTCGTGGTCATATTTCGGCAGGTCGATCAGCCCGTAAGTGTTGGAAAAGGTCATTAACTGGCCGCATAAAGTGGCTAGTGCTCGATATAACTCCTCGGGATGCAGCGGCTCCGTACTGGCCAGATGGTTCAAAATTGCAAAGTGGGCGTTGACTGTGTGGAGCATCCAAAACGATGCGATATCCGCTGTTGCATAGTCCGCGACATTTTTGGATCGTTGCCGGTGCGTGCTCGACAACGCACTGCTTTTGACCATCAAGATGTCAAGCAGGCGCTGGATCATGTTCAGAAGTTGTTCAGAACCGCTCACAGCCACCAGCGGCGGGATGTACGCTTCATCCTCCTGCCACTTGCCGGTTGCGCCTTTCACCAGGCGGGCGATGGGCACGGAATCAAAACCGTCCCGGTTCTCCTCGCGCATCATCAGCCGCACATCGAGATTCAGGAAGTTGAGTTCTTCTTCAAGCGCATCGGTGTAGAGATCCACAAACGCTTTTTGCGCACTCCGAAAGCGCGCAGGGCGTGCCGTATCCTCTTCTTCGTCAACCTTGGCGCTATTGCCGCCGTAGGGATTGAGATTGGGCAGGCAGGCGTACAGGACGGTTTCCGTCCCGACCTGCGGCAGATCGGCCAGCGAACGGGATCGAGGCAGCGGCTCGCAAGCAGGCGCAACATACCGGATGCCATCACGAAAAGTCACATCGAGCCTAGTGGCCCTAACCAGCCCTTCCTTGAGCACATCGCTATCGAGTTCAAGCCTGCCTAACCCCCAAGGGTATCGCTGGAGGGTTCTAAGCACTCCGTTAGCGGCATGATCTATCCGAAGATCCATTTGCTGGAGGCATTGCGGGAAAAGGTGCATTCCCTCTCCCCATAAAAGGCGCTGAGAGTCAGACATTGTTTAGTCCAGAAAAAATAAGGGTTATCTTCTTGGGCGATTTGAGTGAACAAACCCGGCGCATTCCGGGGTGGTGTTCAATCTTTGTCCCTGCGCGGGCAGGAACTGAGGTGTAATAGGGGTGATAAAGCATTCCTTTGCGGCAAATATCAACCCTTCTTTCCGGACAGCCTGAGCATCGAAGAGAAAGCGCCAATAATGCGTGTCAGGTTTGCGGAAAAAACCGATCACGGCAACGTACCTGGTTTCAGGCAGTAGCTTGTCCGTTAATTCCTGAGTTGCTCCGGGCATGAGCACGAGTTCATGAGCGGTCACGAGTTCCTTTGGGAAAAGTTCGGCATCACCCTTGCTTGCCGCAGCATCGAAGGTAAGGCGTGCAAACTCATGCTTGTCCCGCAACTGGATGACGCGCACAACAACTGTAAGGGGCTGACCGTTGACATCGAGGTTGACGTTGGAACCCGCTACGCCCTTGACCACCGTATCTTCCGGGAGGCGAAAAATTGTGGAAGATGGGTCTTCTGATCGGGGTGTTTGCGGGTTGAGCGCTTGTGCGAGGGCTTGCTCGGCTTTTTTGGAGGAGCTTGTACAGGCTGATAACAATACAGTCATTGCTATTGCTATCAATAGCAGAGGTTTGGATTTTGAAATGAAACGGGGAAGGGATTGCATGGATGTGAACTCCAATACGGCAAACTCGGGGATTCGTATTTATACGACAGACACGCTCATTGTGAGGCAATCAAATGGAGTGAATCGAATATTTTGAAAAAGGAGACAGTCTCAATGGCTCGGAGACACGTATCATTATTTCAGATCTTCAATGATCTGTTTATCGCATTCATAGCCTTTTTCCGCCGCTTTTTGACACCACTTCAAGGCCAACTCCCTACTTCTTGTATCACTCTTATTTATTACGTACAACTCAGCGTATATAGCACCTAATTGTAACTGAGCCTCTCCATAGCCCTGTTCAGCAGATTTTGTAAGCCATTTTATTGCTTGTGAAATATCTTGTTCAAGCACTTTGACCTTAAAAGACTGTCTATCTTTAAGATATCTACTGTCGACGAAATATAACGACCCCAGGACAAATTGAGCCTGTATATGCCCCAGTTCCGCAGCCCGACTATACCATTTTACAGCCTCCTTATAGTCTTCTTTATCAGAACACTCATATCCCAAAAAGAACATCTGCCCTAGCTCCCATTGAGCTTCCGTATTTTCCTTTTCAGCAGCCATTCGATACAATTTCATCCCTTCTTGCTTCTTATCTCTTCTGCAATATATAAAACCAAGTTTTCTTTGAGCTTCTGTATAACCTTGCTTGACCGGCTTCTGATACCATTTCTCGGCTTGTTTAATATCATCAGGATTGTTTCTCGCTACATTTCCTTCTTCTAAAGCAAAATTAAAATACATGTCACCAAGTCCTTTTTGAGCTTTGATATCTCCATGCCGTGCCATATCTAGAACTAATTTCAAAATTTCTTGAAAGGACTTCTGAGCCTCTTGCGTGTAATGTAACATGCTGATCCATTTTAAAGCCTCAACGTAATCCTGCTTCACTCCACGCCCGTTGTAATAAATGTCTGTGAGCCTCATTACGGCTTCCACAATATATGAATAAATTATCGCTGCATCCGCACCATCATCACCCAAGATTGTTTGTTGCTTCATTCCTTCAATGTACAATTTTCTCGCTTTCTCAAAATTTTTCTCAACATGCAGACCTTCGTAATAAATTTTTCCCAGTAAGATTTTTGTTTCCCAATGATTACTTTCAACTGCTTTATTTATCCACTTCAGGATTTCTCTTTCATTTCCTTCAGTACCCCGTCCTGTTACGAAAAGCAGAGCAAGACGGTATTGGGACTCTGCATGGCCCAATTCTGCCGCTTTAATATACCATTTAACTGCTTCTTTGTAATTTAAATTAACATCTTTAGTATTTTCACCCTCAAAACCATACCATTTGATACCACTAAAAATTTCTCCAAGGCCAAAAATTGCCTCAACGTTATTTTGGTCAGCTCTTTGTTTTAATGCTTCAATAGAAAAATTTTGCTCATGCGCTATTGATACGGATACAGGCGCTATTACAAATTGAATGATGAGGATATGAAGTATCAGCCTCAAGGTTTTCATTATTTTCCCCTCTCTCATTCTATTGGATCAATGACCGGACAACCCAACGGAGGCGCAAAAAACAGCTCCGCCGGATTGATTCGCCCTGGAAAACCAAGTGAAGTGCCAGTCCAACTCCGTAGTTCAAAATGCAAGTGTTGTTCAAAACATTTCATATCATACGCATTGCCTGTTACTCCTGTTTCGCCGATTTTTTGCCCTTTCCTTACACGTATTGGTGGATTTATCGCCACTCCTTCTCCCGCTGTTTCAGTTGTAGATACAGCAATTTTCTGTAAAGAAATAGTTGAGTCTAAATAGTCAACAATAGAGAATAATTTCAAATGTGCATAGAACGCGTAGACCGTATCATGTCGAGGCAGATTAACCATTTCCGGATCTAGCTCGATGAGTAGCTGAAGTCCCATGCCAGTATCTTGATTAGGTCTCATCCAATACCTCACAGCTCTCCCGTTTGCAATGGCATAACAGGCTGTCCCTTCTTCTGCATATAAATCCCAACCTTGGTGTGCTCTAGCAGTTCCATTTTGAGCCGTTCTGACTCTACCATAAGTATTGTTGTGAGGATTTTGATTATGCCTTGGGATCAGGTTTGAAACCAACGGCCAACGGACGTTAGGATGCCAGAGTTTTCCAAAATTCTCTATCACTGCAAGCGGGTGTGCATGATCTGCCACATGAGTTCGTGGAAAACCGGGGCGCTTTAATCGCCAGTTCCATTTCGGGCCGTTATTGGGGTCAACATAAATTTCAGTCGTGTTTTGCGAAGGCAGTGCTGAATGAATATCATCCCAAAAAGCATGCCTTCTTATCCGTTCCTTTTCTAGTTGCCATATTGCTGCGTAATCAAAATGACTGACGCCTCTATCTTGAAAAAACGGATCCAGCGCATTCCATCTCGCCATATCCAGCTTCCATTCACTATCGTGCTGGACGACCAATCTCGACAATACACGTGCCAGATGGGGGTTTTTCCATGCGTCGTGGAGTTCCTGTATCTGTAGTTTTCCGTCACCGTTCAGGTCTATCGTCCTGAACAGCGATTCCATCATGGGCGTGGACGGTTTGTAGCTTATATCTTGCCGCATAATTTGATGCTCAGCAGGTTGTGTACGATCATCTATTATTTCGAACCCCGGCCATTCCCACCGCGAACATACCCTGAGTACCATGCCGTCCTCGCGTACCCACCCCCATTGAGGTTGAAGCTGCTGGTTGTTTCCGTCACGATACTCCGTGCGTACATACCACCAACGGTTGCCACTCTCATCCAACACTGACTGGAGCCTATTCGTGTCACTTGAACCAATATTTGTCTGAACGACACTGTCTACAGCGTTCGGCTGCATCCTGTATTGTTCACTAGCCTGAATAGGGAAATCCTTCCAGGCATCAACCCCACCAGGCCGTACCCGTCGGGTCTCTTCATCGTACATCCTTGCATAATCGCTCTTACGCACCCAGACAGCATTTCCTGTGGCAAGAAACTTACCTTCAGCATTGTGCCTGCCTGGCTGAAGTTTGATCCAGACCCCTTCTGTTTGGCCTCCTGTGTTGGTTTGAGTGTTCGTCTGAAGTACGGTATCTTGATCCAAGGTCAGGATATGGCTTGAGGGCGTCACTCTGTAAGGTACGGCATCCCGAGCAATCACGAGAGAGTATGCGGTTTTCTGATACTCCCTCGCGCTTGGATCGGAACGGCATGTCGCAATGAAGTTTCTCAGTTCATCTCCCCTTGCGAAGAGTTCCACGTGAACCTGAAGGGCAGAGTTGATGTGGCAGAGTACGTCTTCAAAGGTCTCATAGAACCCCATGTGTCCAATTAGGTCGCCTGCCGCGATGGGAACTGGGGGGGACGGTACAAAAAGTCTTGAGGCGGGTTCGGCGTTTGGCTCGGGTACTAGTACGTTAGGTATGTCGGGCAGCACATCAAGCACTTCGTCATAAACCCAGAGGGTTGAGGCAGTGGGTCGAGTAGTGCCCGTGTATGCCCAATTCTCTTCGTTTCCAAGGATTGCCTGCACCTTGCGCAATTTTCCCGATCCTTCCTGAAGCACGAGTTCAGTCCCCTGGGGTATCCATGCAACTGTTGTTTTACCTTGACTGGAATTTTGATTGGAATTGACGAGGTTATGGCCTAGATCACCTGTGACGCCACTTGGTACCACCCAAGTCGGCCCGTTCTGAACTACGCTCGAACCAGCGCGAGGTCGTGGAGTCTGGCATTTTTTGCCTACCTTGCGCCTGTTGCCCCCCCAAAATTCCGGACAGGATAAGGGTGATCCTTCGCCTTCTGCATCAACATATGCCTTCAGGTGCAGGAGGTTCATGTAGAGGCTATAGAAGACAAGTGAGGGACGGGGGTCAGGAACACCATCCTGGTTTGAGTGAAAATTGGGAACCATGCCAGTGTCGTTCTGGTTGCTCGCCGTTATCACCCCAACTGGCACAACAGGCAACCGCAGTCGATGGCGCACCAGCACAAAGTTGGTGGAGTAACGGCCCTTCTTATCGATGTCAGGGGACGTAGGATTATTCTTGTGCCTATAGTCGGATGTATTCGGCAACCAAGCATAGCGAAAGGCAATCACTTCTCCGTCCGCGATGCAACGCACACCGTCTTCCTGATGAATTTCCCTTCCGGTTCCTTCGTCGAAATGTATCCCTCCGTGCCATTGCCCGCTCAATCCAAGCGGGTAGAAACCATCCCTTGCGCATTTTCCCCAGGCACGCAAGCATTCACTCATATTCAGAAATTCTGAACCTCCCGCTTTAGGGAAAGGGGAAACAAACCGTAGGAGTGGAAAGGGCGCATCAAGTCTGGGTTGTGCCATTATTAATCTCGAATGAAAATAGTTCCTGTTGGATGATGGGGGTGTTCTGGAAAGGAGGACAGTTCAGATCGTATAAATTGAGGTGCTAAGGCGTAAACCACATCACTTTGTCACAAGGGATACTGCTAGAGTTCGCAATAGCACCTCAATTTATACGGACTGTGAAAAATCACTGTCCCCAATTTCTGTCCGAATGTTTCTCGATTAACCTGTTCATTTGCATATCGCAATCAGTGCACACAATTCTCAAGTTCGATTTTGCCCATACGAGCGACATACATTGAGGACAGAGATAGCAACCTTGGGACTGTTTAATATTAGCCGGTCTTCGTAGCTTGAATTTCTTTGCCCTTTGTCGAACCACCAATTCCTTTATGCCAAAAAAAGAGGCTAAATCTTTGAGAGAACATGTCCGAAAGTTTTTTATTAAAATTGGGTCTTAGGAAGCAAACCAAGCTACAAAGGTTGCTCACGCAACAACTTTAACAGTACCAAGTAAAGGTTGCCATGGCGATGGTTAAATCGAAACTCGCACTCTTTGAGGTGAAGC
>WQYV01000025.1 GCA_009781085.1 Betaproteobacteria bacterium
AAGATGCTGCGCTCGCAGTCGAAATACGCGATCGCCGAAATCACGCTCGACTTCACCGACGGCACCGACATGTACTGGGCGCGCCAGCAGGTGGCCGAGCGCCTGAACGGCGTGCAGGGCGATCTGCCGCCGACGGCTTCGGGTGGGTTGGCCCCGGCGACGACACCGCTGGGCGAGATGTTCATGTTCACCATCGAGGGGCCGCTGTCGCTGGAGGAAAAGCGCACCCTGCTCGACTGGACGATTCGCCCGCAATTGCGCAGCATTCCTGGCGTGGCCGACGTGAACGCGCTGGGCGGCATGGTCAAGACCTTTGAAGTCGTCCCCGACGTAAACGCGCTGGCGGCACGCGGCATCACGCTGGAACAGCTTCGCACAGCCATCGAGGAGAACAACCGCAACGACGGCGCCGGACGCATCGACCGCAACGAAGAAGCGCTCCTTGTGCGCGGGCAAGGCAACATCGTTTCGCTCGACGACCTAGGCAACATTGTTGTCACCCAAAAAAACGGGCAAGTGACGCGCATTTCCGATGTTGGCACGGTACGCACTGGCATGCTCACCCGCTACGGCGCCGTGACCAAAGATGGTCAGGGCGAGGCGGTCGAGGCGCTGGTGCTGGCGCTGCGTGGCGCCAATGCTCGGCAAGTGCTTAAATCGGTGCGCGCAAAACTGGGCAACATCCAGAAAACCTTGCCGCAAGAAACCAGCATCCAGGTTTTTTACGACCGTAGCGACCTCGTCGAACGCGCCGTCGGCACGGTCACCAAGGCGCTGGGCGAGGCAATTTTCCTGGTGCTGGCGCTGCTCTTCCTGTTTCTCGGCAACCTGCGCGCAGCGCTGGCCGTGGCCTGCATCCTGCCGCTGTCGGCGTGCGCCACCTTCATTTTGATGAACTGGTTCGGCCTGTCGGCCAACCTGATGTCGCTGGGCGGGCTGGCGATTGCCATCGGCCTTTTGGTCGATGCAGCGGTGGTGATTGTCGAAAACATCGAAGCGTATACCGAGGCGCGGCACGACCGCCCATCCATTTCCTGGCTGCATACGATTTATCGCGCCGTGGGCGACGTTGCCGTGCCGGTAGCTTCCGGCATTGCCATCATCGTCACCGTGTTCCTGCCGCTGCTGACGCTGGAAGGGTTGGAAGGAAAAATGTTCGCACCGGTGGCCCTCACCATCGTGTTTGCGCTCGTTGCCTCGCTGCTGCTGTCGCTGACCGTAATTCCGGTGCTGTCGTCCTTCCTGCTCAAGCAGCAGGCGCATCGGCCGCCGTGGCTGCCGCGCAAGATCGAGGCGCTCTACATGCCGTCGCTTTCCTGGGCACTGGCGCGGCCCAAACTGACGGTCGGTGCTGCAATCGGTGCACTGGTTGTGGCATTGGCGCTGTTTCCGCTGATCGGCAAATCGTTCATGCCGACGCTGGACGAAGGCGACATCATCATGCAGTTGGAAAAGCTGCCGTCGATCAATCTGGCGCAGTCGATCCGCATCGACCAGGACATCCAGAAGGAAGTGCTGGCGCGGGTGCCGGAAGTCAAAAGCATCGTCGCCCGCACCGGCTCCGACGAGTTGGGGCTGGACCCGATGGGCCTGAACGAAACCGACAGCTTCCTCGTGCTCAAGCCCAGCAAGGAGTGGCGCAGCCCGGACAAGAACCAGATCGTCGATGCGCTGCGCGAGGTGGGCCGGGATTTCCCCGGCGTCGATTTCAGCTTCACGCAGCCGATCGAAATGCGCACCTCCGAAATGCTCTCCGGTGTGCGCGGCGACCTGGCGATCAAGATCTTCGGCCCGGACACGGCCACGCTGTCGCGCCTGGCCGAGGACATCGTGCGCGTGCTGGAAAAGATTGCGGGCAGCGAAGACGTCATCACGGTAAAAAACAGTGGCGTGCAGTACCTGCAAATCAGCATCGACCGCCTGGCCGCCGGACGCCTGGGCCTAAACAGCGCGCAGTTGCAAAACGACCTGCGCGCGCTGGTCGAAGGCAGCGCCAGCGGCATCGTGATCGAGGAAGGCCGCCGCCTGCCGCTGCAAATTCGCGGCAGCGCCGAGCTGCGCGCCTCGCCGGAACTGTTTTCCCAGTTGCGCCTGCCGCTGTCCGATGGCCGCGTGATCCCGATCCGCGAGGTGGCACACATCGAACTAGTCGACGGCCCAGTGAAAATTGAACGCGAAAACGCCTCGCGCATGGCGGTGGTACGCGCCAACGTGCGCGGGCGCGATCTGGTTGGCTTCGTGGACGAAGCCAAGGCCGCCGTTGCCAGCGCGATCAAGCTGCCAGCCGGCTACCACCTGGCCTGGGGCGGCCAGTTCGAGAACCAGCAGCGCGCCGCCGCACGGCTGGCGGTGGTGGTGCCGGTCGCGCTGGGGCTGATTTTTCTGCTGCTGTTCGCCACGCTCGGCAGCGTGCGGCAGGCCGCGCTGGTGTTGGCCAATATTCCGCTGGCGCTGATCGGCGGCATCTTCGCTCTGCTGCTGACCAGCGAATACATGTCGGTGCCGGCCTCGGTCGGCTTCATCGCGCTGATGGGCATCGCGGTGCTCAACGGCCTGGTGATGATCACCTGCTTCAACCAGCTTGCCGCCACAGGCATGAAAATTGGGGAAATCGTCCGCGAAGGCGCTCGCCGCCGGTTGCGCCCAGTGCTGATGACTGCGGGCATCGCCGGTTTCGGCCTAATTCCATTGCTCCTGGCGACCGGGCCGGGCTCCGAAATCCAGCGCCCGCTGGCCATCGTTGTCATCGGCGGGCTGCTGAGTTCGACGTTCCTGACTTTGGTAGTTTTGCCGATCCTGTTCAAGCGTTTCGGCCTGGAAGGAAAAAAATGACAAAAGAAACAGTTAAAGGATACGACTGCATGATGACTCTAGCGTTCCCGCTGGCACTGGAGGAACAAATCATCGATTTCCTGCTCGACCATCCGCAATGGGTCAGTGGTTTCTCCCTGATCCACGCACAGGGCATGGGACGCGGCGTGGGGCTGAAGAGCGCGATGGAAAAAGTGAAAGGACGTGAGCGGCGGCGGCTAATCAACATGCTGATGCACAACGATAATGTCATACTTCTGGTGGAGGCGTTGCGCGAAGAATTCCACAGCATCTACATGGCGTATTGGGTTACGCCGCTACTCTCGTTTGGGAGGGTGGTATGAAGGGCACGCACGGCAACCAGATTCACATCACGCTATTGGCGGCGTTGGCGCTATTGCCCGCTGCTTCTTGCGCGCAGGCACCCAGGCTCTCCCCTTTTTCGGCCACGGCAACAATTGCAACCCCTGCTAGTTCCGCATCCCGCTACCCCGCCGAATTGCCGTCGGAGACGGCAGTGCGCGACGCGCTTGCCCAACTCCCGGAACTCCTGGCGGTGCGTGCTGGCATCGACTACTCCACCGCTGAACGGCAACGCCTGCAAAGCGGTCCGTACGAGTGGAGCGTGCGCGGTGAAACTGCGCAACGCCGGACGCGCATAGACGGGAATTTCCACGAGTACGAAATCACCATCGACCGCCCAGTACGCTGGTTCGGTAAGTCCAGAAAAGACGGTGAACTGGGGCAACAGGCGATAGTGGTTGCTGATGCTGCCTACGCCGATGCTTGGCACGAAGCGGGCCGGACACTACTCGCCGCCTGGTTCGAGCTACTACGCGAAGAGCGCGCCGCGTTGCGGGTTTCCGAACAAGTTACGCTGAGCGGGCAATTCCTCGCCAGCATGCAAAAACGCGTACATGCTGGCGACACACCGAAAATGGAACTGTTATTGGCGCAGACCGAACATCAGCGCCTGATTGCCGCGCAGCAGCAAGCAGAGCAACGGGTAAACCTGGCGCGGATCGCACTTGAACAAAAATATCCCAACCTGCCGTTGCCGCCGGTTTCGGTTTCCGCGGTGCCGCTCCTGCCCGATATCCCTGGTGACGAAGAAAACATCGACTGGGTGGCCCACATCATTGCCGACAACCACGAACTTGAACAGGCACAAGCGCAGGTACGGCAAAAGCAGCTTCTGGCCGAACGTAGCGCGCTTGAGCGCATGCCCGACCCGACTGTGGCGCTACGCTACACCAGCGAGCGTAGCGGCGAAGACCGCATCATTGGCGTCGGCGTCAGCATCCCCTTACCTGGTGAAGCGCGCCGCGCCGGTTATGCGGGGGCGCTTGCGCAACTCGACCAGGCACGCCAGGAAGAAACGCGGGTTCGCAACAAGGTCGAACGCGAAGCGCGGCAACTGCTAGCGCAAGTTATCGCTACAAAAAAGATCGCTGCCACCCAAGCACAAATCCGTGACCAAGCGCAAAGCAACGCCGCGCTAGTCATGAAAGCCTACACTCTTGGCGAATCGGCCTTCGCCGATACCCTGCTCGCCAACCGTCAGGCGCTCGAAGCCACCCAGGCCGCCGAAACCGCGCATCTTGACGCCCTTGAGCTCCACGCGCGCCTCCTGGTTGATGCGCACCAGATATGGAGCTTCGAAAGCGGGCGCAAATAGGAGTAGGGAGGTAGTGATTTCCGGACAGGCCAATAAGGAGAAAAACGGCCTGAAACCCGCACGGTTATAAGGAAATTCGGCTCAAGGGTTAAATCTTGATTCCCGGACGGATTGCGGTATTTTACGGCGGATTTCCCTTACCAAGGCGACTGCCTCGGCATCATTCCCGGCCTGCGCCACCAGTTCGATGCCGTCGTAACCGATCCGCCGTACTCAAGCGGAGGGGCAGTCAAAGGACAAGCTGCAAAACCGCTTCAAGCTCGCGTCCTGAGAGTTAGATTCCGCTTTAGTTCCCAGCACGATTACACAGGAATTACACAAAACAAAAAGGCTTGCAAGATTGAACTTTTGCAAGCCTTTGATTTATGGTGGGTGCTGACGGGCTCGAACCGCCGACATTCGCCTTGTAAGGGCGACGCTCTACCAACTGAGCTAAGCACCCGTACAAAAACAGGATAACGGGTGCTGTTTTTGCCTAAGAGGCGTTATTGTACGGCTTCCTTCAACCCCTTGCCAGCCCTGAACCTCGCCGTTTTGGTGGCCGCAATTTTGATGGCTTTTCCGGTGCGCGGGTTGCGGCCTGTGCGAGCAACACGTTCGCCTACGTAAAAAGTCCCGAAGCCTACAAGGGTGACGTCCTCTTCTTTCTTGAGTGTACCCATGATGGTGGCAGTGACGGCATTAAGCACTTTGCCCGCCGTTACTTTGGGTACTCCTGCCCGTTCGGCAATCACGTCGATCAGTTCGGTTTTATTCATGCTGTTTCCCCTCCTCTTGAAATGAACATATGAACCCAACCCTTTAACGGGCCGGTTTCATCCCAAAATCCTCAATGTGTCCGGATGGGTTGCGACGCGCTTGCCGCCGGTTCCTCCGTACTCGCCGAGGTCGGGTCTTCTTCAGACTCGGCAAGCGGGACGGGTTTACGTTCGAGCGCCAGTTCAAGCACCTGATCGATCCAGCGTACCGGGATCACTTCGATCATGTTTTTGATGTTATCCGGAATTTCGGTCAAATCCTTGATGTTTTCTTCCGGTATCAGGGCGCGGGTAATCCCGCCACGCACGGCAGCAAGCAGTTTTTCTTTCAGGCCGCCAATAGGCAAAACTTCCCCGCGCAGGGTGATTTCACCCGTCATGGCTACGTCGCAGCATACGGGAATGCCGGTGAGCATGGATACCAACGCGGTGGTGATAGCGCTGCCCGCCGAGGGACCGTCTTTGGGAATTGCGCCTTCAGGCAGATGGATGTGGATATCACTCTTCTGGTAGAAATCACTTTCGATACCAAGCGAGTGGGCACGGCGCCGCACGACAGAGAGCGCTGCTTGAATAGATTCCTGCATGACTTCGCCAAGTTTGCCGGTCGTCATGACCTTGCCCTTACCAGGGAGCGCCACGGCTTCGACGGTAAGGAGTTCCCCACCAACTTCCGTCCAGGCCAATCCAGTAACTTGCCCGATTTGGTTCTGTTTTTCGGCCATGCCGAAATTGAAGCGGCGCACGCCCAAATATTTGTCGAGATTCTTGCCGTTTACCACGACTTTGCTGGCGCGCGGCTTGAGCACGATGGATTTCACAACCTTGCGACAAATTTTGGAAACTTCACGTTCCAACCCACGCACCCCGGCCTCACGCGTGTAGTAGCGGCAGATGTCGCGCAGGGCATCATCCGTGACAGCAAGTTCGTCCTGCTTGAGGCCGTTGTTCTTGAGTTGCTTGGGAAGCAGGTAACGATGGGCGATGTTGACCTTTTCGTCCTCGGTGTAACCGGAGAGCCGGATAACTTCCATGCGGTCGAGCAGCGGCGGCGGAATGTTGAGGGTGTTGGCAGTAGCAACAAACATCACGTCGGAGAGGTCGTAATCGACTTCGATGTAGTGATCCTGAAAGGTGTGGTTCTGCTCGGGGTCGAGCACTTCGAGGAGAGCCGATGAGGGATCGCCGCGAAAATCCATACCGAGTTTGTCGACTTCGTCGAGTAAGAATAATGGGTTCTTGACGCCGACACGCGTCATGTTCTGGAGGATTTTGCCGGGCATGGAGCCGATGTAGGTACGGCGATGCCCACGAATTTCGGCTTCGTCGCGCACGCCGCCCAAAGCCATGCGCACGAACTTACGGTTGGTGGCCCGGGCAATGGATTGCCCAAGGGAAGTCTTGCCCACGCCGGGGGGGCCAACGAGGCAGAGGATGGGAGCCTTGACCTTGTCGACGCGTTGCTGGACGGCCAAATATTCGAGGATGCGCTCTTTGACCTTCTCCAGCCCGTAATGATCCTTGTTGAGTATCTTGTCGGCTCCGGCCAAGTCTTTACTGACGCGCGAGCGCTTCTTCCACGGCAGGCCGATCATGGTATCAACGTAGTTGCGCACCACGGTCGCCTCAGCAGACATGGGCGACATCAGACGCAGTTTTTTGAACTCACCCTGGGTTTTTGCCAGCGCCTCCTTGGGCATGCCGGCGCCTCTGATCTTTCTCTCCATCTCTTCGAGGTCGGCCCCGTCTTCGGTTTCCCCAAGTTCTTTCTGGATGGCCTTGACCTGTTCGTTAAGGTAGTACTCGCGCTGGCTCTTTTCCATTTGGCGCTTAACGCGGCCACGGATGCGCTTTTCAACCTGAATGATGTCGATTTCGTTTTCGATTTGCGCAAGCAGCCGGTTGAGACGGTCGCTAATGTTAAACATTTGCAGGATTTCCTGCTTTTGTTCGAGCTTGAGCGGCAGGTGGACGGTGATGGTATCGGCAAGCCGCCCCGTATCATCGAGGTTGGTAAGGGAGGAGAGGACTTCGGCAGGTATTTTCTTGTTGAGTTTGACGTATTGGTCAAATTGGGCAACAAGTGCACGCCGCATGGCGACAACCTCGGTGCCTTCCCTACCCGAAACCTGCTCTACCGGGGTAGCTCGGGCAAAAAACATCTGGCGACGGTCTTCCACTTCTTCGATGCGGACGCGCTCCACACCTTCGACAAGCACCTTGAGCGTGCCGTCGGGTAGCCGCAACATTTGCAGGATGTTGGCAACGCAGCCGACACTGTAGAGGTCACTGGCGGAGGGTTCATCCTTGGCCGCAGATTGCTGGGCGACGAGCAAGATGCTCTTGCCCGCTTCCATCGCGGCTTCTAGCGCCTTGATGGATTTTGGCCGCCCCACGAAGAGCGGGATGACCATGTGCGGGAACACCACCACGTCGCGTAGCGGCAGGAGCGGTAGCTCCAATTTTTCGTTGGAGGATTTGGCAGTACCCGACATTGTGTATTTTCCTTGGAAAGAACCGCTCCCTATATGGGGTACAGTTGTCGTTTATTCAAGTTACCGGGACTGCGTCCTGCGGGAACAGGTCAGTTGGAGCCCGACACCTTAGGCTGATCGGCGTAAATCAGCAACGGTTTGGACCCCTCAGTGATGGTATTTTCATCGATCACAACCTTGACCACGCCTTCCAGGCTGGGTAAATCGTACATGATATCGAGGAGAGCCATTTCGAGGATGGAACGCAAGCCCCGTGCGCCGGTCTTGCGCTTGATTGCTTTCCTGGCAACTGCGTGCAGCGCCGCCGAACGGATTTCGAGTTCGGCGCCTTCCATCGCGAAGAGCTTCTGGTATTGCTTGACCAGCGCGTTTTTTGGCTCAATGAGTATCTGGATGAGCGCGTCTTCGTCAAGTTCGTGCAGGGATGCCACTACAGGCAGGCGGCCAATAAGTTCGGGGATGAGCCCGAACTTGATGAGGTCTTCCGGTTCAACCTGACCGAACGTCTCGGTGATGCTGCGGCCTTCGCCGCCTTTGACCTCCGCGCCAAAGCCGATCCCGCCCTTGTCGGTGCGGTTGATGATGATTTTTTCCAGACCGTCGAACGCGCCGCCACAGACGAACAGGACGTTGGTGGTGTCGACCTGGATGAAATCCTGGTTGGGATGCTTGCGCCCGCCCTGTGGCGGAATGGAGGCAATAGTGCCTTCAACGAGTTTCAGGAGCGCCTGTTGCACGCCTTCGCCCGATACGTCGCGGGTAATTGAAGGGTTATCGGATTTGCGGGAAATCTTGTCGATTTCATCGATATAGACGATGCCCTGCTGCGCCTTTTCGACATCGTAGTCGCACTTTTGAAGGAGTTTCTGGATGATGTTCTCGACATCCTCACCTACGTAACCGGCTTCGGTGAGCGTAGTGGCGTCGGCCATGACGAAAGGCACGTTCAGGAGCCGCGCCAGCGTTTGCGCCAAAAGCGTCTTACCGGAACCAGTCGGGCCGATCAGGAGGATATTGCTTTTGGAAAGCTCTACATCGTTCCTGACAGCATCGCCCAAGTGGCGCAGGCGCTTGTAATGATTGTAGACCGCCACCGACAAGTTGCGCTTGGCCTGCATCTGCCCAATCACGTACTGGTCGAGGATAGTGCAGATTTCATGGGGCGTGGGCAACTGCCCGCGAATGTTTTCAACGCCTAGCCCATTGGCAATTTCCTCGCGGATGATGTCGTTGCACAGGCCGATACATTCATCACAGATGAAAACGGATGGCCCGGCAATCAGTTTGCGGACTTCGTGTTGGCTTTTGCCGCAAAATGAACAATAAAGCAGCTTTTCACCGTCCGAGCCCGTTTTTTTATCCGGCATGATCGTTCTTCTCCTCGTTAGATGTCGCTGCGCGCAGTCATTACCTTATCAATGAGACCGTACTCCAGCGCCGCAGATGCGGACAGGAAATTATCCCGATCAGTATCCTTTTCAATCTGTTCAACCGGTTTGCCTGTGTGCTTTGACAACACTTCGTTGAGGCGAGAGCGCAGAAAAAGTATCTCCCGCGCATGAATTTCGATATCGGACGCCTGCCCCTGAAAACCGCCCAGGGGCTGGTGGATCATGACCCTAGAATTGGGCAGGCAGAAACGCTTGCCTTTCGCCCCGGTTGCAAGCAGGAAAGCCCCCATGCTCGCCGCCTGGCCAACGCACAGCGTACTGACGTCGGGTTTGATGAACTGCATCGTGTCATAGATTGCCAGCCCTGCCGTGACCGAACCCCCAGGGGAATTGATGTAGAAATGAATATCCTTGTCGGGGTTTTCAGATTCGAGAAATAGCAACTGCGCCACGACCAAGTTGGCCGTGGCATCCGTGACGGGGCCAACGAGAAACACGATCCGCTCTTTGAGGAGCCGCGAATAAATGTCGTAGGCACGCTCGCCACGGCCACTTTGTTCGATGACCATCGGCACCAGCCCAAGGCCCACCGGGTTCCAACCATTATTGTCCTGCACAGAGTTTCCTTTTTCGCTTCCGTTCGAGTTCATCATCCGCCTTGCTTTCGCGTGGCTTAGGCAGCCGCCGCGTCGTTGCCCATCAGTTCGTCAAAGGAAACCGGCTTGTCGCTGGTCTTGGCCTTGGAACAAACCCATTCCACGACATTATCCTCGGTCACAACCGCTTCCGCCCCGGCCAAACGTTCCGGCTGGGCATAATACCAACGAACCAACTCTGAAGGATCTTCGTAGGTTTCCGCCATATCTTGTATCAGGGCACGTATCTGCTCTGGCGTGGCGCGCAATTCGTTGTTTTTGACCAACTCGTTCACGATAAGGCCGAGTTTCACCCGCCGCACTGCCCGGTCGGTGAACATCTCTGGTTTCAACAGAGCATTTTGAGCCGCCATCCCGCGCGCTTCAAGTTCGTGGCGGGCGTTTTCGAGCAGCCGTTCCGACTCGCCTTGCACCAACGTTTTGGGCGCTTCTACCGGTGTGACGGCAAGCAGGGCGTCCATCACCTGATCCTTGATTTTTGCCTGGATACGCTGTTTGACTTCGCGCACGAGGTTGTTCCTGACCTCTTCACGCAACTTGGCAACATCGCCGTTGGTCACGCCAAGCGCCTTGGCAAAATCAGAGTCGATTTCCGGCAGCACCGGCGCTTCGACTTTTTTCACTGCCACTTCAAACTGTACCGTCTGACCAGCCATTTTGGGGTGGTAATCCGCAGGGAACGTCAGGTCAAAGGTCTTGCTCTCGCCCACCTTGAGACCCATCACGTTCGCATCGAAACCCTCCAGCATCGACCCCGCGCCAAGCACAAAAGGGAAATCCTGCGCCTGCCCTCCCTCGAACGGCACACCGTCCTTGCGTCCGGTAAAGTCGACCGTCGCCCGGTCGCCACTGGCAACGGCACGGTCTGCCTCTTCAAAACCGACGCGTTGACTGCGCAGGACTTCGAGCGTCTTATCGACTTCGGCCTCGCTCACTTCCAGCATTGGACGCTCGATTTCACGCCCAGACAGGTCGCCAACCACGATTTCCGGATACACCTCGAACACGGCGCTGAATTCCAGCGTACCTTCCGTAACGGCCTGCTTTGCTTCAATCCTGGGATGCCCGGCCACACGTAGGTTCTGGGCGCGCACCACCTCCTCAAAGGCTTTCCCTACGGCAGCCTCGATGGCTTCGGAACGCAATTGCGGTTCGTAAGTGCGTGCCACGATATTGAGCGGCACCTTGCCTGGACGAAAACCCGGCATTTTTACCGTGCGGGAAAGTTTTCTGAGGCGGACATCAACGTCCTTATCGATATCCGTCAAGGTGACGGACATGTCGATGCGGCGCTCCAGCGCATTCGCGGTTTCCTGATTGGCTTGCATGCAAATGATCCTGATGAAAAGTCAAAACGATACTGGCTCAGCTTCGTCTGAAACTTCATCGAAAAATTTTGAAGCTCCAAACCGGCCTTCCCAGCAAAGCCAGTATTCTATACTGGGTTAGCGGGCTCCTCCAGATTCAGTTGGGTATTTGGTAGCATTAGTTCTTGAACATCATTTTTCCGAGTTACCCGTTTCCAACCATCCGCCTCTATCCGCACATCATACCCGCTATGTCCGCCACGCCTGTCTATTCTGTCCGGGACATCCTCGAAATCGAACGCCGATGCCTCCCCGGCGCACGTCCCCCTTTGATGGAACGCGCCGGGTGCGCTGCCGCTGGGGATGCCGCCCGGTTGATCGAATCCCGGCCTGGCCCCGTGCTCATCGTCTGCGGGCCAGGCAATAACGGCGGCGACGGTTTCGTATTGGCACGTGAATTACGCCGGGGCGGGCGAGAAACGGCCGTCGTTTTCGCCGAGAACCCTGCCCGCCTGCCTGAGAGTGCTGCACGCGCCTACGCCGAGTTTCTCCGCGCAGGCGGCAAAACCCTGATTGACCTGCCCCCTGCGCCAGAAAGCGGTTGGGCGCTGGTAGTCGATGCCCTGTTCGGTATTGGCCTGCAACGGCCCATAGAAGGACGCGCCCGCGAATGGATCAGTGCACTCAACGCATTGCCCGCCCCGCGGCTGGC
This sequence comes from Betaproteobacteria bacterium, assembly GCA_009781085.1. Lineage (GTDB taxonomy): Bacteria > Pseudomonadota > Gammaproteobacteria > Burkholderiales > Rhodocyclaceae > WRNU01. The sequence continues at coordinate 11,809 of WQYV01000025.1, forward strand.
CATCGACATCCCTAGCGGGCTAGAGGCCGATACAGGCCGCGTGCTCGGCGCGTGCCTGCGCGCCACCCACACCACGACCTTCATCGCCCTCAAGCCCGGTCTGTTGACACTTGACGGCCCGGACCACTGCATGGAAATCTCGCTCCAACGCATCGGGATTGAAGCCGCCGCTCAGGTGCCGCCCGTCGGCCATTGCGTCGATACTTCCCTTTTCTCGGCGCACCTCGCCCCGCGGCTACGCAACACACACAAAGGCGTGTATGGGGAAGCTTGCGTCCTTGGCGGCGCACCCGGTATGGCCGGGGCAACCCTGCTGGCGGCGCGCGCTGCCCTGTGGCTGGGCGCAGGCCGTACCTATGCTTGCTTGCTCGACCCCGGTGCGCCTAGCGTCGACCCCAGCCAGCCCGAACTGATGCTGCGCCCAACTAATCGGATGCCCGAACGCCCAAATGCCATTGCCGCCGGACCGGGGCTTGGAATCGGGGAAGAAGCCGAATACCTGCTGCGGACAACCATCCACCGCGACGTTCCCCTGCTGCTTGATGCCGACGCGCTCAACCTCGTCAGCCTCCACCCCGCTCTGGCAAATGTGCTCAAGGCACGGCAAGCCGCGACACTGCTCACGCCCCATCCCGCTGAAGCTGGACGGCTGCTTGGCGTAAGCACTGACGCAGTTCAAACCAACCGTGTTGCCGCCGCGCTTGAAATCGCACGTAACTATCGTGCCTTCACCGTGCTCAAGGGCTGTGGCAGCGTCATCGCGACACCCGACGGGCGTTGGTTCATCAACACCACCGGCAACCCCGGCATGGCAAGTGCGGGAATGGGCGATGTTCTGAGCGGCATTGCCCTTGCCCTGCTCGCGCAGGGCTGGCCTGCCGAAGCGGCGTTGCTTTGCGCCGTCCACCTGCACGGCGCGGCCGCCGACCAACTCGTCACCAGCGGCATCGGGCCAGCCGGCCTGACGGCAGGCGAAACTATTGCCGCTGCGCGCGGGCTGTTCAATACCTGGTTGAACACGTGCCGAGCGCAATCCCCATCATGAACGGGGATTGCAAGACAATCGTCGTTTATGGAGCCGAAGGTTCCCCTAAACCGTATCGGAGAATCCTCGGCCTTCAGGTCGAGGTGACCCAAAACACCGGTGAAAGCAGCTACAAAAACGCGATATTCAATAATTTTCAGAGCAATTTCGGCTTGACTACTATAACCACCACCGCATCAAGACAAAATTAGAGCGGTTTTGATTCAAGTACATACACTTTTTACTCTATTTTGAGACGGATTCTTGTAGGGGCGGATGGCAATCCGCCCGTTATCTCACATAATCCGTCCGTTTTTTCACACAATCTGCCTGTGATTCGGCGGGACGATTGCTATCGTCCCTTACGGGTTTCACGATCAGAGCATCTTTGATCTGTACAGACTTGAACCAAAACCGCTCTAGCGGCTTAACCCGTTTAGCTGTCCAACTTTTATGGGGTCACATCAAAAGGCTCTCTTTTTTGCGCCCTGCGCTGCTCAAGCGCTGGGCCTTAACCGTGCGATGCGCGCAACTTCTGGAACCTGCCGCACGCGGCGCATGACCCGGGCAAGATGCTGACGATCACGGACTTGCAGCGTCATGCTCAAGGTAGTAATGGGAGACGCCTCGGCCTGGTGATCCATGACAGCACTCTGAATATTGCAGTCGCAGGAAGAAATGGCGTTGGCAGTGCGCACGAGCATGTTGTAACCGGAACGGCAGAGGATGCGGATCGTGACATCGAACAGACGGGTCTCATCCGGTTCCCAATCGGCGTCGACCCAGCGCCCAAGGTGGCCGCGCATGCGGGTGACGGCAGGGCACTCCTGAAGATGGATTTCAAGCCCTTGCCCGCGGCGGATGAGGCCCACTACAGGGTCGCCCGGTATCGGCTGGCAACATCGCGCCAAGTGCATAGTTCCGTTTTCGCCACCACGTATCTTGAGCCTTGGCATGCTAGCGTCCCCCTCCCCCTCCTTGCTACCCAGTTTTCCCGACCCGTCGACCCGCTTCTGGGCGAGCAGCAACCGGCGCGCCACAGCCACAGGCATGCGGTTGCCAAGGCCAATGTCGGCGTAGATATCGCGGGTGCTGGCCACGCCTCGGTCGCGCAGGAAACGCTCCCAGGCGGCCGGGGAAATTTCGTCAACGCTAAAACCATGGGGGCGCAAGGCAAGGTTGAGCATGCGTTCACCTAGGCCAATGGCTTCGTCCTGCTGCTTATTTTTGAGGAAGTGCCGAATCCTTGCCCTGGCACGTCCGGTGCGCACGTAGTTGAGCCAGGCTGGGTTGGGGCTTGGATAGGCCGAAGTGATGACCTCCACCTGGTCGCCGCTTTGCAGTTCGGTATTGAGCGGCTTGTAGTCGGAATTGATGCGGCAGCCAACGCAACGATGCCCAACATCGGTGTGCACGGCGTAGGCAAAATCAACTGGGGTAGAACCGTCCGGCAGGCTGAAAATGCGGCCTTTAGGTGAAATCACGAAAATTTCGCCAGGGAAGAGGTTGACCTTGACTTGTTCAAGGAATTCGCTCGCCCCACCCGAGTGCATCTGCAAGTCGAGCAGGGATTGTAGCCAAGCATGGGTCTGTTTCTGCAATTCGTTGATGTTTTTGTCATCATCTTTGTAGAGCCAATGTGCGGCAACGCCTGATTCGGCGATGCGGTGCATCTCGCAGGTACGTATCTGCACTTCGGCGAGCACCCCGCCCGGGCCGATCAGGGTTGAGTGCAGGCTGCGGTAGCCGTTCTCGCGCGGCATGGCGATGTAATCTTTGAAACGGCCAGGATACGGCTGGTAGATCGAGTGCAGCGCGCCGAGGCTGAGGTAACAGGACGCCACATCGGGGACGATGAGTCGAAAGCCGTGAATGTCGTAAACATGGGAAAAGGCTCGACGTTTTTCGCCCACCGGCCTCATCGAACGGATGTTGTCGTGGTGCACCTCGGTAATCCTCTCCTTCATCTTGGAATAGATGCTGTAGAGGCGCTTTTCACGCCCATGTACTTCCGCTTTAACGCCCCATTGTGGCAAACGCTCCTCAATGCCGGCTTGGAGTTGTGCAAGCAGACGGCGGCGGTTGCTACGCTCGGCGGTGACGGCACGGGCGAGCACGCGATGCCGCCAAGGGTTTTTGTTAATGAAAGACAAATCTTCCAACTCCTGGAAGATGCCATCCAAGCCAAGGCGGCGGGCAATCGGTGCGTAAATTTCCAGCGTTTCACCGGCAATGCGGCGGCGCTTGTCAGGGCGCATCACAAACAGGGTGCGCATGTTGTGCAGGCGGTCAGCAAGTTTGATGAGGATCACTCGCAGGTCACTGCTCATGGCAAGCAGCATTTTGTAGAAATTGGCCGCCTGCGCCTCTTCGCGGGAACGGAACTGGAATTTGTCCAATTTGGAAAGGCTGTCGACAAGTTCGGCGGCAGGTTGGCCAAACCGTTCTGCGATTTCGGCTTTGGAAATGAAAGCGTCCTCGACGACATCATGCAACAACGCCGCACACAGAGCCTGGGCATCAAGATGCCAATCGGCGATAACGGAAGCTACTGCGATGGGATGGACGATGTAAAGCTCGCCGCTCTTGCGCATTTGCCCGCTGTGAGCCTCAGCGGCGAAACGGTAGGCGGCCTCGATGCGGGAAACGTCCTCATCCTTGAGGTAAACGGCAACCTTTTCTTTCAGGAGCGCAAAAAGCGGGTCAGCGATCTCGGCCAGCGAGCCGGTACCGGAAACAGGCTGGGTTTGCCCAGCACAGGCAACATCTGTTCCTGCATCGTCCGCTACGATGTCGACCACTTGAGGGGCGTGTACATGGGCAGGTTCCACGACACTTCCCGGTAGTCCCTAAGCCTGACCTCGGTTGAGCATTTCCAGGCCGACCTTGCCTACTTCGATCTCCTTGAGCGCGATAATTGTAGGTTTATCGTTACCGTTGGGGTCGATCTCAATCTGCGGCGTCCCGCCTATCGTAAGCTGGCGGGCACGGTAAGCCGCCGCCAAGGTCAACATGAAACGGTTTGGGATTTTTTTCAGGCATGCTTCGACAGTAACACGAGCCATTTTTAACAATCCTTCGCAAGAAAAGAAAAATACTGTGGGTGACGCTTGTGCTGGTTGGAATAACGTAACCGCGCCGCCTGCACGACTACCGCCAATTCATCAATGGCATCAGGCAAGCTATTGTTAATTATAACGTAGCCAAATTCCCGCACATGTCGCATTTCGCCTAGCGCAGCTTGCACGCGTCGTGCGATAGTTCCCTCGTTATCAGTTCCCCTCCCGCGCAAGCGGTTTTCAAGCTCACCCAATGACGGCGGCAAGACAAAGACGCTCACTTGGTCGGGAAACGCCCCGCGCACCTGACGTGCGCCCTGCCAATCGATTTCCAGTATGATGTCGCGCCCTTCCCAAAGCTGTTCGGTAAGCCAGGCGCGGGAAGTGCCATAGTAATTGCCATGTACTTCGGCCCATTCGATGAACCCGCCGTTATCGCGCATTTCAAGGAAGCTTTCGATATCGACGAAATGGTATTCGCGCCCATTCTCCTCGCCCTCACGCGGGGCACGGGTAGTGTAGGAAACCGACAGGCGCAGGTTGGGATCTCGCTGTAAAAGTCCACGCACCAGTGTGGTTTTTCCTGCCCCAGAGGGTGCTGTGACGGTAATGAGCGTTCCAGCCATTATGTCCTGCAAAGTTTGACTTTCCAATGCCCAAGTTTACGAAACGTTCGTTTTATCCGAGCTGTCACAATATTGCAACAATTGCGTTACTGTGGCCGCCATGATGACGCCTGCGGCAGCATCTGGCGGATCCAGCGGCAATTCGACATGCGCGGTTCCGCCTATCGTCCCCTTGAAACCGACCTGTCCTGCCGTTTCCGCAGGCAGGAGAAGCACATCGGCTCCGGCAAAAACTTCTGCTTCCAGTTGCGTATCGAGCACGAAAAGGTTCCCCACTTCGCGCAGCAATTTCAGGGTAAACGCGTCATCGGGACGCAGGTTGTCCAGCCGGCCGCACCAGACGAAACAGGCACGCGTGCTACCGCGCGTCACGGTGTCGGCCAATGCGATGAAATTTTGTAGCACCCGTTGCGACTGATCCGATCCGCCCCCCACGATGATGACAGAAGCATCTGGCACGCCAATGACCTCGCACAGCCAGTAACGAGCCGAGGCACGGGAGCGCAACAGAAGTGGTACCGGACGTTCCAGGCGCGGCGCCTTGCGCCTCTCCATGCGCGTTTTGCGCACCACCTGCGGTTTTCCCGGCGGCGGCAAAAACCTGCCGCACAGGCGCTCCCACAGGCGATCGAAATAACGCACCGGTGCACTCGCCTTCCATGACGGCGAACGCAATATGGCTGCATGCTGCGCAGCCAGCGCCCCTACCATGGTTTCCAGGCGGCGCTGATTGAGTGCGCGGGAACGAGCCTCTTCGTCGTGCGCTTGCAGGAGGTCTTTCAGCCGCAAGATTTCCTCTTGTCCCCGCAAGCGCTTGCTCAAGATGGCGAGCAGGGTTTCTGTTTCCCTGCCTCCCCTGGCCTCGATTTCGGCTCCCACCTTTTCCAGTTCCGGCAATAGCCTATGGTAGTCGGATACCATCTCGAAGGCTGTGCGCACCGGGCTGGAGCGCAAGACGCCAACCACTGCGGCGAGCCGTTCGCGTGCCTGGTCAAGCGCGTGCAGGATGTCCAATACGGCGTCGGTTTCGGGTTCAATCAGAAAACCATTCAACCCGTTTTCAATACGGTTCGAACAAGCACCGGCTCGGACAGCCACCACCGGGATTGCAAGCGCCTGCATCTCGCCTAATGCATAGCAGGAACCCTTCGGTTGCGACGACAGCAACAGGGCGCAATCCGGACGCCATTGCACTATCTTTTCCGGCCATTCGCTGGAATCGCACTCATACACAACCTCTATTCCAGGGCAATCCGCGAAAGGCTGGCCGAAATCGCCGCAATCCAGCAGCAACACATTGGCGAAGGCGCGCAATTCATCGCAAACCTTCCGCAACAGGTCCAAACCAGTATGCGGTAGCAAACGCCCAGGAACTAGGACCCTTAAGCGGGAATGCGGCGTATCCGCCTGTGCCGCCCCATCGCCAGAGCCCTGCCTAGCCATCGCCAAACCGCGCACAAAAGCCGCACCCAACCCATAAGGGATGCACGTCCACGGTCGCCCGCCCAAACTTGGGAATAGCGCCTCCCAGCGAGCATGCAATTCTTCATTCGGAACAACGATCTGCACGTTGCCTGCCGCCAGACATTCTGTCAAATCTCCCCGCAGGGTTTGCCAGCCATCTGCATCCATCAGATGCCAGAAAGCGTTGTACGGGTTCCCATGCAAGCAACGCGCCAGCGAATGCCCATCGCAGCATTCGCAGGTTTTGTCGAAATAGCCGGACAAGGCCGGACAAAACGGAAAAAAATCGTGCACGGCCAGGACTGTCGGCAGGTCGAACCGCAACAGGTCGAGCGAACACCCAATCAAGGACGAAACTAGCAAGGCACGCACCTCGAACGCGGCACAAATCCATTTCACGATCCCAGCAAACTCGGCATGCTTGATGGCGACGCTCCGAACCGGGTCGACCAGCGTCCAGGTCATCAAGGGCAATGGCCCCTGGCGTGGGTCAAAGAGAGCCAATTCAGCCGTAGCGGCGTTGCGTGAACTGCGCCCACGCAGCACTAGATTGCGGCAATCGAGGTCTGCCGCACAATAATCCCCCACCCAACGTTCGAAACCAGCCTTGTCGTGCGTTACATGCAGCACCACTGGCAACGGCGGGTCGAGCGGCGCATCCGAATAGGAAGCGGTGCGTGCGGCACGCTTTTGAGCCTGCTCGTCCATGACTGAAGCAAACTCGGGGCCACCAAGCGCAGCCCGTGCACGGTCGACCCGTGCCCGCAACTTTGCCAATGGGTCGAAGTGGACGAAATCTTGTGTTTTCGCGCCGTAATCGGGATACAGGGCTGCCAATTTGTATTCGGCATCCTCTACCGTTTCTACCCTGGTGGGGCCGGGAACCGCGTTTGCCCTACGATACACAAACACATCGGCGGCCAGCACGTTGCGCCAGCCCACTGCTACCGCACGCCGAGAAAAATCCTTCGCCTCCCCGCTACCGCGCCCGAAGCGCTCGACATCGAAGAGGCCGATCATGTCCAGGCACGCACGACGGATCAACATACAGAATTTTTCCGCTGCAGGCAGTTCCACCCACTGTCCGGCATTGACACCGGCCAGCAGCGCATCCAACCTGGCTAGCCCCTGCATACCGGGCAGGCCTCCTTCCCAGCCCGCAAAAGGATAGGCACAAAGTATGGCATTATTGGAAAATGGCGTTACCGTGCCGATGTTGGCCTGCGACCCCGCGCAGGCCAACAGTCGGTCGATCCAGTCATTTGCAACTTCGACGCTGCTTTCCAACAGCACCACGTCACGTTCCGGGTGCAGAGCCAGCGCCCCATTGACCGAGGCGGTGGAGCCACTGCCTTCGTTGTTGCGCAGCAATATGATGCGCCCTGCCCCGGCCTCACCATCGAGCCAATCCGTCAATTCCGGCTCGGACGAAGCATCGTCGATGACGACGATCTCGCGCATTGTGTGGCACGCGGCTCCATAGAGCGAACCAAGGCAGCGTTGTACGGCTTCCCGCCCGCCACGTGCGACCACCACAACATCCACAACGGATACGTTCGACCCTGTTTCGCTCCACGACGACATACCGGGAACACCCTCCACGACCAGCCCACGAATACAGCATTACCCGGATTCTATTGCGCAGTGCGACAAACAAAATGCCACAATGTTCTCATTCATATTCCGACGGTTCGCGAGAGAAAAATGTTTCATCCAGTTTGGTATCTCTGTACAGGGTGAATCACCGGTCAGACAAAAACACCTGCAACAGATCATTCAAAAACCGCAACCCCTGCGCCGTAGGACGCAAGGTATCCGGAGCAGAGTCAAGCAGGCCAGCACGCTGGGCTTGCTCCAGGAACCCGGCAATTGCCTCCAACGGCAGGCCAGTGCGTTCGGTGAAAAGCGTGGCGGGTACGCCGTCGGAAAGGCGCAAGGCGTTCATCATGAACTCGAACGACAGCCCCTCCGCATCAACGACATGCCGCTCCTGGATGAAGTCGCGCCGCACCGCGCCTTCCAGGTAACGGGTGGGGTGTTTGTGGCGCATCTCGCGCACGACGCAACCGGATGTCGTCAGTTTGCCGTGCGCGCCGGGACCTAGCCCGAGGTAGTCGCCGAAATGCCAGTAATTGAGATTGTGGCGGCACTCGTACCCGGCATGAGCAAAAGCGGAAACCTCGTAATGGCGGAAGCCCGCTTCAGCAAGCCGCGCCACAGTCATCTCTTCCATATCGGCAACGGCATCCTCACCAGGCAGGTCTTCTGGCGGGGCAACCGCAAACGGCGTATTGGGTTCCACGGTGAGGTGATAACAGGAAAGATGCTGGGCACCGCCACCGATGACGGTTTCCAGGTCGGCTAGCACCTGTTCGGATCCCTGCCCAGGCAACCCGTACATCAGGTCGACATTCACCTGCCCGAAATGCGTGAATGCCGCTTCCAACGCCTGGCGTGCTTCGCGTCCGTCGTGGATACGGCCAATGCGGGCAAGCAGGGCGTCATCGAAACTTTGGACGCCGAGCGACAGGCGGGTAATGCCCGCCGCGCAATAATCGCGGAAACGCGGGACTTCTACGGTTCCTGGGTTTGCTTCGAGCGTGATTTCGGTCTCCGCCTCGAACGGCAGCCGTGCACGCAGGGTATCGAGTAGTTTTTCCAGCACAGCAGGCGGCAACAGGCTCGGCGTGCCGCCGCCGATAAAAACGCTATGGACGCCCCGCCCCGCAACCTGCGGCAAGGCCGCTTCCAAGTCTGCTACCACGGCTTGGCCCCAAGCCGTAAACGGGATGCCCCCATCGTGCGGCGCATGCGAATTGAAATCACAATAAGGGCACTTGCGCACGCACCATGGGAAATGCACGTAGAGCGCAAGCGGCGGGACGGGAAAGGGAATGCTCATTCCTTGCCCCTCCCTCTCCCGGCGTCACGTGCCACCTTTTCCTACAAACGCTCAGTCCGCCGGAGCCGTCGTCCTAATCAGATAATCGAATGCAGATAAGCTTGCCTTCGCCCCTTCGCCTATCGCAACGACGATCTGCTTATAGGGAACCGTTGTGCAGTCCCCAGCGGCGAAGACGCCGTGTGCGGAAGTTTGCCCACGCGTATCGATTGCGATTTCGCCGTTTTTGGTGACATCAACCGCCCCTTTAAGGAAATCAGTTTTCGGCGAAAGGCCGATCTGCACAAAAATGCCTTCCAGATCGATCCTGTGCATCTCGCCCGAAGCACGATCTTGGTAGACGAGGCCATCAACCTTGTCCGTACCAGTGACCTCAACCGTCTGCGCCCCCTTAATGACTATCGCATTGGGCAAAGAGGCGAGTTTATTCTGCAACACCCTGTCGGCTCGCAACTCCGAGGAAAATTCAAGCAGGGTTACATACGAAGCAACCCCCGCAAGGTCAATTGCCGCCTCCACGCCAGAATTACCACCACCAATGACCGCCACACGTTTACCCTTGAAAAGCGGGCCATCACAATGCGGACAGTAAGCTACACCTTTGGCGAGGAATTCCCTTTCGCCGGGCACGTTCATTTCGCGCCAGTGTGCACCAGTTGCTAGAACCACGCTCCTCGCTTTCAGTACCGCGCCGTTTTCGAGTTGCACTTCAGCAAACGCGCCAGGCTGCGGCGGCGGAATAAGGCAAGTGACTTTTTGTGGGCTCATTACATCAACATCATAGCGACGTACATGCCCTTCCAACGCGGTAGCCAACTGCCGCCCTTCGGTTTTCTTGATTGAAATGAAGTTTTCAATGGTAAGTGTATCGAGCACCTGTCCCCCAAACCGCTCGGCGATAATGCCAGTACGGATACCCTTGCGCGCAGCATAGATAGCCGCCGTTGAACCGGCAGGCCCCGCCCCGATGACGAGCATGCCAAACGGTTCCTTGGCAGAAATCGCTTCCACATCGCGCAATGACGCCTCTGGGTCGATCTTGGCGAGGATATCAGCGATATCCATCCGCCCCTGGCTGAACGGCTGCCCATTGAGGAAAACATTGGGCACGGCCAGGACATGACGCCTTTCAGCTTCATCCCGGAACAACGTCCCGTCGATCATCACATGGCTGATGGCAGGGTTCACCGCTGCCATCATGTTGATGGCCTGTACCACGTCTGGGCAATTGTGGCAGGAGAGTGAAACGAACGTTTCGAAACGGAATTCCCCTTTCAACATGCAAATTTGCATGAACGTTTCAGGTTCAACCTTGGGTGGATGTCCACCGGTATGCAGCAAGGCAAGGATCAACGATGTAAATTCCTGCCCCATCGGCAACCCTGCAAAATGAATCTGCGGCGCTTCCCCTACGCGTGCAACGCCAAAGGACGGACGGCGCTCGAACTGGCCATCCTCGCGGATACCCACTTTGTCGGAGAGCACAGCAATCTCGTGGATCAATTCACGTATCTCGGGGGAAACACTACTCTCATCGAGAGAGGCCACCAACTCGATGGGTTGGACGATTCTTTTCATGTAGACTTGCAATTGAGCCTTGATATTGTCATCGAGCATAATGAATGAACTCCTTGCGGCGGATTGAAAGCTGAAGAAAGGGCATCTGCCCAAGCGCTGGCTGAAAGCCAGATGCCCGGACAGATACCGTAGCGTTTCAGAACATTAGATCTTGCCAACGAGATCGATAGAAGGCGCAAGGGTTCTGTCGCCTTCCTGCCATTTGGCTGGGCAAACCTCACCCGGATGGGTGGCAACGTACTGTGCAGCCTTCACCTTGCGCAACAATTCCTGCGCGTTACGACCAATGTTGCCAGCATTGATTTCGATGATCTGTATCTTGCCGTTCGGGTCGACCACAAAAGTGCCGCGTTCATCGACACCAACCTCTTCGATGTAGACGCCGAAGTTCTTGCTGATGACATGCGTGGGGTCGCCAACCAACGGATACTCGATCTTCTTGATCGTCTCGGAGGTGTCATGCCATGCTTTATGGGTGAAATGCGTATCCGTGGACACCCCGTAGATTTCAACCCCAAGCTTCTTGAATTCCGCGTAGTTGTCGGCCAGGTCGCCCAGTTCGGTCGGGCAGACGAATGTAAAGTCCGCCGGATAGAAGAAAAAGACCACCCACTTGCCCTTGGTAGTGGCGTCCGTCACCTCAATGAACTTGCCATTTTGGTAGGCCATAGCCTTGAATGGGAGAATTTGGGTGTTGATGAGAGAATTGCTCATGTGTCTGACTCCTTGAGGTGAATTACAACAAGTTATGCCGGATCACCGGCACGCTGGCTTGGACAGCGTTAGGTGCATCATAGCTCCCAATCCGCATGCTACGCCAATTGGAAACTGCCATACACATGATTGATATAAACTATCGTTACTGTTTTTTCAATGAAAAAAATAGATTGTCACTTGTCAACACAACCTAATAAGGAAGGTTAGGAACGCCGGTGGTTGAAATCTGATGCAACCATGCACTATTCAGATCGCAAATTTTTCACTGTCTGGAAAAACAGGTACTACGATAATCATCATCGTATTTACGGCCTCAGGCGAACCTGCAGTCCACAGACCGGAGGGGATTGGTATATGTATAACTCTCTTTTCATAAAATGGCAAGAGAAAAACAACACTGGGATTGCCATCATTGATGAGCAGCATAGGGGCATTCTTTCCCTCATCAATTCGCTCCATTACCTGACAGAAAAAGGCACGTACGATAGTGCGCTATGTACATCCATCAGAGATACGATAATGGACTATTCCCATATCCATTTCATCACTGAGGAACGCCTTCTTCAAACAGCGGGATATCCTGACCTTGAAGAACATAAAGAAATGCATAGAAAACTCGCCCAAGAAACAGAGCGCATTGGGCACGCCGCCATCAGTGAAAATGACGCCAAACCGTTGCTGGATCTTATGAAAAAATGGTGGCTTAAGCATATCAACGAGAAGGATATGCTTTATGTGCCTTATCTGCTCAAGCGTGGCGGCAGCAGTGATTTTGTTTAGCAAAAAATATAACTATTTAGAATATTTCAACACAAAAAACAGATGCAATGCTTCCGGATGTAAGGCCTTTGTCAGACAATGGCTCATATTCCCTGAAACCGTGCTGTCGTGAATGCCTGCCACCGCCCTGCCCCAACCACAATCCCAACCAGCACCACGACAAGCACAGGCACATTTCCCCATCGTGCGTAAGGCGTGAACCCTTTATAGGCGGACACTTTCACTTCCAGCACGCCGCGCGTAAAGGCAGGCAGCACTGCCGGGACGGAGCCGTCTGGGAGCACCAAGGCGGTTATCCCAGTGTTGGTGGAACGCAGCATGGGGCGGCCTGTCTCCATTGCACGGGCACGGGCGATTTGCAGGTGTTGCGGCTGGGCGAACGAATCGCCATACCAGGCAAGGTTCGAGAGATTGAGCATGAGCCCAGCTTGCGGCAAGCTGAATAGTAATTCGCTGCCAAAAAGGTCTTCGTAGCAGATATTAACGGCAATTTGCCGCCCAAGCAGCGCGAGCGGCGGCTGGTTCGCCGCGCCTGGGCTTTGCTGGGACATGGGGATGCTTACCAGCCGATAGAACCAGCCAAAGAGCGGCGGTGAGTATTCGCCAAAGGGTACGAGGTGGGTTTTCGCGTAGCGTTGCCCGCCGCCCTTACCCAAAGTGATAGCAGCGTTGTAGAACCGTTTTCCCTCGCGGGTAAAGACGCCTGTCACCAACGCACCATTGCGTTTATTGACAGGGCCGGCCAGTTCGTTGAGGTAGTCCTCGGATATCACGTCGAGTGTCACAGGCAACGCGGCTTCCGGTAGGACGACGACATCGCCGCGCGCTACACCGGCTAGTTCGACATTGATTCGCAGCGTTTCGGCAAAATACTCAGAATCCCATTTGAGCGATTGTTCGATGTTTGGCTGCACCAGCGATACTGCAAGCGGCGAACCATCGGGTTTGACCCACTGAATCCGGGAGAATCCCCATCCCCCCAAACAGATTGCACCAACCAGCACAGCGGGAATTTTCCAGTTACCACCAGCACGCACGCCCTCCCAACCGACAGCGCAGGTTCCAAGGAGAGCCGCAACGAAAGCCAGCACCCCGCCGACGCCATAAACGCCCATGATCGGAAAATACCCCGCAACAGGGCTTGGCGGCGTTTGCGAATAGCCGATGGCAAGCCATGGGAAACCGGTCAGCAGCGTGCCGCGCAGCCATTCGGCAAGCACCCATAGGCTGGTGAAGAACAAAGCCCGCACAAGCAGGCCACCGCGCCGCCAACGCATGTAAAACGCGCCCACTAGCGCCGGATACAGCGAGAGAAACGCGCAAAACAGGAAAACGATGAATATCGCCACCGGCAGGAACACCCCGCCATAACGCGACACTGCAATGATGAGCCACGATACGCCCGCACCAAACGCGCCCAAACCCCAGGCAAACCCGAGGCAGAACCCAGAACGCACTGAAGCTGCACGCTCCAGCAGGCCAATGAGCAACGCAAGGCTAAGGGAAGCGAGCGGAAACCATCCCACCGGGGCAAAGGCTGGCACGGCTAGCATACCGGCCAACACAGCCAACAGGGTGCATACAGCAGCCCTCATGCGTCAGATGCCCCGAAGCCGGTATCTAGCGCACGTTCGACAAGCAGCGTGTAAATGCGGCGGCTGTCAGCCCGCAGCACGCGGAAACGCCAGTTATTGATGACCACCGTTTCACCACGGCGCGGTAGCCGCCCAAAATGGCGGATCAGCAACCCGGCGACCGTTTCTGCCTCCTCATTGCTGAACGCAGTGCCGAAAGCCTCATTGAAATTACCAATCGAAACCGTCGCCTTGACGCGAAAATGCCCGGCATATCCAGCAACGATGTCGCCGTCGTCTTCATTGCCTTTATCGATATCGTATTCATCCTCGATCTCGCCGACGATCTGTTCCAGCACGTCCTCGATCGTGACAAACCCCGCAACGCCACCATATTCATCCACCACAATGGCCATGTGGTTACGGCTTAAGCGGAATTCACGCAACAACACATTGAGCGGCTTGGACTCGGGGATGAACATTGCTGGGCGCAACATCTCGCGTAAACGGAATTCCTGACCTGCGAAAAAACGTAGCAAATCCTTGGCAAGCAGGATGCCCATTACATCGTCCTTGTCGCCACCAATCACCGGAAAGCGTGAATGCCCGCTCTTCGCCGCAAAAGCGACAATCGCATTCACAGAATCGTCGATGTGGAGGACATGCATGCGTGCGCGGGCAACCATAATGTCACACGCACGCATGTCGGACATTTGTAGCGCCCCCTCGATGATCGAGAACGCATCCGCATCAAACAGTTCACGCTCATGGGCAGCACGCAGGAAAGCGAAGAGCTGATCGCGGTCTTCCGGCTCCCGTGCGAGCAACGCCGTCAGGCGTTCCAACAGCGAGGGCTTATCTTGGGAAGAACTAGAATCGTCCATTTCGCTCCATCAATACCGAAAATGTTCTCCTCCTTGCAAAAGTAGCACGAAGTGCCGGGGTGGTAAACATATTCAAACTACATAAGGGTCAGCATACCCAAGCACACTCAGAATCTCGCGCTCACGCGCTTCCATCACTGTAGCATCGCTCTTTTTCTTGTGATCGAACCCTTGCAGATGCAACATCCCATGCACTACGAGGTGTGCGAAATGCGCGTCGAGCGCCTTACCCTGCTCGCCCGCCTCGCGTACCACGACCGGCACGCACAACACGAGGTCGCCAATCATAGATTCATTGCTGCCGTTGCCCTTTTCGTTCTTCTCGGTTTTCTTTCCGCCATAAGCAAACGTCAGCACATTGGTGGCGTCATCCTTGCCACGGTAGTTCTTGTTCAACGCACGGCCCTCTGCCTCCCCAACCAAGCGTACCGTGACTTCAACATTATGGAAAAGAGCCGCCTGTGCCCAGCGCCGTATCTGGTGCTTCCTGGGCGAATTGATTCGATCCACCCCCTCCACCGCCTTTTGAACGAAAAGGTTCAGCACCGATCCCGCCGGTAGGGCGTCCCCGCCTTCCATCAAAGAATCGCTTGGTATTTCCACCCGCAGGCTGATGACGTTACTGGCGCAAGGATGTATGCAGATACCAGGAGTCGATTTGCCGGTGGCCGCAACCGCTTCGATTTCGAGATCACCCCCGCCTACTTCCCGAAACAGGAAAAGCAGGCGGCGACCGCTCCCAAAGTCCACCTCGAACTGTTCGGCGTTCATTTTTCTATTCCTACCGTTGCTATCCGTCATGATGATCAGCGGTTTACTTATTTGTTTCGTCATGACCCTTCTTTCTCCCTCTCATAAGCATCAACGATACGCGCAACCAGCGGATGGCGAACGACATCTTCCTTGGTAAATTCGGAAAACGCCAGCCCACGCACCTTCACCAGTACTTCGCGTGCCTCTGCCAACCCGCTACGGTTGCCACGCGGCAGGTCGACCTGGGTCAAATCGCCCGTCACCACCATTTTTGCCCCAAAACCCATTCGGGTCAGGAACATCTTCATCTGCTCGGGTGTCGTGTTCTGAGCTTCATCAAGGATCACGAAAGCATTATTTAACGTGCGCCCCCGCATAAAGGCAAGCGGCGCAATTTCGATCATGCCGCGCTCGAAGAGTTTCGTCGCCCGCTCGAACCCCATCAAGTCATACAGCGCATCGTAGAGCGGACGCAAATAAGGGTCGACCTTCTGCGCTAGATCGCCGGGTAAAAACCCGAGGCGCTCCCCCGCTTCCACCGCCGGACGGGTCAGCACGATGCGGTCGACCAAGTCGCGCTCTAGGGCGTCCACGGCGCTCGCCACCGCCAGGTACGTCTTGCCCGTACCGGCAGGGCCGATTCCGAACGTTACGTCGTGCCTTTGGATATTCACCAGATATTCCACCTGCCGGGGCGTACGCCCATGCAACTCGCTATGGCGCGTCACCAACTTCAGCGTGCCGGGGGGTGGTATCTCACCCTCCTCACGGGAAAACTCCACCAACCCCAGTTGAAGCTCCTCGCGTGTCAAATCGCGGTCGGCCTGCCCGTAAAAATACCGCAGCGCCGCCTCCCCCCGCCGTGCGTTGCGCCCATGCAGCGTGAAATGCGCCCCGCGCCGCGTGATGGCGATATCGAAAGCGTTCTCGACCTGCCGCAGGTTTTCATCGAGCGCCCCGCACAAACGGGCCAGACGCCCATTGTCCACCGGCTCGAAAGTCAGTTCCCTCACCACCGCACCGGCCATTACGGCACCTCCCTTGTCACCACTTCGCCGCGCAAACTGTGCGGCAACGCGGCAGTAATCCTCACCTCGACAAACTGCCCCGCCAGCCGTTCGCGTGCGGGCGCAGGAACCGGGAAATTCACCACCCGATTATTGGCGGTGCGCCCGCAAAGCTCGTCACTGTCCTTCTTCGCTGCCCCTTCGACCAACACCCGTTCGACACTGCCCACCATCGACTGGCTGACCGCCTGCGCCTGTTCGTCGATCCGCTTTTGCAGCCGTGCGAGCCAGGCGAGTTTCGTCTCCTGCGGCACGGGGTCATCGAACTCCACCGCCGGGGTTCCTGGACGGGCGCTATAGACAAAGCTGAACGCCCCGTCAAAACCCACCTCCTCAATCAGCCGCATCGACTTCTCGAAATCTTCCGCCGTCTCGCCCGGAAAACCGACGATGAAATCCGTACTCAAGGACAACCCAGGCCGCGCCGCACGCAACCGCCGCACGATAGACTTGAACTCCAGCACCGTATAACCGCGCTTCATCAAAGCAAGCACCCGATCCGAACCGGACTGCACCGGCAAATGCAGTTGCGGCGCCAGCCCCGGCAAACGGGCGAAAGCGTCGATCAGGCGCGGGGTCATCTCACGCGGATGCGAACTCGTAAAACGGATGCGCTCGATACCCGGCACGCCATGCACGTATTCCAGCAACAACGCGAAATCGCCCGTTTCCTCATCCGTATCCTTCTCCAGCACGCCACGCCAAGCGTTGACGTTCTGCCCGAGCAAAGTCACCTCCCGCACCCCTTGCGCCGCCAGCAGCGAAACCTCTGCCAGCACATCATCCAGCGGACGCGAAACCTCCTCCCCACGCGTAAAGGGAACCACGCAGAACGTGCAATATTTCGAGCACCCCTCTATGATTGAAACGAAAGCCGACGCACCCTCGACCTTCAGCGGCGGCATCGCGTCGAACTTCTCCACCTCGGGGAAAGAAACATCCACCTGCGGCTTTCCGCTTTCCCGCCGCCGTGCAATCAAATCGGGCAGCCGGTGCAAAGTCTGCGGCCCGAATACCACGTCCACGTAAGGCGCGCGCCGCACGATGGCCTCGCCCTCCTGGCTGGCCACACATCCCCCCACACCGATGACGACCCCTGGCCGCTCCAGCTTCAGCCGCCGCACCCGGCCCAGGTCATGGAACACCCGTTCCTGCGCCTTCTCGCGCACCGAGCATGTATTGAACAGAATAATGTCCGCCTCGCTCGGATCATCCGTCCGGACAAGTGGCTCAACTGCCCCAAGCACATCGGCCATCTTGCCCGAGTCGTACTCATTCATCTGACACCCGCAGGTGCGGATATACAACTTTTTCATACCTTTAGAACCGCCATCACGCTCCAGCCTCACGTAAGACCGCCATAGCGTACTACAGCTTCCTTGACGCCCAAAGACTTGCCACATAGAATTTATTGTTTTCTTCGGTAATCGGTGATGTAGCTCAGACGGTTAGAGCGATGGATTCATAACCCATAGGTCGGCAGTTCGATTCTGCCCATCACCACCAGAAAAATCAAGGGGTTGCGGAAATGCAACCCCTTGTTGTTTCTGAAAAACCTAACGCATATCTAACAAAGCAAGCGCAAGAGCGGACAGGTTTCCCTCACATATGAGCATCCCTTAATTGGCGCTTTAACCTATTGTCATTTGACCATCGGTTCCCGCAAGGTTCGGATAACTTGCCCCAATTCCTCACGATCATCCAACCGTGCCTATTCGATGTACCAAGCCCACGCCACGAAACTCGTTTGTGTCCCGGCTCATGCATTCCTACGAACGGGTCAAGGCCAGCATGCGAGTCAAAGCGGAGCATCCATTTCATGTTCTCAAGAACTTGCTGGGGCATCGCAAGGCCCGCTACCGTGGGCTGCCCAGGAACGTATTCACTCTTCGCCTTGGTCAATCTGGTACTGGTGCGAAGAGCTTTATTGGCACTCAATACCTGAGCTGCATCCTGAATGGGGCAAATCAGGGGATCAGATCACCCCATTGCCCGCAAAACCACCCGTTTTTACGAAAAATGAGCCACTTGAGTGCAAAAAACACGTCCTTTGACGCCAATGAAAAAATCGCTTCTTACTTCAGCGTTTCCTTAGGTTGTTTTCTGATTTACCTCTTTTTGTCACCTATCCACCAGTGACGGTTGCTGCGCGTCGGGCCAGCGCAGATAGACGCCATGAATTGCCGCCAGCGCTGCCAGGTCAGCCTCGGTGTCGATGTCCAGCGTGCAGCGCGGGTGCGTCACCGGCAGCGCCTGCACCTGCGTGGGGTGGGTGTCCCGCCAGTCGCGCACGCCCTTGAAGGCGGGTTGCCGCACCAGCCAGCGCCACAAAGTGCGCCCAAACACCAGCGGGTGGCCAGGCTGCCCTTGATAAGTGGGCATCACCAGTTCGATGTCCGGCGCGCGCGACTGCCAGGCGCGCAGCGCCGCGTCGATGTCCTCGTCTAGCAACAGTGGCTGATCAGCCAGCAGAACCAGCACGGCAGCCATTTCAGTTACTTCACAGTGCAATGTTACTTGCCTTGCGCCTTCCCCTTCTGGAGGAAGGTGTTTCGCTTCAGGCACAAGCCGCGCCAGTGCGCAGCGCAGCGATGCGCCTGTGCCGGCCTCCGGCGCGGGATTGCACACCCATTCGAGCCGGACACGCGCCGGCAGGCGCTCCTGTGTCTCGCGCAACACTGGCTCGAAGGCCGCAGCGTGGCGCCCCAGCACGACCACAATGCGGCGCAGCCCCGCGCAGGCCAGCAGATCGACCTGACGCGCCACCAGCGGCTGCCCCTCGCGTTCAAG
>WQYV01000026.1 GCA_009781085.1 Betaproteobacteria bacterium
GAAGGTAATCGTAACGAAGATACTCAAATACGGGGTTAATATATTCCACATAAGCATAGTGAACTGCGAGAATATACAATGCCGCCAAGAAGTACGTGCGTCTCACACCATTAGCCATCATCGATATTTTTCATAAAGCATATGCATGCTAAAACCTGCAATCCACTTCACAACAACAAAGTAAATTGCATAAAACACCATGCCAGAGAGTGCGTAAAACTCGACAATGTATCTAGAATCCAACCATCCCACCAACACAACCATACCCACGCGCATGGCACAACCTAACAGCTGCAGCATCATCGCCGTCTTTTGCTGATTTTTGACATGCAAGACCATTGAAACCGGTGAAGTAATGAACTGCATAATATACCAAGGCGTCATCCACGCCAGCAGTTCGCCTGCCCTGCCCCAGTCTGCGCCAAACACCAAAGGAAATAATGTTGGCGCAACCATGCCAACCAAGACCAATGGCAATATACCAACTTTGGCCAAGCCTGCCACATTGTGCGCCGTGAACTGCGGCAGATCGCCACGCTTCAAGTGCTCAGACGCATGAGCCAGAAAAACTTGCGCAATGCTGGCACCCAACAAACCCATGGGTGCTGAAATTATTTGCATAGCTAATATGAGAAATCCTGACTCTTTACTTCCAGCATGTGCTGCAATCAACAGAATTGGAACTTGATGACCTGCCACATTGGCAAGAGATTCTAAAGTAGAATATTTCGGAAAACGATTATGAATTGTAAACTGCCGCTTCAAATCATGACGGTTGACTGCTTTGAGAGCGCACCTGTCGTTGCCCCAGGCAAGTCGAGCCAAATTCCAGATACCAGCGCTGTTGTTTATCATTTGCCCAAATAGAAGGCCGATCGGCCCTACACTGCCAACTCCACACAATAGTTGTGTACCAGTGCCACCGACTACCTGCGTCAGGCGCGAGCGGGCAATAGCGCTGAACTGATGTTTACGCGTAGCCCAGTACTGAATCGCAGTATAGGATGCCATGGTCCAAATACCGAATGGAACCAGCCAAAGATAAGGCTCAAGAGCAGGGGCACCCACTAGTTTTGCAATGGCTCCCGGCATGGTCATCGCCAGCAGCAAAGCCATCACCCCAAAGGCTGCCGCACTCAGTAGCGCCAGCATCAACAGGTTCGCGGCATCCTGATCCTTCTCTGGCAGTGGGATGGCAATTTCAAGCCGCAAACACGCTATGGTTGCAACGATGGAAACGATGGCAGTGTAGATGGCAAGTACACCGAAGTCACTTGGCGCGTACACACGTGTAAGCAATGGCAAAGCCAAAACGGCAATGGCTTGCGCTGCAGTGGTGCCTCCCGCCAATACTCCAACCTTGCGCACAAACGAATTCTGCGGCAGAAGGCGATTGAGGGCAATTCTCAGTTGACTAAGCACTATACGTATTCCAAACCAGTGCATTGCGCAACTGTTCGACGATGAAATCCTGCACCTCGGAATTGAGATCTGGGTATATGGGCAGGCTCATCAGGATACATCTTTTCATCCACGAGCATCTTTTTGCAACAGTTCGCAAATTACCGATTGATCCATATGCGTTAAATATGCGCTCATCGGTAAAGTCATTACTTTTTCCGCCATTATTTTGGAAACCGGATTGGCACTAGGACTAGAAAAACGCGAATAGGCTGGTTGCTGACAAAGCGACGGAAAATGAACCCCTGTTGGAATTTCATTCCGCTGAAACACGGCTTGCAGAATCTCCCTGTTTTCAGGAATAACTGCGTAGTACCCAAATACACTAGTACGGTCATTCCGCTGCCGGACGCGAGCTATACCAGCTTTGTCCATCCATTCGTTATAGCGACTCCCAATGACTATACGCTGTTCGACTTCCCAATCAAATCGTTCGAGTTTCGCCAAAACGATGGCACATTGAAGGGTATCCATGCGCCCACCAACACCAATGCGGGTATGGAAATAACGCTTACTTTGTCCATGAACGCGGATTTCGCGGCATGCACGGGCGATTTCATCATCATCCGTAAAAATCGCTCCACCGTCTCCATAGCATCCCAAGGGTTTAGCGGGGAAAAAACTTGTGCATCCTATTGTGGAAAGATGGCAACTTTTCCGTCCTCTATATTCTGCTCCAAAACTTTCTGCCGCATCTTCGATGACAGGGATATTCCCGTGGCGTGCTGCAATGGCGTTGATTTCATCCATATCCGCCGGTTGCCCGTAAAGGCTGACGGGAATGATAGCCTTCGTTTTTGCTGTAATCGCCGCTTCGATAAGGCTTGCATCAATGTTGCAGGTATCTGGCTCAATGTCGACGAAAACCGGGGTTGCCCCCAACAGAACAATAACTTCTGCTGTAGCCACAAAGGTAAAGGGAGTTGTAATGACTTCATCGCCCGGCTGAATACCCAAGGCCATCAAACTAATCAGTAATGCATCGGTCCCGCTGGAAACGGTGATGCAATGTTTGGCTCCCGTATAAGCTTGAAGCCGTTCTTCCAGTTCCCGTACCTCCGGCCCGAGGATGTATTGTCCATGTTCTAGCACAGCGTTGATACGTGCTTGAATTGATGTCTGCAAAGTACGATATTGGGTTTTGAGGTCGATGAAATCCATGGGGTAACTCAGTCAGATTGCCGGGTAACAGTGATGCCGTTGAGCACATAGCGTGTGCCAGTGTGTTGACAGGTGGCCTGCGCCTGACCTTTCAGGGGCAAGTCGAGTTGTTCACCGTACTCGCTCATCCAGCCGACCTGGCGGGCGGGTA
Source organism: Betaproteobacteria bacterium (assembly GCA_009781085.1). Classification (GTDB taxonomy): domain Bacteria; phylum Pseudomonadota; class Gammaproteobacteria; order Burkholderiales; family Rhodocyclaceae; genus WRNU01. The sequence continues at coordinate 2,774 of WQYV01000026.1, forward strand.
CGCCCACCATCAGGGCATAAGCTGGCACGTCTTTGTTGACCACAGCACCGGCACCGATGAAGGCGTATTCGCCAATGGTAGTGCCGCAGACAACGGTACAGTTGGCTCCCAGAGTTGCACCTTTTTTAACCAAGGTGTTCCGGTATTCGCTTTTACGTTCGATCAACGCACGGGGATTATAAACATTGGTAAACACCATGCTCGGCCCACAGAAAACGCCTTCTTCCAACGTAACATTGTCGTAGACCGAAACATTATTCTGAATTTTGCAATGATCCCCAATTAAAACTTTATTTCCAACAAACACATTCTGACCCAATGAAGCATTACGGCCAATTTTCGCCCCAGCGCAGATATGCACGAAATGCCAGACACGGGAACCATCCCCAATTTGCGCCCCCTCATCCACAATGGCGCTAGGATGAATCATGGCAGTCATATCAATACTCCAGCGGTAAGGCAACGCGTCTGCCATCACGAGCCGAAAGGTACATGGCAATCAGCAATTCAAGACTTTTGAGACCTTCCCTGCCATCTGTTTCGGGCATAGCTTCGCCGCGTAGGGCATTGATGACATTGTCGTAATAAAGTGGATGTCCAAATCCATAGACACTCGCCGTGGTGTAGTTTACCTGGGCAATGCTTTCGTCTTCAGGCAGTTTCTCGGCAAAATCCCAATGCTGGATTTCATTGACGGCAACACCACCTATTTTTGCCGAACCTTTTTCGCCCAAAATGGTGATGCTGCCTTCCAGATTTTTAGGGTAAGTCAGCATGGTGACATTGACCGTGCCCATCGTTCCACTGCGCCAACGCAACGCGGCAACACCTGTATCTTCCACTTCAATGTTCCGCGCCAACGTGCCGGTATAGGCCATAACGCTGTCCACCGGTCCAATCAACCAGTCCAGGAGATCGATATAATGACTGGCCTGATTCATGAACGCGCCACCATCGAATTCCCAGGTTCCACGCCATGCTGCACTGTCATAATACTCTTGCGGGCGAGTCCAGAATACGTTGACAGCTACGCTGTAGATGCGTCCAAAGCGTTTCTGTTCAACAGCGCGTTTGAGCAGTTGCAGGGTAGCGTTACGCCGGTTTTGTTTAACGACGAACAGGATTACGCCCGCCTTGTCGCAGGCAGCCACCATGTCAAGCCCGTCCTGCCAACGGGTTGCCATCGGCTTCTCCGTCATGACGTGACGGCCAGACTCCGCCACCAGAATCGCTTGCGGAGGATGCAAGCCGCTGGGAGTAGTGATTACGACGCAATCCGCCGTAGTTTTCTCCAGCATGTCTTCGATTTTGCGATGCCCGATGGCTCCTGTTTCTTCTACGGCACGTGCGAGCGCACCCGGCTCGATATCACAGACATCCACAAGTTCGCAGCGTGCTTCATGTTGTCGGATGGATGCAAAATGATTTTTTGAAATACGCCCACAACCCACGAGGGCAAAACGAACCTTGCGGTCAGTTATAGGATGTATCAAATGCATGGGAATCCTAAGCTAGTGGTAATACAGAGAAAATCCGGTTTTACAGGCGCCACAGGTTTATTCCCCGCGACCGCATGATTTCTGCCGGATGAGCCGATTTGATATCTATGAACACTCCTCCCGGTTTCAGTCTGTTCAGCAACGTTTCCGGAGACATAGAAAGATATTGCCGATGCGATACGGCAGCAACAATGACCTCGGCCTTGGGCAAGGCATCCCACGATGTCAGGGTGAGCCCGTACTCATGCTCGGCTTCTTCTGCCTCCGCGAGCGGGTCATGGACAAACACTTCGCAACCGTAATCCCGAAGTTCGCGGATGAGGTCGGCTACCTTGGAATTACGCAGGTCGGGGCAATTTTCTTTGAAAGTCAGGCTCAGGACGTTGATTTTGGCACCCTTGACGGATATCCCGGCTCGGATCATTTGTTTGACGGTTTGCTGGGCAATCCAGGCGGCCATGCTGTCGTTGATGCGGCGGCCTGCCAGGATGACTTGCGGGTGATAGCCCATTTGCTCGGCTTTGTGGGTCAGGTAGTAAGGGTCGACGCCAATGCAGTGACCACCAACGAGCCCTGGACGGAACGGCAGGAAGTTCCATTTAGTCCCGGCGGCTTCCAAGACTTCCAGGGTATCGATGCCGATCCTATCGAAAATGACTGCCAACTCATTTACCAGGGCAATGTTGAGGTCGCGCTGGGTGTTTTCGATGACTTTGGCCGCTTCTGCCACTTTGATAGAACTGGCAGGGTGGACTCCTGCCGTAATGACAGAAGCGTATAACGCACGGACGGTTTCGAGCGTTGCAGGATCGTCACCGGAGACGATTTTGACGATTTTGGTGATGGTGCGTTCCTTGTCGCCGGGATTGACGCGCTCGGGGCTATAGCCAACATGAAACCCCTCGCGCCATTTCAAATTAGAAGTTTTTTCGAGGAGGGGGACGCAGATTTCTTCGGTTGCACCCGGATAAACGGTAGATTCGTACACGACAATTGTGCTAGGTTTCATATACCGTCCGACCGCCTTGCTTGCACCGGCAAGTGGGCCAAAATCCGGGATTCGCGCGTCATCCACGGGGGTAGGGACGGCAATCACGATGATATCGGCTTCAGCCAGCTTGGCAGGATCCGCGCCCATTGTCAGCAAGTGAGCCGCTTTCAGGTCGTCGCTTGCAACCTCGCCTGTAGGATCACAGAAGTCTCTGTACTGGGCGATTTTCTTCTCGGACAGGTCATAACCGATGGTTTTGTACTTCTTGCCAAACTCAACGGCCAGCGGCAACCCAACATAACCAAGCCCCACAACGGCAACGACGGTGTTTTGCGGTAAGACCGCACACTCATCGGAAGTAATACTCATATTGACACTCCATGCATCAGCCAGGCTACCGCTCTACCTTGATACATTCAGTACATTTAGCAATGTGCGCTCGAGGAAACCGAAAAACGCCTAAAAACGAAAATTTTTCGGTGTATACCTAGCAGGCGAAGCTATGAAGAATATGTCATTGCGGGTTTGGAAACAACATTTTGAACCTTTCTCACCCGCACTCCCCCACCGAAACAGGGAAATGAGATATGCTAAAAACATATCACAACACGCAACGGTTCCTTGATGTCATGAATTTGGTTTTGTCTCCGCTACCTGCAATCCTTTGAGCTTATTGAGTGCCTGGGACAGTTGATAGTCGTCCCGGCTACCGAATTCAAAGGGTTTGGGGGGAGGAGGTGGCACGGCCATAGCTCCGTTGCCACCTGGTTTGGCGACAGGAAGGTTGTCATTGCGTATCTTTTCGGCATCGGGGTCGAGGTCGTTGCCAAGATGCCTCTGGAGGTCAACTTCGCGCAAGCGCTTGATCGAACCGCCCATCGCGGACTCTTCGATAATGACATCGGGATCGATGCCTTTGGCCTGGATCGAACGCCCGCTCGGGGTGTAATAACGCGCCGTGGTGAGTTTGATCGCGGCGTTGTTGCTGAGTGGGAGGGTGGTTTGTACCGACCCCTTGCCAAAGGTGCGCGTTCCCATGATGGTCGCGCGCTTGTGATCCTGGAGCGCACCTGCAACGATTTCGGAGGCCGAGGCAGAACCGCCGTTGACCAATACGATCATCGGCACTTCGCGTGCCCAGGGCGGTAGCGAGCGCAGGAAATCGCCACTGTTGCCATACACGTAGTCTCTCGCCGCGGCACGGTATTCGCGGTGGGCACCTGGGGTGCGCCCGTTAGTCGTTACAACCGTCGCACCCTCCGGAAGGAAGGCGGCGGCTACGCCAATCGCGCTGTTGAGCAACCCGCCTGGATCGTTGCGCAGGTCGAGTACCAGACCCTTGGGTTTTCCGTTCTTTCCAAGTTTGACAAGGTGTTCGACTACCGATTTAGCGGTGTTTTCATGGAATTGGGTCACCCGCAGGTAGACATAGCCAGGTTCAGCTTCCTTGGACTTGACGCTTTGCACCTTGATGATTTCGCGTGTCAGGGTAACGATAATCGGTTGCTGTTCCCCTTTTCGCGCCAGCATCAAGGTGACTTTGCTCGATGGTTTGCCGCGCATGCGCTTGAGCGCTTCGTCTAGGGTTATATCCTTGGCAGAGGTATCGTCGATCTTGATAATCAGGTCGCCAGCATGGATGCCGGCGCGGAAGGCGGGCGTATCTTCGATCGGAGAGACGACTTTGACGTAGCCGTTTTCCTGGGAGACTTCAATTCCGATGCCGCCGAACTCGCCCTGGATGCCGTCCTGGAGTTCCCGCAGCGCATCGGCATCGAGATAGGCCGAGTGCGGGTCAAGCCCATTCAGCATGCCTGTGATGGCTTGTACGATTAGTTTTTTGTCTTCGACCGGTTCGACATAATCACGCTTGATGACGCTAAACACTTCGGCAAAAGCACGCATGTCTTCAACCGGCAGGGGTTGTTGCCCGAGCCTGTCGGCATTAGCGGAAAAATTTAGGCTGAGCATGATGCCGATCACGACACCGCCCAGTATCAAGCCAACCTGTTTTAGGTTACTGTTTGGCATGGGGTCTCCAAGAGAAAATCCACGGTCATTTGAGCCTTACCCATTGTAGTGGGTCAATAGCCTGCCCTTGATGGCGAATTTCAAAGTATAGACCGGATTCTGCCTCCGATCCGCTCGCACCAACACTGGCAATTGCCTCACCTGTACGCACAGAGTCGCCAGCTTTTTTATAGAGTGCATCATTATTACCATAAATGGACAAGTAACCGCCGCCATGGTCAATGATCAACAAGTTGCCATAACCGCGCAACCAGTCTGAATAGGCGACTGTGCCATCACTCACGGCCCGCACTTTAGCCCCGTTGGGGGCGCGGATGAAAACGCCCCGCCAAGCCGTGCCTTGCCCGGCACGCGGCGTACCGAACCTGCCAAGGAGCTCACCGGCAACCGGAAAGTTCAGTTTACCGCGTAATTGGGCGAAACCCATACCGCCCGGCATTGGTTCTGGAATTTCCTGAACTTTACCGACGACGGGCTCGGCCATGTCGTTTTTGCCCACATTCGGGGACTGCCTCACCCTGCGGGACGCCACGCTGTTTTGTCGCACCCGCGCCCGGGCACTTGCACGTTCGCGTTCGCGCCTTGCGGCCGCTGCCCGCGCTTCGGCTTCGGCGGCCCGCTGCACCAACGTGTTAACAATCTGTGTCAATCGTCCTTCGTCGGCCTTGAGGGTAGCCATCCGCTCCTTCTGCGTTTTCAGCGTCGCCTGTATCTTCCCAAGGGTTTCGCGGCGGCGCGCATAGGTTTCCTCCTGTTTTTCCCGGCGCCTGCGCCGGTCATCTTCAAGGCGCACCAGAGTTATCCGACGGGTGTCGGCTTGCTGGGCATGTTCAGCCTTGAGCCGTAGGTTGGCCTTCAGCCCTTCGATCAGCTCAAGTTGGGCGTGGCCAAGGCGCTCAAGATAATAGCTATCGCGCACGGACTGGTTAGGGTCGTACGCCGCCAGCAAGGCGACGATGCCGCTGGGCGTACCGTAGAGGTAGTTCCGGTGCAACCATTCGCTCAGTTCCTTCTGGCGGACAGCAATGTGTTCTTCGAGTTGCTGCTGTTCGGTTTTGAGTTCGGCAAGTTGACGGTCAGCCTCAGCATGCTCGGACATGGCATGGCGCAAGGCGCGCGTGGCCTTTGAGACCTCGCGCTCGACATCAGCCATGGCGCGAGCAGCTTCGGTTTGCTGGTTTTCTGTTTTTTCCAGGTCGCGTTGCAAATCCCCAAGGCGGCGCCCGATGTCCTTGAGTTCGGAACGCTTGGCACTGATTTCGGCCTTACTCGGCCCGTTTGTTGGCCTGGCAGCTTTGGTAGCCCCGCCTGATCCACTTGCTGACTTAGTGGTTTTAGCGGTTCTGGTCGTTTTTTTACCCGACCCGCTTGCCGGCTTGGCATGCAACGGGTCAGACAGCCCCATCCCCCCCCACATCGCCAGTGCGAAAACCAAAACCAATGCGTGCCGAACGGAAAAAGCGCTCACAACAGAACCGGTCACCCCCTAGCTTTGCCCTGGTTGGCTACGGCAGCCTGGGCGGCGCGGATGGTGTTTTCATCAGCGAGGTAGTAGCTCCTGACCGGCCGCAGGTTGGCATCCAGCTCATAGATTAGCGGCTGCGCAGTTGGGATATTGAGCCCGACGATGTCCGTTTCGCTGATGCCATCAAGATATCTGATGAGTGCCCGCAGGCTGTTGCCGTGCGCAGCGATAAGGATGCGCCGTCCGGCGAGGATTTGTGGCGCAATTACGGCCTCCCAGTACGGCACGACTCGCGCCACGGTATCGCGCAAGCATTCGGTGCGTGGAAACGCCGACTTGGGGAGCAGGGCATAACGGGGATCGTCAACGGTAAGCCGGGGGTCACCCTCTTCCAACGGATCGGGGGGAATGTCGTAGGAACGCCGCCAGACCAACACCTGCGCGTCGCCATAGCGGGCAGCAGTTTCGGCTTTGTTCAGCCCTTGCAAACTGCCGTAATGACGCTCGTTCAGCCGCCAGGAGTGTTCGACCGGCAGCCAGAGTGCATCAAGTTCTTCGAGCACGACATTGAGCGTTTTGTTGGCTCGCCTGAGCACTGAGGTAAAAGCTAAATCAAAGAAGTAGCCCTCACGTTTGAGCAACTGCCCGGCAGCACGCGCCTCTGCGATGCCCTGTTCGGTCAGATCGACGTCAGTCCAACCGGTGAAGCGGTTTTCTTTGTTCCAAGCAGACTCGCCGTGGCGAAGCAACACGATTTTGAACATGGGATAGCCCAGGGAGAAAGGAATGAAAAGGGGTAAAAAAACGTTCGATCTATCGTATACTAATGGTTTTCGTGCTTCTTTTTTCCTGCCGTCCCTGGAATTGTTGGGATTGGTTCCCGTGCCGCAGGGTTTGGCATCAAAGGCAGGAGCGCACTCACTATATCCTACGCTTTGCGTCAATATAATAACCCTTGGAGCATTTTTTACGTGGAGTTCCTGCAACATCAACAAAACCTGCTTTGGGCCGTTTTGGCTGCAGTTTCTGGCGGGTGGTTGCTCGTCGAGTTTATCCGCCAGTATCGCGACAAGAGCTTGCTCACACCCATTGAGGCCACCATGCTCATCAACCGCGAGGACGCAGTGACAGTCGATGTGCGCGCCCAAGGCGATTACGAAAAAGGGCATTTGCCCAATGCCCGGCATCTGCCATTTGCCGACCTCGAACGCCGCGGCACGGAGCTCGAAAAGTTCCGCGCCCGCCCGCTCATCCTTTACTGCAACAGTGGAGCGACTGCAGCCAAGGGAATTGCCACCCTGAAAAAAGCGGGGTTCGAGAAACTCTACAACCTACGCGGGGGGCTATTCGAGTGGGAAAAAGCTGGATATCCCCTCACCCGCAAGAAAAAGTGAGGCACACCATGCCCAAGCCGCCCGTAAAGATATATATGACTGCCGTTTGCCCATACTGCCAGCAAGCCGAACAGCTTTTGCGCGCACGCGGAGTGACTGAGATTGAAAAAATCCGCATCGACATCGACCCGGCCCTGCGCGATGAGATGATGCGAATCACCGGTCGGCGGACAGTTCCTCAAATTTTCATTGGCGACTATCATGTCGGCGGTTGCGACGATCTCCAGGCTTTTGACAGCGAAGGACGGTTGTCCGCCCTGTTGGGTGAGTAAAACGCCTGAGCCTATATTTTAAATTCCCTCTATCCTTCATCCCACCTAACCAACTACAGGATATCAACATGGCCGACAATGCTTCCGACAACCTGCCCGTCTTCGCAATCGAAAAAATCTACGTCAAGGATCTTTCACTCGAAGTCCCCAACGCACCGCAAATCTTCCTTTCCCGCGATACCCCGCAAGTCGGCGTCCAACTTCGTACCGAAGCCGGTGCTATCGACGACGGTGTCTTTGAGGTCAAGCTCACCATCACCGTCAAAGCGACCCTGAGCGAAGACCGTACCCTTTTCCTGGTCGAAGCAACCCAGGCCGGTATTTTCCGCATCCAGAACGCGCCCGAAGATGAACTCGAACTGATACTGGGCATCGGTTGTCCAAATATCATCTTCCCCTACGCGCGCGAAACGATCTCGGATGCCGTGACCCGTGCCGGTTTTCAACCCGTGCTGCTCACCCCGGTCAATTTCGAGGCCCTTTTCCAACAGTCGCACCAGAGCGGTGCAAACTCGGACTTGCCGGTGCAGTAACCCAGCAACCGCAGCCAACAAGGAGGGAACCCCCATGATCCGCCCTGTTATCCTTGCAACCGGGCTGGCCTTGCTGGCCGCTTCGGCTCAGGCTATTGATTATGCTTCCGTTTCCCGGAACGCGGTTCTTTTCGAGGCTTCCTCCCCGCAAGCCCATAAGCTTGCCATTATCCGCACCGGCACGCCGGTGGAAGTCGTAGTGACGACCCCCGACCTGCAATGGGCGAGGGTGCGTGACCCCTCTGGCGCCTTGTCATGGATCGAAGCCAACGCCCTCAGCAAGCAGCGCACCGTGCTCGTCACCGCTGAACAGGCTGCGGTGCGGCGTGAGGCAGACGAACGTTCCCCGGTAGTTTTCGAGGCCGTCCGGAACGTGACGTTTGAATTCGTTTCTGTCGCCCCAGGCGGGTGGGTCAAGGTGCAACACGTCAGCGGCAGCAGTGGTTTTCTACGCTCCACCGAGGTATGGGGGCTTTGAAGCAACTACCGCAGAGGGTACGTATCGCCGTTCTCGGGGCAGGCGCATGGGGCACGGCGCTGGCGCAAGCGTTTTCCGCTACCCATGCAGTCTGCCTGTGGGGACGCGAAGCTGACAACATCGAAACGATGCGCTGCGAACGGGAAAATAAACTCTTCTTGCCCGGTATTGCCCTGCATTCCGAACTGGAATTCAGCGCCGATTTCGGCCAGGCTGCTCAAGGTGCTGATTTACATTTCGTCGCAACGCCGCTGGCCGGGCTGCGCGAAACTGTGCGTATGCTGCGCAGCCTTCGCCAAGGCTCTCCTGCCGTGCCACTCATCTGGGCATGCAAAGGGTTTGAAGCTGGCAGCGGCAAGCTACCGCATGAAATCATTGCCGAGGAGATGGGCAAGGATGCTGCCTGCGGCGTACTCACCGGCCCCAGTTTTGCAGCCGAGGTCGCACACGGCCTCCCCGCAGCTGTCACCCTGGCATCAAACGACCCCAACTTTGCCACTGCCTGGGTACACAAGCTGCATCAACCAAAATTTCGAATCTACGCAAACGATGATGTCATCGGTTGTGAGATTGGCGGCGCGCTCAAAAACGTCATCGCCATCGCTGCCGGAGTGACCGACGGCATGGGCTACGGCCTCAACGCACGGGCTGCGATCATCACCCGCGGATTGGCTGAAATCGCACGGCTCGCAAACGCACTCGGTGGACGCCCCGAAACCCTGATGGGGCTGGCCGGTATGGGCGACCTCATCCTTACCTGCACCGGCGACCTTTCCCGGAACCGTCAGGTCGGGCTGGCGCTCGCCGCAGGGAAAAAACTCCCGGACATCCTCGCCGAACTCGGCCATGTGGCCGAAGGCGTTTCTACCGCACGCGAAGCCACCCAACTCAGCCGCCGCCTTGGCGTAGACATGCCAATCTGCACCGGCGTGGACGCTCTGCTGCAGGGTGGCGCGGCTCCCCATGACGCGGTTGAGCAACTGCTGGCGCGCGACCCGAAGCAGGAGCGGGAACGCTAACCCCCTCCCGTCATCCCGCCCCCGCAAACCCGTTCTGCCGCCAGCACTCGTACACCACCAGCGCCACGGCGTTCGAGAGGTTGATGCTGCGGTTGCCCGGGCACATCGGGATGCGCAGCCGTCGCGAAGGTGGAAATTCTTCCAGCACCGCATCTGGCAGGCCACGGGTTTCAGGGCCAAAAAGCAACGCATCGCCCTTGGCGTAAGCCACGCGGTCGTAACGCTCGCCGCCGCGTGTGCTCAAGGCGAACATCCTTCGCCCGACGAACCGCGCACGGCATGTGGCCCAGTCCGGGTGCACGGTCACATGGGCAAGGTCATGGTAATCTAGCCCCGCGCGCCGCAACTGGCGGTCAGAGAGATCAAACCCAAGCGGCTCCACGAGGTGAAGCCGCGCCCCGGCATTGGCGGTGAGCCGGATGACGTTGCCGGTATTGGGCGGTATTTCCGGCTCGAAAAGGATGACGTCGAACATCCTGGGATTTTACTGGTTGTGCTGAAGACTTGTTCCACCGACTTCTACAGCTAAAATCATCAACAAATCTCCTCGCAGGAAAGAACGATGCGACACACTGATTTCCGTTTTGTCCTCGATCCTGAACTGGGCGTCGAATTGCTGGCAAGCGCCGGGCATACGATGGATTATCCGTGGCACAGCCATGTATCTTCTTACGTTTTGGGGTTAGTACGCCAGGGTACGATCACACTGTTCAGGCGTCGTAACGCACGGGAAACCGTCCTGCACGCAGGCGAACTTTTCATCCTGGGACTGCATGAGGCACACTGCCTGTCCGCTTCGCAGCCTTACGCCCTGCTCAACCTGTGCGTCGATGCGAAAACGCTTGGCACTCCCGGCAACACGAAAATCATTGCAGGGCGTTTATCGGCGTTATGCCGCGATGGATGGCTGCATGGTTCGGAATACGCAGTGCTGACAACGGCGCTCGAATGCACAACCGGTACGGTAATGGCAGTTGAAAACAATGCCCTCGATGAACTGAAAACCTTTCTGGAGACACATCCAGAAGAAAATTTTTCCTTGGACGACCTAGCCAAGCGGACACGGCTCGACAAGTTCCAATTGATCCGCCGGTTTCGCGCACATTACGGTTTAACGCCACACCGTTTCCAGATGCAGAACCGTCTTCGCCGTGCACGCCGCGCCTGCCTTACCACTACATCCCTCACCGATCTGGCACTCGCCGCCGGTTTTTACGACCAGAGCCACTTTATCCGGGAATTCCGCAGGGCTACGGGTATAACACCCAGCCAGTACCGGCGTGCCGGACACATCCTGCCACCCCTGCACCTCACAACAGCGGCGGAATGAATTTGGCGAACAGCAAAAGCCCTTCCCCGCCCGCTGTCACCGAATGCTGTACGCCAGGTTCGATGAGGGAAACCACCCCTGTGCGGTAGTCGAAATCTTCATTCTGGTTCCGGCAGACACCGGCTCCCGCAATGACTTCATGCGTTTCCCGCTGCGTTGCGTGCATGTGTTCTCCAATCGCGCATCCCGGCTCAACACACACGAGGTGATAACTGAACGCCCCATTCGTGTCAGTGGCAGTCAGCAAATGCTTCAAGGCAACACCCGCGAATTGGGAATGCGGTTGCCAATCCCGTTCCATAAACATCACCCGCCTGCCCGGCAAGGCCAATTCGCCCTGCTCGAAGGCCGCAAACAGAGTTTTTCCGGATTCCTTTAGGGTTTGCATCGATTTTCTCCCAGTACTCAAACAGTGCCCGCGAAATGCGGATCGGACGCCGGTAGCGTAGCCCCGGGAGAAAGTGCCGACTTGTACGAAATTGACAAATAATGAAGCCTGATTTATCCGGCAAGCAGCCGATAAAGCGTCATCAACATGCCCGCCGTCGCACCCCAAATGTAGTAATCGCCATAGGGCATGGCGTGGAACTGACGCAACTCGCCACCATTGATCCGGATGCTATGCCGTTGGTGGTTGTCCGGGTCAAGAAAATGCGCAAGCGGCACTTCAAACGCTTCGGCAACCTCGAAACTGTCCAGTCTCAGCTTGATCGGCGGGTGCAGGAGCCCCACGACGGGGGTGACGCGAAAACCTGTCCCGGTCAGGTAATCCGGCAAGCGCCCAATGAGTTCGACCCGCTCCGGGGCAAGCCCAATTTCCTCTTCCGCCTCGCGCACTGCGGTTTCCTCAGCAGAGGAGTCGCCCTCTTCCATGCCTCCGCCCGGAAAGCTGATTTGCCCTGGATGGTGGTGCAGGTGGTCGGTACGCCGGGTAAAGAGCACGGTGGGGCTGTTTTTCCGGTGTTCGCGCAGCACCAGCGGGACGAGCACGGCCGCTGGGCGGGGTTGCTCACCGCCCGCGCCAGGCCAGTCTCCACTAATGGCATTGAGCCGGCTACCGGGCTCTTCCCGCCCCTGCCCCGGTTCGGCCTGTGCCAGACGTCGCCGCAACATGCCCACGATTTCATGTGCCTTGCTCACATTCGTCCTTTGCTACAGTTTCTTCCTCAACCGCATCAACTTGCCGTCGCGCCGCATCTCCATCCGTTCGAGAATGTCCATCCCAAGCAGCACCTCGGGCATGTCGGCCTGCATCACTACTGCGTCAACATCACCAAAACACAGCCCCCCTATTTTCAGCGATTTCAGCGTTACCCGCCAAATACCACCCCCCCACCGCCAGCAGTTGCGGCGCCCCGTTACCGACGACAAGCACGGCACGTGTCCCTACGATACCCGACAACAGGGCTACCTCAGTTGCTTGCGTGCTCCCAACCGGCGCAATGGCAAGCAGCGTCAGCCCAAGCAAAACAGACAAAACTTTCGCCCGCTTCAGTATCCCCATCCCCTTTATCCGGACTGTCACAACGCTACTGCTCCAAATGCCCTTGACGTTAGCGTGGAACGTCACAACACTGGATAAGCTACATTCAGGCGTGAGAATTAATATGATTTTTTCCTCAAAATGTGTGTCTTTCGCACGTTCGTCCTGTCACGTTTCCCGTAGCGGCCGGGACGGCGGATTCACTTTGACCGAACTGCTCATCGCGCTTGCAATCGCTGCCGTCCTCGCAGCCGCCGCAGTTCCCTCGTTCAAGTCCGTCAGCCGCAAGATGGCCGTCCGCGGCACAGCCGACGAGCTCGTCGCGGGAATTCAGTTTGCCCGTTCCGAAGCTATTCGCACTAACCGGACTGTTTCATTGTCGCTTGATGACCGCACTTGGCGGGTTTTCATCGATACCGATAAAAACCATGCGCTCAATGGCGACGAGGAGCTATTGCGCGAAGGTATTTATTCCGGACTGATAAACGCCCAAACCCCAGCGTTATGGTTTGATTTCTCCCCTGTCGGCACAACCGTATCGTCTACAGGGACGTTCCCGGTGGGTATCTGCCTGACAACTGCTGACAGCCCACCTGCCCAGCGCCAGGTATTTTTTCCGGCACGGGCCTCCTCCCCTGTAGTTCAAGCCAATTGCAACTGAATGCCGCCTGATAGCGCAATCGGCGAAAATGTCCCCATCCTTTCGCACAGCGGCCTGGGTCAGCGCACTTTGACCCTACATATTCCCCATGGGAAACACCTTGGCGGTGCCCGTCGCAGCATCGCTTGGCAACTCCATGACAAGAAAGACTGGTATATTTCCCCGACCGACCGAGATGAACGAGTCGTAAGCGTGCCAACTGTCATTTACACATCGCATGGAGATGCCGCCATAGTTACCACCATCGCCCCACCCGGCGGCGGGAAATTTGATACCAATGACGTTGGCAACGGGAAAATTCTCTCGGCCATCAAGATTGGCGATTTGCTAGGTGGCACGCCCGGACAGGCCAAGGCGGTCGATGGGCATGCGTCGCCTGCGAACCGGGCCGGGTTAGCCGTGTTGCCATCGCCACCCCGGATGCAACGCCTGGCGCAGCCCGGGAAAACTATGCATTTTGGCACAAAATTACCAACTTAGGATTACCTATGAATACGCAAAAGGGATTCACATTGTTGGAAGTGATGATCGTTCTCGTGATCATCGCCCTCCTTGCCGCCATTGCCATACCGAGCTACCAGTCACACACAATAAAAACCCACCGTGCGGCAGCGGCTACTTGCCTGTTGGAAATATCGCAAGCGCTGGAACGCTTCCACACCGAGAAACTGACCTACGCAGGTTTTGCCGTGCCGAGCATGCAGTGCATCAGTAGCCTGGCAGGCCACTATACCTTTAGCCTAGGGGATCAGGCTGCACGAACCTACACCCTTAGCGCCGTACCCGAGGGTGCACAAAGCAGCAACGACCCCGCCTCGTGTGGGACGCTCACCATCAACCAGGCCGGGCAAAAGGGCGCCGGGGGAGATGCCAGCGTGTGCTGGAGGTAAATCAGCTCACGAGAGAAGTATCGCCCCCTACCCGCTCAATCCCAGCGTCGCCATCTTTCGCCGTAGGAACGCGATTTGCGATTGCAGCGGCAACGTCTTGGGGCAAACATCGTGGCAGGCAAGCAGCGACATACAACCGAACACGCCGGTATCGTCGCCGATCAGTTCATAATAATCGTCATCCGTACGAATGTCGCGCGGATCAAGCCGGAACCGCGCGATTTTGCCCATACCGACAGCACCGACGAAATCCTTGCGCATCTGTGCAGTCCCGCAGGCAGCAACACAACAGCCGCACTCGATGCAACGGTCAAGTTCGTAGATTTGGTCGGCAATGTCAGGATCCATCCGTTCTTCGATGCGGTGTAAGTCGACTTCGCGTTCCTGCACATGCAGCCAGGTTTGCAGGCGCTCGTTCATGCCGCGCATCCATTTGCCTGTGTTCACCGAAAGGTCCCCGATCAACTCGAAGAACGGCAATGGCGCAAGCGTTACCTCGTCAGGCAGGTCGCGGGTCAGCGTGCGGCAAGCCAGGTGCGGGCGGCCATTGATCATCATCGCGCAACTGCCGCAAATCCCGGCACGGCAGACAAAATCGAATTGCAAGGTTGGGTCTTGATGCTCGCGGATTTCGTTGAGGGCGATAAATAGCGTCATGCCCTCAGCCTCTTCGATCTGGTATTCCTGCATGCACGGAACCGAAGCCGAGTCGTTTGGATCGTAACGCAAGATGCTGAAGCGCAAATGCCGGTGTTGCCGGGTGCTTTGTTGAGGGGTGTTGTTATCAATGGCTCTCATTACACACCCTCCAACGGTTCATCAAGCCGTTCGTTGCGGCCAGCGAGCGAAGCGGGCAATTTATCGGCATAGGGCATAATGGTTTCTTGGACAGCAAAGCGGTCTCGCCCTTCCATCTGGCTGCGAATGGCCTCTATTTCCTGCATGCGGCGCGGTGTGTCTGGGTGGTCGATATAGTCTTTCGCACCGTAACCGCGCCAACCTGGTGGTAGTTCCATCTTCATGACATCAAGTGGTTCGTACTCGAAATGCGGCAAGCTGGCCGCCTCATCCGGCCAAAACGACAGCGTGCGTTTAAGCCATTCTTCGTCGTTGCGCCGGGGAAAATCTTCGCGGAAATGCGCACCCCGGCTCTCGGTGCGCAGGTAAGCGCCATACGCGGTGGCGATTGCCACTTTAAGCATGCGCCGGACACGGTAGGCAGCCACCAACTCGGGGTTGGCTGCACGCGATTTGCCCCTAACGCCGATTCTGGCGCTCCGCTCAAGCAAGCGTTGCAGGTGCGCGACCCCAGCGAGCAGCTCGTCGCCCCGCCGGAAAATACCAACTTGGTGGGTCATGACATCCTGCATCTCGGAACGAAGCTTGAATGCGTTTTCCTTACCGTCGCCGTCAAGGATTGCTGCAAGCTTTGCCTCTTCGCGCCGCTCGAATTCTCGTGCGAGCGTGAGCGGAAACGGGGCGCTATTTTCCGGTTTGTCGCAAAAATCAGCAATGAATTCACCAACGATCATGCCCGCAACCACGGTTTCAGATACGGAATTGCCGCCCAGCCGGTTGAAACCGTGCAAGTCCCAGCAAGCTGCCTCGCCCGCCGCAAACAGCCCCTTAAGCCAAGGCGACTGGCCGGTATGGTCAGTACGCACGCCGCCCATTGTGTAATGCTGCGTCGGGCGCACAGGAATCCACTTCTCGATAGGATCGATGCCGAGGAAGTGCTGGCAGATTTCTTTCACTTCACGCAGTTTTTGTTCGATATGCAGGCGGCCCAACAAGGTAATGTCCAGCCACAGATACGGTCCGAAACGCGAAGGTACACCCTTGCCCCTCCGGATATGTTCTTCCATACGGCGGGAAACGACATCACGCGAGGCGAGTTCCTTCTTTTCTGGCTCGTAATGCGGCATGAAACGTTCGCCATCCACATCCCGCAACAGGCCACCGTCTCCCCGGCAGCCCTCGGTGACGAGAATACCTGCCGGAACGATGCCGGTGGGATGGAACTGCACGGCTTCCATATTTCCCAGGGGGGCGACGCCGGTTTCCAGCGCCAACCCGTGACCCATGCCTTCGCAGATCACCGCGCTGGTCGTGACGCTATAGAGCCGTCCCGCGCCGCCGCCGGCAATCGCTGTGGCCTTAGCAAGATAGGTGACAAGTTCGCCCGTGATGAGGTTACGCACTACCGCGCCATAACAGCGTTCGCCATCATGGATCAACGCCAGCGCCTCGGTACGTTCATGCACATCGACACCATGACAGATGGCCTGGTCGCTGGTGGTATACAACATGGCGTGCCCAGTGCCGTCCGCCACGTAGCAAGTACGCCATTTCTTGGTTCCACCGAAATCGCGTTGAGCAATCAGGCCATGAGCCTCCATGCGCTCAGTGAGGGTCACTTTTTGCTCGTTGATGATGACATCGTTGTCACCACCGCGCACACGGCTCCAGGGTGTACCCCAGGCCGCAAGCTCGCGCGCCGCCTTGGGGGCGGTGTTGACGAACATGCGCGCGACGACCTGGTCTGCGCCCCAATCGCTGCCGCGCACGGTGTCTTCAAAGTGCAAGTCCTCATTGTCGCCCATGCCTTTAGTGACATTGCCAAGCGACGCCTGCATGCCGCCCTGGGCGGCAGATGAGTGCGACCGTTTGGGCGGGACCAGCGAAAGCACAACAGACTCGTGCCCACGCTTCCGAGCCGCAATGGCAATCCGAAGCCCTGCAAGGCCGCCGCCAATCACCAACACATCGGTCATGACCGTTTTCATTGCCCGTCCCCCTAACCCTGTTGCGCGCCTCTTTCCTTCTCCACAACCCAGGTCGGCGTATAACGTTCGCCCACCCGAGTACGGTGTTCATAACCGATTTTCATATATGCGACCAAAGACAGAAACCCCAACACCAAGAAAAACGCGGTCAACCCCCATTTCACTTTCCTTAGGGTTTCACGGGAGAGGTTCGGCCAACCCCACTTGACCGTCAGCCGATACAGGCCGATACAGGCGTGCAATTCCACTGCCAGCAGCATGACAAGATAAAGCGGCCAAACACCTTCGCTCCACACGCGGTATGACGACACGTAAGGGCCGATGTTCTGCGGCCAGATAATCATTTGGTAGAGATGTGCCGAGGCAAGGAAAAACAACAGGAACCCGGTGTAAGCCTGCCATACCCACAAGGTAGAATCCTCATGTTTCATCATCTTGGCATGCGCGTGGATGACACGCCACTGGCGGTAGTTGATCGGGAACTTGCGCACCGCCATGAGCGCATGCGCGACGACCACCAATATGATGAAACCGACAATGCAGGACACCAGCCATGGGTAACCTTTGCCAAAGATGAAATAGCCTTCGAAAAACCTGGCAATCGTCCACATGGCATCCTTACTCCAGAGGATGGAAGCAACAAGGGTCATGTGCCCCCACATGAAAAGCGCGAGGAAAAGGCCAGTGATGCTTTGCAACAAGTCGAGCCGAGCCGGCCAACGGCTTTTTCGGGGCTTGTCGGCGAGCCCCACCTGAATGAGGATAGTTTCGTGAGACATGGTCCGCACCAAAGTTGCCAGGGTTATTAACGATGCAGTGCAGCATAATACTCGTTTTCCGGACATGTGCTAGCGACATAGATCAAGGATTTATAAGGGAAAACCCTTATAAAAAAGAAGAAAACCACGGTTTTTGCCCATTCTTGCATGGGCAAAAGCGCATCATGCCAACAGATTAAAATGCTTCACCGCAATAGAAGCGGTTGTCGGATTTTTTACACAGTCGTGTAAATACACTTGAAAATCATAGATATCTCTAGATATGAGCTCGCTTCCGATGGGTATATAGAATATTATGATGAACATCATGGGGAAGAATGGGTTTATAATAAAGTATTATCGTTTTTCTCAGGTTCTGGGGTTAGTATTTTCGATTTCGAGCAATCATTATTATTCGGCGATTTACTTGCCCAGAAAAAGATCACCATTATTATTGCTTCAATAATATAACAGCTGCTTTCTTTGGAAAAGAATTTCCAGAGTATCGTTTTGGAAACAGCTATCTTGGAGCACATATCGAATTTTTTATGACAATTTTGAAAAAATATTCCAACAAGCTGATTTCGTTATAGAGAAAAAAGAATACTCACCATTTCCATTATTAGGTGTTAATTTTAATTAACAAATATTTTATAAATTAAAGAAAATTAATTCACAATAATCCATATCTTCATGGAAGCAAATGGACGACAAAGCGTTTCCCTACTGGGGGTGCTTGGAATAGAACACAATTGCGTATGATAAATCGTGGTAGTGCAGAAGATGCGGCAAAAATGGCTTACCATGAGTTCATACTTGGCTGTCGTAGCATCCGCCCCAGATCAGCAACGTCCAGGCAGTACGGACGTTTTTGTTGCTCAGAGCCACTGCCGCGATGTTGCGGTGGCGTCGATTGCCGACTCCGACTGCCCAGTGGCGGCGCGGGATTGCATATGTGCCGGAATCGTGATCCGATTCCAATTTCCCCTGCAGGAGAAACACGTCGATGATCCATCGGTTCTGTGCATGGCTGGCTCAGCTTCGCGCATCGCGGCGCGGGCGTAAGCACGCGCTGGCTCTGGCCGAGGATTTGAGCCGCCGCCTTCGGCCAGACGAGCCGATTTGGGCAACGACGCTACGCGCGGATGAGGATGCGCGTTACGTTGTGTGCGTGTACTACTGTGGCGATGCCTACAAGGAAATGCCAATAAAAACTTTGGGACCGCCCTGGCACGAATGCCTCATCATCGCGGTGGCCAAGGACAACGGGGCCGCCACACTGATGGGAGCCGTGAGTCGTTTGTTTGACAACATCATCGCGGCGGCCAAGGGCGGCGAGGCCGCCGCTGAACTGGCCGAAGACGTGGCGCCATACAGGCCGATCATCCGATAACCGTAAGCAAGGATCATCATGGAACAGCGCAAACTTGGTTCAACCGGCCCGGCCGTTTCGGTCATCGGCCTCGGCTGCATGGGGATGTCCGACTTCTACGGCTCCGCTGACCGGGGTGAGAGCATCGCCACGATCCATGCGGCGCTCGATGCCGGAATATGCCTGCTCGACACCGGCGACTTTTACGGCATGGGCCACAACGAAATACTGATCCGCGAGGCGTTGCGAGGCCTCAACCGCGAGCAGGTGCAAATCAGCGTCAAGTTTGGCGCGCTGCGAGATCCGGCGGGGGGCTGGCAGGGCTACGACGCCCGGCCTGCCGCGGTAAAAAACTTCGCCGCCTATTCGTTGCAGCGACTCGGAGTGAACCATATTGACATCTATCGCCCCGCCCGGCTCGACGCCGATGTGCCGATCGAGGATACCGTGGGTGCTATCGCCGATCTCGTCAAGGCTGGCCAGGTCAGGCATATTGGCCTGTCGGAAGTCGGCTCCGACACCATTCGCCGTGCGCATGCAGTCCATCCGATCAGCGATTTGCAGATCGAATATTCGCTGATCTCGCGGGGCATTGAAACCGACATCCTGCCGACCTGCCGCGCACTTGGCATCGGTATTACCGCCTACGCCGTGCTGTCGCGTGGGCTGATTAGCGGCCATTGGACCAAGGATCGGTCGAAAGAACGCGGCGGAGAAAAGGATTTCCGGCATTTCAGCCCGCGCTTCCAGGCCGGGAACCTCGAAGCTAATCTCACGCTGGCCGATTCGTTGCGTCTCATTGCCGGGCAGATCGGCGCCACGCCTGCGCAGGTTGCCATTGCATGGGTGGCGGCTCAGGGCAAGGACATCGTGCCGCTGGTCGGCGCAAGGCGACGCGACCGTTTGCAGGAGGCACTTGGCGCGCTGAAGGTGCAATTCACCGCCGAACGTCTCGCGGCCTTGGCCAAAGCCTTTCCGCCTGGCATCGCCGCGGGCAAGCGTTATCCCGAATCGCAGCTTGTGCACATGGACAGCGAGCGTTAGTTTCGCATCGCCCCAGGTCAGCGCAGATGGATGCCATACGTCGCCGCCAGGCCAGTGTCTACGATGTCGCCAACGGGTGTTCACAATCTCCCCGGTCTGAACACCCCGAGGGGCAGAAGAGGGCGAAAGCGCCCCAAACATGACCCTCTCCCACAATCGTAGGAAAGGGGGATTTTTATCCACTTGAACCGAAAACGCTCTAGCCAGAACTATTTACTTTCCGCGTGCACGTCAGTTTGCACCATTACGCCTTGGCTCAAGTTATAAAAACTTCCGCTCCCCGTTACGGTCAGTTTGGAGGCGCGAACCATGTAATATTTTGTGTTTCCGGGGTCTGTATGCGTCCAAGCAGTTCCTTCGACGATGCCAAGCCGCATATAGGGGCCATCCGGGTTTGACGCGCCATAGACGTAATAGTCTGTCACCGCCCTATCCTTGGAAGCTGCCCACTTTAACGTGGCCGGACTATCCGACACGCTGCTTACCCGCAGATTTGATACCGGAAGCACCGGAAACATCCGTAAGGTCGGATCCCCCATCAGGGCAATATGAATTTGTCTCACGAACATTCCAGCCGATGTATATAACCCTCCATTAAAGCCTTTGTTGTTTTGCGTCAATCGGGTGCTGTAACCGATTGTTTCTCCCAATGCCATGTGATGAAAAAACCAATTCGGCCGCCCGGTCCACACATTGGTAAGCCCATGATTAGGCATGGCAAGGAATGCGCGCATGAAATTGTCTTTAGAATTCCAATCTCCAAAATAACTGCCAAAAGTTTGATTGAAAATGATTCCATAGCTCTGCGTGGAAGCAAGCTGACCCGTCGTCAGCCGACCGCCGACTGCATTGCACGAAGTGTAACTACCCTGCCCATTGATGTGCCCCCACGTAAACGTGTAATAAGGCAGATACTTAGCCCATTCCCCTTCAACGATCCGCGCCCTGCTTCCCCATAACGTTGGGAAAAACCTATAGGCATTTGCAAGGGCAGCGTTATTAGGGCTGGTGCGCCCAAACCCTTCAGAAACAAAAGCGTCCCTCGTTGTCGTCATCTGACCGATTCTGTACTTGTGATTTTTATTCAGATACTGCCGCAAAAGCTCTGTCGCACTCTTCTGGAAAGCAGGCATATTGTCGAAATCTACCCGCCCCACCTGCAACTCAACATCGCCGGGGATTGCTGAAGGAGAATTGTCCCACGACGCAGTCATGCTTCCGTAATACGCATCCGCCGGCCACGAACCAAAGTGATCCCTGTGCCCATCCGGCGCGATATTCCCTGATTTGAAGACGGGGATATGACCCAACAGAAAAATCGCTTTAACGTTGGTTGGATCCTGGTTGTAATCCGCCTGTATCAAGGCTCGCGCCGATTCCAGCGTTGCGTTTCTTGACACGTCGTGGCGCAGGACGACCCAGCCGTCACCGATCAGGTCATTTTTAAGCGTTTCAAGCTCAGTGCTTAACTCTGCCGCTTGCTCAGCCTCAACCAACAGGACGACCTTGCCGCGAAACTCTACGGGCGGCACCTTGATCCCAGCCAAGATGTAACCTGAATAGTCCCCGCTTTGAACCTTGTATTCATACGTCCGGCCGACGGCGACGTCCGTATCCTCATAAGCAACCGCATTGCCGTTCAACGTCGCGATCGGTATCCCCCAAGACGATACTTCTTTGGCCTTCCGGAAAACGGTGTAGCTATCTACTGGTGTCGGCTTGCGGAGCCATTGCAGCCGGATCGTTGAGGGCAATTCGGTTGTTTCCGCACTCAGCATCAGGACGTATTCATTAGGTTCCGTCGGACGCTTGACGACATCATAGCCAGTTGTTTTGACGTCCTTTAGTTGATGCGCACAACCCCCGAGCGTCCCCGACAGGACAAAACCAATGACGAACAGTCCTTTGCATCTGTGTATAGCCTGAAGCATCCCATTTATTCCAACTACCACGAGAAAACTAGCATTCTACCGACATTCCCTTGCGTTGATTTGAGCTGCCCCCAATACCCTCGAACCTGAAACGTGAGCCATGCTTTTGGTTGGTTTCGGGCATCACCCGGCGGCAGCAGGCGAAACACTGAACCCCGCTCCACGAACAAAAACGCCGCTCAGGTAAACCTGGGCGGCGTTTTTCATTTGGACATTCGCCGGGACTACTTGCTTCCCGTGTGCTGCCCCGCCGCATCCACCACTGCCAGCGCGGTAATGTTCACCAAGCGGCGCACAGTGGCCGAGGGGGTGACGATGTGCACAGGTTTTGCCGAGCCGAGCAAGATCGGCCCAACCGTAACGCCGTCGCAATTGGCAACTTTCAACAGGTTGAATGAAATATTTGCGGCATCGAGATTGGGCATCACCAGCAGGTTGGCTTCGCCCTTGAGGGTCGAATCAGGATGCTGCGCGGTGCGAATGTGGGGAGACAGCGCCACGTCAGCGCGTATTTCACCGTCGCATTCAAGCGTGGGTGCGGTACTGCGCAGAATCTCGCTGGCCGCACGCATCTTACGTGCCGAAACCGACGACTTGGCACTGCCAAAGTTGGAATGCGATAACAGCGCCACCCGCGGTTCGATCCCGAAACTGCGCAGTTCGGATGCTGCTACCAGTGCGATTTCGGCGATGTCCTCAGCGGATGGGTTTTCGTTAACCTGCGTGTCGGTAATCGCCACCACGCGGCCTGCCAGCATGAGCAAGTCCATTGCCGCAAACTGGTTTGCTCCCGACTTGAGGCCGATGACGTCACGCACATGCTGGAGATGGTAGCCATAGGAACCGAACGTGCCGCACACGAGCGCATTGGCATAGCCTTGACGCAACAGCAGCGCACCAAATAACGTGTTGGCGCGGCGCACACGTACTTTGGCCAAATCAGGCGTAACGCCATTACGCGACATCAGGCTGTAATACTCGCACCACAGTTCGCGGTAATGCGGGTCTTGTTCTGGGTCGATTACGTCGAGGTCGCGTCCAGGAACGAGGTCGAGGCCAACTTTCTTGATGCGCGCCTCAATCACGGAGGGGCGGCCAATCAGCACGGGACGGGCAAGCCCCTCCTCGATCACCACGCGTGCGGCGTGGATGACACGCTCATCTTCCCCTTCAGCATAGAGCACGCGCTTGAGTTCGGATGCCACATTCTTGGCCGCAGCAAACACAGGCCGCATAACGATCCCAGACTGGTACACGAAATCGTTCAGGCGTTCGGCATAGCCACGCAGGTCGTCTATCGGATGCCTGGCCACGCCCGAATCCATCGCCGCCTTGGCCACCGCCGGTGCAATCCTGACGATCAGGCGCGGGTCGAACGGCTTGGGGATAATGTAATCTGGCCCAAAGCTCAATTCTTCCCCGCCGTAGGCCGAGGCCACGACGTCGTTCTGTTCGGCCTGAGCCAGTTCGGCAATCGCCTTGACACAGGCGAGCTTCATTTCATCGTTGATGGTAGTTGCGCCCACATCGAGCGCACCCCGGAAGATGAAGGGGAAGCAAAGAACGTTATTGACTTGGTTCGGGTAATCCGAACGGCCTGTGGCGATGACGCAATCCGGGCGGGCGGCCTTGGCCTCGGCAGGCAGGATTTCGGGGATCGGGTTGGCCAGCGCGAAAATCAGCGGCCTGTCGGCCATTTGTTTCACCATGTCGGGCTTGAGCAACTCCGCCTTGGAAAGTCCGAGAAAAACGTCCGCGCCAACGATTACGTCCCCCAAGGACCGCGCATCGGATGCCTGGGCATAGCGCGCTTTATTCGGCTCCATATCCGGCTCGCGGCCCTGATAGATCACGCCGCGCGAATCGCAGACGAAAACGTTCTCACGTTTCAGGCCCAACCCCACCATGAGGTCGAGACAGGCAATCGCTGCCGCGCCCGCGCCCGAGCACACGAGCTTGACCTTGTCGATATCCTTGCCGACGATTTTCAGCCCATTGATGAGCCCCGCCGCTGAGATGATCGCGGTTCCGTGTTGGTCGTCGTGAAAAACCGGGATTTTCATGCGCTCGCGCAGCTTCTGCTCGATGTAGAAGCATTCCGGAGCCTTGATGTCTTCCAAGTTGATACCGCCCAAGGTCGGTTCGAGCGAGGCAATGATATCGATCAGCTTGTCGGGATCCTGCTCGTCCAGTTCGATGTCAAACACGTCGATACCGGCGAACTTTTTGAAAAGGCAGCCTTTGCCTTCCATCACGGGTTTGGAGGCGAGCGGGCCGATATTCCCTAGGCCAAGCACCGCCGTACCGTTCGTGACGACCGCCACGAGATTGCCACGGCTGGTCAATTCACGCACCTGTTCCGGGTCGGCGACAATCGCGTCGCATGCCGCGGCAACCCCCGGTGAATACGCGAGCGCGAGGTCGCGCTGGTTGGTCAAGCTCTTGGTCGGCACAACCGAAATCTTTCCACGTCTCGGCGTACGATGATAATCGAGTGCTGCGGCGATGAAATCCTGATCCATGTTTTCCCTCTGAAAGCCAATGACACGCTCTGACAGTCCCCCGGATACGGGCAAGACATAAAAAAGCTATTTTAGCTTCCCGAAAGAGGATGCGTACAGGGTAATATGTTTGGGGTTTACCCTCGCCAGTGATCCATTACGTCCACGCGCAGCAAGCCGGATGAAACGGGAAGCTGGAAAAACAGGTTTGTTTCTCTCCGGGGGGAACTGGCGCGTAGCGCCGGAGGGAGTGCACCGTGGGGAAGAGAATGTGTGTGGCAATTTAACAAAACCCCGGCCTGTGTTCATTTTCTCGCTGGAAGCGGGCACAATGCCGTGGGCAATAAGAAGGCGGACAAGGGAGGAAACCTCATGCGGCGCGTGGTATTCAATCAAAAAGGCGGTGTCGGCAAATCCACTATTACCTGCAACCTAGCGGCAATCAGCGCCCAAAAAGGCAAACGCACGCTAGTGATCGACCTCGACCCTCAAGGGAATTCCACCCAATACCTGCTTGGCAGCAACGCCGCGCCCCCAGAAGCCACGCTCGCGGATTTTTTCGAGCAAAGCCTGATGTTCCGATTCGACTCCAGGAAAACGGTCGATTTCGCCGCCGCTACGCCTTTCGAGCGCCTCTCTGTCATGCCCTCCCACCCGAAACTGGAAGAATTGCAGGGCAAACTGGAATCCCGCTACAAGATCTATAAGCTGCGCGAAGCGCTCGACGAAATCGCCAGGGACTTCGACCAAGTGTTCATCGACACACCGCCCGCGCTTAATTTCTTTACACGTTCGGCCCTGATCGCCGCCGATGCCTGCCTGATCCCCTTCGATTGCGACGAGTTTTCGCGCAACGCGCTCTACGCGCTGCTTGCCAACGCCGAAGAAATCCGCGCCGACCACAACCACGGCCTGAAAGTGGAAGGCATCGTCGTCAACCAGTACCAGCCCCGCGCCAACCTGCCGCAAAAGGTCGTCCAGGAACTGATCGGCGAAGGCTTGCCGGTGCTGGAACCGTACCTGTCCGCTTCTGTGAAGATCAAGGAATCGCACGAACGCGCAGCCCCGATGATCCACCTCGACCCCCGCCACAAACTGACCCAGGAATTCGTCGCCCTATACGAAAACCTCACATCGAAGAAGAAAAAGGGCAAATGAGATGATTCTTCTGATTCATGACCTGAAAGGGCTTGATGAAGACATCGTATTAAAAAACACTCAAGGCGAACTAACCATTGTTTCCGACAATGGAAAAATACGTCCCTGTATCTGCTGTTTCGACTGCTGGATCAAAACTCCTGGTCAATGTATCGCCCATGACCATTACAATCACATGGGAAAGTTATTCTCAAAAGCAGAAGAGTTGATTATTATAAGTAGATGTTTTTATGGAAGCTATAGCCCCTCTATTCATGGCGTACTGGATAGAGGCATCTCTTACATGCTACCTTACTTCAAGACAGAAAACAAAGAAACACATCATAGTAACAGATACGACAATCATTTCATTATATCGGCACACTTTTACGGAAGAATATCGGAAAAAGAAAAAGAAACCGCGAAAAAACTGATCAAGGCAAACGGCATCAACCTTTTCGCCCGTGAAACAAAGGTTCATTTCTACGAAACATCTGAAGAAATCCTGGAAGCACTGTGATGAAGATCAGCCTCATCAACGGAAGCCAAAAGAGCAAAGAATCAAATAGTGGCTTGATACTGGATAGACTCAAAAGGTTTATCAACAAGGATCACGAAATTAAAAACCACAAACTGGGAGTGAAAGGTTTTCCAGAAGAAACACTCAGGAAAATATGCTCCGGAGACGTCATCGTCCTGGCCTTCCCTCTCTATGTCGACTCCATACCGACAAACCTGCTCAAACTGCTGATAGAACTGGAAAAACACCTAACAAAAGAGCCAACTGAAGATATTGTTATCTACACAATCATCAACAACGGTTTCTATGAAGGGAAGCAAACACATATTGCCTTTGAAATAATAGAAAACTGGTGCGAACGTTCAGGGATAAAGTTTGGCGGAGGAATCGGACAAGGCGCGGGGGAAACGATAGGGTTCGTCAAAAACATACCCTTTGCAGGATTCATTTTTTACAATCTTGACCGTTCACTTAAACTGCTTGCACAAAAAATAGAGACAAAAGAACCTTGTAACGTAACCTATCTAAGCCCACTTCTTCCCCGTTTTTTGTGTCGAATCATGGCACACCACTTTTTCTGGTATCCGCTTGCCCGCAAAAACAAGCTGGAAAAAGAAGATTTGGTCAGGAAGCCCGTGTAACCCCTACCACAGCATATCCCCATCCACCACCTGCACGAGTTGAACGCTGTCCTGGCCGGGTTCGATGCGCAGCCACCAGAGGGCACTTTTGCGAAATGACCCGGGGTGCGGGGTACCGGCAAGCAGACGGTCGGCAAGCGTGCCGATCAGGGGTTGATGGCCGACGACAAGCGTGGACAGGGTGATGTTCGGCCAGCCGAGAATGGACAGTATTTCTTCCGGCGAACTGCTTTCGTAGAGCGGCAGGCAAAACTGGATGTCGCTCTCGTCATCGTGAAAGTAAGCAACCGTCTGCCGCGTGCGTGCGGCGGGGCTGACCAGGAAGCGTAGATCGTCGGGGGCGCGTTCGCTGAGCCATGCCGCAACCTTGCGGGCCTGCTGGTGCCCACGCAGGGAAAGTTCGCGTGCGAAATCGGGCATACCCGACAGCGCATCGGCGTGCCGCCATAGAAAAAGTTCCATTGTTATTCTCCTCCGTTTCGGTTGCGCAGCCGCTCGCCCAATCCGCTGAAACGCTCGCTACGTGCCGCGCATCCCGCCTCAAACACCGCCGCGCTGCCCGCGATGGTCACGCGGCGGGTGGTACGGGTAACCGCAGTGTAAAGAAGTTCGCGGCTCAACACACGCACAGGCCGGGCAGGCAGCAGAAAAAGGACTTCGGAAAATTCGGAACCCTGGCTTTTATGGACGGTCAGGGCAAAGGCGGTGTCGTGTTCAGGCAGGCGGCGCGGGGGGACGGTGCGGATGCCGCCTAGGGCGGGAAAAACCACGGTAAGCGCACCATCGTGGCCCGGCAGGCACAGGCCGATGTCGCCATTGAAAAGCCGGGTTACGGGGTCATTTTCCAGCACGATGACGGGACGCCCCACCCAGAACGACCCCGCTGCGGGGTCGATGCCGAGGGCTGCGCGGGCATGGCGTTCCAGATGGGCATTGGCCGCTGCCAGCCCGCGTGGGCCTTCACGCACGGCCACGAGCACGCGAAAACGCTCGAAGGCGGCGAAGATGTTGGCCACGCGGGTTTCCAACGGCCCGTCGGCGGCAGTTTCCCGGAGGGCGGAAAGGTAAGCGGCATAGCCTTCCTCCATCGCCGCCAGCACGGCGGCGGAGGGGGGCGCATCGGGCGAGGCGCTGCCGGTTCCGTCCTCGATCCAGGAGACGGCAGGGTCAGCTTGGGTTTTCAGCCAGGAAAGCGCCATCGCGCCATCGCCTGCGTTGATTTCCCGCGCAAGGCGGCCAATGCCGGAATCGGCGCGAAAACGGTGGCTGTCGAGAAGCCAGACGACACTATCGGGCAGTGCCGC
>WQYV01000027.1 GCA_009781085.1 Betaproteobacteria bacterium
CAGCCAGGAAAGCGCCATCGCGCCATCGCCTGCGTTGATTTCCCGCGCAAGGCGGCCAATGCCGGAATCGGCGCGAAAACGGTGGCTGTCGAGAAGCCAGACGACACTATCGGGCAGTGCCGCCTTGCTTCCAGCCCCCTGCAATAGGACTTCCTCCGGCACATCGGTCAGCGCCGCGAGCCGTGCGGCCTCGATCGCCTGAAAACGCCAGCCGGAAGAGAGGTCGGCAAAGACCGCACCCGCTTCGACGGCGGCGAGTTGGTCCTTGTCGCCGAGCAGCACCAGCCGGGCATGTGGGGGCAAGGCATCGAAGAGGCTGGCAGCCAGGGCGAGGTCGAGCATCGAAGCTTCATCGACAACGAGCAAATCGAGCGCGAGGGGGTTGCCGCCGTGATGCCGGAAGCGCCCCGCCGTGCCGGTCGCACCGAGCAGCCGGTGGATGGTATGGGCTTCGGCTGGCAGCCGTGCGCGCACGGTTTCCGGCAAATCCCGCGCACGGGCGTCCAGTGCTTCGCGCAACCGGGCAGCGGCCTTGCCGGTGGGCGCAGCCAGCGCGATGCGCAAGTCCGGTTCGAGTTCGAGCAGGCAGGCGATGAGGGCAGCCACGGTGGTGGTTTTGCCCGTGCCAGGGCCACCGCTGATGATGGTAAGTCTTCTGGTCAAGGCAAGCGCGACGGCCACTTTTTGCCAGTCCACGCCTTCACGTGGAGGAAAAACGGAACCGAGCACCGCACGGGTACGCTCAACCGTCAGCGCGCCATCGGGCAGCGGCACGGAAAAGGCATTCAATGCGCGGGACAGGCGGGATTCGAGGTCGAAGAAGGCGCGCAGGTACAGGCGCCCACCGTCGATGACGAGGGGGAAGGCCGTGCCAGTCAGGACGTGAGATGGGGCCTCGCCAGTTTCAACCGCCATGCCGCTGGCGAGCAAGACACGCAATGCTTCTTCAAAACCCGCCCCCGTCAGGGCAGCGAATGGCAGGCAAACATGCCCATTGCACGCAGCCAAAGCCAATTCCCGCGCCACGCGCATCAGGCATCCAACGTCGTCGGGGCGAACCGTGCCCATCCGTTCCACCCAGCGCCCAAGCTGGGCAGCAAACCCTTCGGCGAGCCCTTCGCGGGCAGCATGTGCAGGAGGAACGGGCAGGCTGTTCATCGGCTTTTCCCGGTTGCAGCCCGCCCGCCTGCCAGCAGGGCATCGAGCGACCCGACAACCGCCTCCGGTGCATGGTGGCGGAAAACGCCGGTGGGCACGCCTTCCACTTGCCAACCGGGCCGCACGCCGCGCACGAACAGGTATAGCGTGCCGCCAATGTGTCGCGTGTAGTCGTAGCCCGGCAGGGTATGGCGTAAGTACCGGTGCAGGGCCACGGTGTAGAGCAGGTGCTGGAGATGGTAGCCGTGTTGCCTCATCGCCGCTTCCAGCGCCGCCGGGGCGTAGGCGGACGAGGTATCGCCGAGGTAGTTGCTTTTCCAGTCGAGTACCCAGTAGCGCCCCGCATGTTCGAACACGAGGTCAATGTAGCCTTTGAGGTAGCCGGTAAGATCGCGGGCGGCGAGCCGTGGCCCGCCGTAGCCATGAAAGGAAAGCCAGCCATAGAGCTTATTGATTTCCAGCCGGGGCGACGGCAGGGTGAAGCCGAATTCGGTCAGCCGCCGCGAACGTGGCACGGTTTCCAGGCGCAGGGTAGCGTCATCGTCGCCAAGGAGCGGCGCGGCAAGAACATCGGCAAGCATGTTGGAGAGCATACGGGGCAGCAGGGCCGTTCCCGCCGCACGTTGCGGGTGCACCGCAAGCGCCCTGGCAATGGCGGCGGGGTGCGTTTCAGGCCGGGTGAAGTCGATCGATTCGAATAGGGCGTGCACGCAGTCGCCCGCTGTCGCGCCACGCGGGAAGAGCAGGATGTCGTCCTCCGGCATGGGCGCAGCAGCGGGCGTTTCCGATGGGTTAGAAAACTCCGGGGCAGCCGCGTGCGCATCGTGATCCCGCGCCGCGTCTTCGTGGGTTGCGCCAGAGACAAGCGCACTGTAGCTACCCATCTGCCAGCCTCCCGGCACGACAGGCGGACACGATGCGGAGAACGTGATTTTTTCTTCTCCCCCAGGCAGGGGCTCGCCTTCCCCAGAGGGCAAATCTTCCAGAGTGACCGTGTTTTCGCTGCCATCGGCAAGCGCACGCCAATATGAATCGATCGCATCGGGCGCAATCTCCGATTCCCGCCATTGCGCCGCGTCGGTTCCGGCCACCATCCAGTTGAGCAGGCTGCGTGTGCTTTCTTTATTGCTCACGCCCTTCCCGGCTCTTTTGCCGTAACAGCCGACTACGAGCACGCATTGATGGACGGCCCGCGTGAGCGCCACGTAGATGAGCCTCAGGGTTTCCGCGTCGCGTTCGTTCCTGATGCGTTCCGCGATGATGCTGGCATCTTCTGGCATATGCCGCCAATCTGCCACCTGCCCGCCTGAGTCGTCGTGCCACAGAAGCATCGGCTCTGACGAATCCCTTTGCTGCAGCCCATCGAACAGGAACGGGCAAAACACGATGCTGTATTGCAGCCCCTTGGCGCGATGGATGGTTACGATTTGCACCAGGTCGCGGTCGGATTCCAGCCGCAGCAGCGCATCTTCGCCGCCGCTCTCATTGCGACGGCGGGCGAGCGCCCGAAGCACCCCGGCGGGCGAATCCCCGCCCACCTCGCGTTGCAGGAGTTCGGCCAGATGCAAGAGGTTGGTGAGCCGCCGTTCGCCGTCTTCCAGGGCGAGGAGACGGGCCGCAACCTTTGATTCGGCCATCCAGCGCCACAGCATGAAAGCGAAACCGCGCCGCTGCCAGTTTTCGTGCCAGTCGCTGAAACGTTCAAACTGCCGGACGAGTTCGTTATCGTCTTCGGCCAGCTTCGCCAGCGCGTTGGCATCCCAACCCATCAGCACGGTGGCGAGCGCGGTCTTGCGCAGGCGTTCCCGCGCCGGGTCGGCAATCGCGGCCAAGACCCGTTCCAGTTCTTCGGCCTCGAAGGAATCGAAAACGCTCATCTGCGACAGTTCGACGCTGCCCACGCCCTTGTCCGCCAACGCCTCACGCATGCGCCGGCCCTGGCTGTGACTGCGCACCAGTACCGCAAAATCGGCGGGGTCGGGTGCGCGTCCATCGATGTGGAGTTCTCCCCGCCTGCCCGCCGCAAGCAGTTGGGCAATCTCCGCTGCGCTTGCCGCCGCCGCACGGTCAAAAGCCGTTGTTCGCGGTAACGGCTCGCCGTCGTCCCCGCGTGGGATGCGCCACAGGCGCAAACCGGAATACCCTGAAAGTTGCGAAGGCTTCTGCGCCTGCACGGGTCGAAAATCGAGCCTTTCTTCCATGAACACACGCGGATTGGCACTAAAGAGCCGGTTGCAGGCCGCAACCAGTTCCGGAACCGAGCGATGGTTGCGCCCAAGGGTGTAACGCACGTCGGCCTGCTCGCGTGCGTCGAGGTAGGTATGCAGGTCGGCCCCACGGAAGCTGTAAATCGCCTGTTTGGGGTCGCCAACGAGGAAAAGGCTGCCGTGACGGTTTCCGTCCGCGTAAATGCTCCGGAAAATCGCCAGTTGCAGCGGGTCGGTGTCCTGGAATTCGTCGATCAGCGCCACCGGGTAACGCTTATGCAGCGCTTCCGCGAGCCAGGGGCGGCAGGTAACCGCCTCAAAGGCATTCCACAGGATGTCGTCGTAGCTGATGCGGCGCTCGGCCTGCTTGCGTGCCCGCAGCCCTGCCCCAGCCTGTTCGACGAAACGGCGCAAGAGCCGACGGCGTGCCATTTCCAGTTTTGCGTCGAGTTGCCCGCGCACGTTGAGCAGGTTTTGCGCAGCCTCGAAGAAGGGATGCGCAGGCGGCATGTGCCCCTTGTTCGTTCCCCCCACCAGCCTGGCGGTGCCCAAAAGGGGGCGTTTGTCCTGGCTCGCCTTGTAGCGCACGTCGTTCATCGCCAGCCATTCCGACCACTGCCGGGACGCGGCATCAACGGATTCAACGCTATAGCTGCGTTTGTTCAGCCCGCCCTTGCCCAACGCATCGGCAATCGCCCGCCGGGGCGCTTCACCATTGCCCCAGAGGTGGCAGGCTTCGCTATAGGCGCTATCAACCTTTTCGCAGAGAGACAGGAGCGAGGAAGCTTCAACTTCGGACGTTTCCTCATCCCAGCACACTTTTGCAAGGGGCCGCGCCTGCGCTTGCCTGAGCCATCCGGCCCAACGTTCGGGGCTGTCGCTGCAATCCAGCAGGTAATCGGCAAGCGCCGTCCCTACTCCTGCAAGTTCGCGCCGCCAGAAATCCCTCGCCACATCGAGGCGCAGGCCGCTGTCGTCCTCGCTGACTTCAACCACCTGGGACAAACCGGCGGAAAAGGACGCATCGGCGAGCGCGCGCTGGCAAAAGCCGTGGATGGTGAAAATGGCGGCTTCGTCAAATGAAGCCAGCGCGTCACGTAGCCGCCGTTCCACTTCCTTGTCATCGACCCCAGCGAACCGTGCGGCAACGAGCAAGGACGTAGTGAAAGGGTCATCCTCGGTTGCGCTGCCTTCGAGCGCCCGCAAGGCGGCAAGGATGCGCGCCCGGATACGGGCGGAAAGTTCGGCGGTAGCGGCACGGGTAAACGTCACCACCAGCAGACTGCTGACCGGCAGGTCTTTTTCCAGCAGCAGCCGCAGGTAAAGCCCGCAGATATTCCAGGTCTTGCCCGTACCCGCCGAAGCCTCGATCAGCGCGATGCCGTCGAGCGGGCAGTTGAAAACGTCGAGTTCGAGCATATGACTCATCATTTTATTATGACATTGCTTTTAAATAACCTGTTGATTGATTTATCAACAAAACAGCATGAATGTCATATTTGATATGCATTACATTACTTAACCTTATTGTTTTTATTAAATCGTTAAAAATAATTTTACGCTTCCGGATATTAGCTGACAGACAGTTAACGTCATGACAGAAATGAAAAAGAGGGTGAAAAAAGTTGAAACACCAACCCTGTCCAGTGCAAATTTCCACAAACCTGATCACACATGCGAAACAGTCAGCTTCATCCCCAAGGCATGGATTACTTTCAGGATCGTTCCAAAGCTTGGGTTGTTTTCGCCTGAAAGCGCCTTGTAAAGGCTCTCACGTGCAAGCCCCGTGTCGTTGGCAAGCTGTGTCATTCCGCGTGCACGTGCGATGTCGCCAAGCACCTTGGCGATGAATGCCGCATCATCACCGGCTTCCTCAATGCAGGCTTCCAAATAGAGCTGTTGTTCTTCCTCGCTTTGGAGGTATTCAACAACATCCCATTTCCTGATTTTGAGGGGTTTGTCCTTTTCATCCATGATTCATTCTCCAAGCTGCCTTGCCATGCGAAGCGCGGATAAGCCCATCACTCCCTGAAGCTCCCCATCGCCTCGCCCATCCTGACCGGCTTTCCCGGTAGCCAGCCTGGCGCGAAGCGCGTGTCCCGGCGGGAGAAGAGGGCCACTACGGTTGAGCCGAGCTTGAAGCGCCCCATCTCCGCCCCTTGGGTCAATTCGACGATGTTTTCGTTGCCCTCGTAGTTCCAGACGCTCGCCTGGCAGTTGTGCGGTGGCGTCACCACGCCGTGCCAGACGGTTTCCACGCTGCCGACGATCACCGCGCCGACGAGCACGAGCGCAAACGGCCCCTGTTCCGACTCGAATACGCACACCACCCGCTCGTTGCGGGCGAACAGGCCCGGTATCTTGCGAGCCATCAGCGGATTGACCGAGAAGAGGTTCCCCGGCACATGAACCATGCGGACGAGCCGCCCGGCGCAAGGCATGTGGATACGGTGATAGTCGCGTGGGCTCAGGTAGATCGTAGCAAAGCCGCCGTCTTCAAACTTTTTCGCCAGTTCGGCATCGCCGCCAAGGAGGGCTTGAGCCGAGTAGTGATGTCCCTTGGCCTGGAAAATCTGCTCGCCCGCAATGGCTCCACACTTGCTGATTGCGCCATCGACCGGGCAAACGAGATCCGTTTCGGCAAGCGGCCGGGTGCCGGGGCGCAACGCACGGGTAAAAAAATCGTTGAAACTCGCATAGGCAAGCAAATCCGGTTCTGCCGCTTCGCCCATATCGACGCAGTAACGGTGCGCGAACGCAGCAATAGCCGCCGCCGTGGCCGCCCCGCCCTTCCAGTTCGCAAACCAGCCCGCCAGACGGCTCAACATTCGCTTGGGCAGCAAGTATTGAAACAGAACAGCAAAAAACTCAGACATGAATCGGCCTCTGAAATGAAACAACGCGGCGATTATGCGCCACGATATTGGTTACACGATGCGCAACATTTGGTTCTATCATGCGCAGTACTTCCCGTTCAGGATACCCGGCCATGACTGAAGTTCTCCTCGTCCTCACCACCTTGCCCGACCAGGCGAGCGCGGATACGCTTGCTGCGAAGCTCGTCGAGGAAAACCTTGCGGCATGCATCAATATCCTCGCGCCATGCGGGTCTATATACCGTTGGCATGGTATAATCGAAACGGCCACTGAAATCCCCCTGCTCATCAAAACCACCCATGCTTGTTACCCGGCGCTAGAAGCAGCGGTACAGTCACTGCACCCGTACGAAGTCCCGGAACTGATCGCACTGCCCGTCACGCGAGGGTTAACCGCTTACCTTGACTGGGTGGCTGCTTCGGTTACGATGCCAAATTCCCCGCAGCCCGCTATCACTTGACCTGACGCCCCACCCCATGCCGATTTCCCGACGTCTGCCATTTTTCACTTTCGCTTTCTTCTTTGCGTACCTGCTGGCGCTGTGCGCGCCGTGCGCGCAAGCCAGCGACCCGCTCCCCGTAGAAAAAGCCTTTTCCATGCGTGCGCATGCGATCAGCCCCAATACCGTGGAGGTACTCTTTAAAATCGCACCTGGCTACTACCTTTACGGTGAGCGTTTCGCGTTCGAAGCAGACCCTGCCGGGGTTGTTCTCGGCCATATCGACCGCCCGCCTGGTGAACGCAAGAACGACCCCATTTTTGGAGAAGTCGAAACTTATCGTGCCCAGTTGCGCATGCTCCTGTCGGTCAACGCGCCACTGGGAACCGAACGCTTCACCCTGGCCGTAAAGAGCCAAGGCTGTTGGGATGGCGGTATATGCTATCCGCCCATGGTACAACGTGCTGAAATCAACTTAGGCACATCTGCGGAAAACCATGCCAACGGCAATACGAGCAGCAACAACGCAAATAACGCAACCGGCGATGAAAGCGGGTGGTTGGCCGGGCTGCTCGCTTCTGCCAGCGTGCCGCTGGCCCTGGCCATTTTCTTCGGAGGTGGCCTGTTGGTGGCATTTTCGTCCTGCGTCTTTCCGATGATCCCGATCCTGTCGGCAATCATTATTGGTTCGGGCAGTTCCGTACCGCGTTCACGTGCGCTGGCGCTCTCAACCGCCTACGTACTTGGCATGGCGCTGACCTATGCCCTGGTGGGTGTCGTTGCCGGGCTGTTCGGCTCCTGGTTCTCAGCCGCGCTGCAAAACACCTGGGCTCCACTGGTTTTCGCCCTGCTGTTCGTGCTGCTGGCGCTGTCGATGTTCGGCCTCTTTGAATTGCAGCTACCAGCAGCGCTGCAAAGCCGCCTCACCGATGCCGCCAACCGGAAAAAGGGCGGGCACCTTGGCGGCGTGGCGCTGATGGGGGCCATCTCGGCAATCATCGTCAGCCCTTGTGTCACAGCCCCCCTGATGGGTGCGCTGCTTTATATCGCCCAAACCGGCGATGCGGTACTGGGCGGGCTGGCGCTCTTCACGCTCGCGCTGGGTATGGGCGTGCCGCTCATCATCGTGGCGCTGGCGGCGCATTCGGTGTTGCCAAAGGCCGGCCCGTGGATGGAAACCGTCCGGAAAGCGGTGGGCGTACTGTTACTGGCGGTGGCGCTATGGATTGCCTCGCCCGCGTTGCCGGGGCTCGCGGTGATGCTCGGGTGGGCGGCGCTATTGCTGTTCCCGGGGATATTCCTTTTCTCGCTCTCCCCCTTGCCCGCCGGTGCGGGCGGCGGGCGGTGGTTCTGGAAGGGCGTGGGCGTCGTCCTGCTCGTCGGTGGCGTGGTCATGTTGGTGGGAGGGCTTGCCGGGTCACGCGACCCGCTCCGGCCGCTCGCCGTTTTCCAGGCACGCACCGATGCAGCCGCCCTTCCCGCCTTCGAGGACATCGGTTCGGAAGCTGAACTCGATGCCAGGCTGGAAACCACCGACCGCCCGGTCCTTCTCGATTTTTATGCCGACTGGTGCGCCTCCTGCAAGGAGATGGAACGCGATACCTTCAGCAACCCGGCGGTTGCTGCACGGATGGCACAGATGCGGCTGCTGCGAGCCGATGTCACCGCCAACAACGACTCGCACAAGGCGCTGCTCAAGCGTTTTGGATTCGTCGGCCCGCCTGGCATCGTATTTTTTGGTGCGGATGGGCAATTGCGCAAAGACCTGCGCGTAACGGGGTTCATGCCCGCCAGCAAATTCTCCGCCCTGCTCGACCGCACGCTGTAGCTGCTTTCAGCCTATAATTAAACGCTTTTCATCCCCCCGTACTCCTATGTTCTCCGGCATCGTGGCCGCTGTCGGCCTTATCGAACAGATCGAACCTTTGGGCGATGGCTTGCGCCTCACCGTCGAAACCGGTGGGCTCGACCTTGACGGCGTCGCCCTTGGCGACAGCATCGCCAATAGCGGCGTATGCCTCACCGTGATCGGGCTTGACGGCAGCCGGGTAAAATTTGATGTTTCGCGCGAAACCCTCAATTGTTCGGTCGGGTTGAACCGCGTAGGCAATGCGGTCAACCTTGAAAAGGCACTTGCCCTTAACGGCCTCATCGGCGGCCATCTGGTTACAGGACATGTGGATGCTGTCGGCGAAATTATGAATTTCACCCCCTTAGGCGAGAGCTTTAAGCTTGTGGTGCGTGCACCAGACACTATTGCGGGCTACATCGCACGCAAGGGTTCTATCACCGTCAATGGCGTAAGCCTGACGGTCAATGATGTCCAGGATCGCGATTTTTCGATCAACCTGATCCCGCATACGATTGCTGCCACTAACTTCAGGTATCTAAAAACGAACGACAAGGTCAACCTCGAAATCGATCTCATCGCCCGTTACGTTGAGCGCATGCTGACTTGGCGCAAAGGCGCGGAAGGTAACGCCTGAACCCACACCCACCATTGCCCCCAAACATTGAGAAAACGAAAATGCGTGCGCAAGCCCATAGCATCTTGGCACAGGTTCCCATGCACAAGAGCGCCCTATCCCCGATTTCCGAAATCATCGCCGAGTTCAAAGCCGGACGCATCGTCGTGCTTGTCGACGAAGAAGATCGTGAGAATGAAGGCGACTTGTTGATGGCTGCCGAATTTGTTACCCCGGAAGCCATCAACTTTATGGTCACTCATGGCCGCGGCCTCGTTTGCCTGACGCTCACCGCCGAACGTTGCGAACAACTCGGCCTCGAACAGATGGTCAAGGACAACCGCACACCGTATGGTACGGCCTTTACCGCCTCCATCGAAGCCGCTACCGGCGTGACGACCGGCATCTCAGCTCATGATCGTGCCCGCACGGTTCAGGTAGCCGTCGCTCGCCACGCCAAGCCAGAAGACATCGTGATGCCCGGCCACGTCTTTCCACTCACCGCCCAAAAGGGCGGCGTGCTGATCCGCGCCGGTCACACCGAGGCGGGTTGCGACCTCGCCCAGCTTGCCGGGCTAGAACCGGCGGCGGTCATCTGCGAAGTGCTCAAGGAAGACGGCACGATGGCACGGTTGCCCGACTTAGTCGAATTCGCCCGCAAGCACCGACTCAAGATCGGTGCTATCCGCGACCTCATCGAATACCGCGCCGCCAACGAACGGCTGATCGAGCGTATCGCCAACAAGGAAATCGACACCCCCTACGGGCACTTCCACCTCGCAGCCTTCCGTGACAAAACCTCGAACGATGTACATTTCGCGGTCTACCAGGGCGACATCCACCCCGAGACCGAAACTTTCGTCCGCGTGCACGAACCCGTTTCTTTCGTTGATTTCCTCGATTTTTCCCCTGGCAGCCATTCTGTCCCACTCCACCAAGCGTTTACTGCGCTGGCCGAGGCAAAAGCGGGCGTGGTTGTGCTCTTGTACCGCCCGCAGACCGGCCAAGAACTGCTCGACCGCCTCACCGGCAGGGACGCCCCACAGGCAGTGCGCTGGGACGCAAGGCTATCTGGCGTCGGTGCGCAAATCCTGCGCAGCCTCAACGTCGGCAAGATGCGCGTGCTGTCCAGCCCCCGCAAGATTCCCAACATGGCCGGCTTCGGCCTCGAAATCACGGGTTTCCTCGCAACCTTGGAACCATGCGCCAACCGCAACGTCCTGCTCCCTGCCATCCCGCCGGTTCCCGCGAACTCGCCCGAACCCTGACCCTTTCCCTTTCCTCCCTGCACGGCATCATGTCCCACAATGACAGCATTACAGCAGTACACAACATCAACCTCGACGGCCAGGGACTACGTATTGGCATAGTTATGAGCCGCTTCAACCCGAACGTGGGTGAGGGGCTGCTTTCAGCCTGCATCGAAGAACTGCGCGCCCTCGGCGTCGCCCCTGCTGCAATCCAGATTGCCACCGTGCCTGGTGCGATCGAAATTCCGCTCGCGTTGCAGCGCCTTGCCCGTAGCAGCCAGTTCGACGCGTTAGTGGCTCTCGGCGCGGTCATCCGGGGAGAAACTTATCACTTTGAACTGGTTTCCAACGAAATGGGTGCTGGCATCTCCAGAGTCATGCTCAATAGCGGCCTGCCGATCGCTAACGGCGTGCTGACCACAGAGGACGACGATCAGGCTATAAAGCGGATGCAGGGCAAAGGGCGCGACTGCGCACGCACGGCAGTCGAAATGGCTAACTTGCTGAAGGTGCTGCCATGAGCCGGGAAGGGCACCGAGAAATCGCTGCGCGGCGGCTGGCGCGCGAATTCGCGCTGCAAGGCATCTACCAGTGGCTGCTGCATGAGTTCCCTGCCCGAGAAACGCCTGCAGCGGCGCATACATCGGCCAGGTTTTCGCTACCGGAGCAAACGCCTCAGGCGCAGTTGCACACTATTGAAGAACTTCTTGCTAGCACCGCACCAGAAGAAACCCCGGAAAGAAAAACCCGTTCGCGCACCCCGGCAAATGCCGATTTTTTTGCCGCCCTGTTGCAGGGCGCAGTGCGCGAAGCACCCGAAACGCGCAGAATCATCGAACCGCTGCTCACGCGCACCATCGCGGAACTTTCGCCGGTCGAGCATGCAATCCTGCTGTTGAGCGTCTTTGAACTGCGCCACGACACCGAGACACCTTACCGAGTCGTCATCAACGAGGCCATCGAACTGGCAAAAAAATACGGTGGCGCGGATGGGCACAAATTCATCAACGGCGTACTCGACCGCCTAGTGGCCAGCCTGCGTCCCGAAGAGGTCGCCACCGTGCGCACAGGTAGCAAACGAAAACAATAAAAACGGCTGAAACGTCTGAGCCAAGCGTGGGAACCGTCCTGCGCGGCTAACAGACACAAAAACGGCGAGGGCGACCACCCTCGCCAGTTTCTTCCCAGCAGTCGACTAAATCAGATCAACGCTTGCCCTTGCCGACATTGACGGCGGCCTTCAGGGTTGCGCCAGCGGAAAACTTGGGTATTTTCGATGCGGCAATCTTGATTGCAGCACCCGTTTGCGGGTTACGACCCGTGCGTGCCGCACGCTTGGAGACCTCGAACGACCCAAAACCGATGAAGGCCACTTTGTCGCCTTCGGCAAGTTGCTCGGAGATGATCTCCAGCACCCCGGACAGCGCGCGCTCTGCCTGAGCGCGCGAAACATCCAGACGATCAGCCAATGCTTCGACGAATTCACCTTTGTTCATGCTTTTCCTCAATTAGACAGGGTTGTGGTTGCTACGGAACAAAACAAGCCTTTGCTGGACGGCCGGACGATGCCACATCAGCCCGATGGATTCTAGCACCGTCATGAGAAAGTGCGCCCTCATCCACATTAAAAAAACGCTAGAAACCAGGAGTGTGGCGAGAATACCTATTCCGATGATTTTTTGTCATGCAAAAAAAGTGCAAAAAGTAAATGGCGGCCCTTGCATCGTGTTATATTTATATATACAAATACGCACTTGTACGGAAAGCCTGCCGTAGCGGGTTGTGTCATGGAACCACAGTTAGGCATGCAATATTTATGCCATAATTTGCGACCCTTAACATCCTGATTAAAGAAAGGAACGGAACAATTCATGGACGACAACAAGGCCAAGGCACTTGCCGCCGCGCTGGCACAGATCGAAAAGCAATTCGGCAAGGGTTCGATCATGCGCATGGGCGACGACAACATCGAGCGTGACATTCAAACCGTATCGACCGGCTCACTCGGGTTGGATATCGCGTTGGGGTTAGGCGGATTGCCACGCGGGCGGGTCGTCGAAATCTACGGCCCCGAATCCTCAGGCAAAACCACCCTCACGCTCCAGGTCATTGCGGAGATGCAGAAACTCGGCGGTACGGCAGCCTTCATCGATGCTGAACATGCGCTCGATGTCGTTTACGCCGAAAAACTTGGGGTCAAGGTCGAGGATCTGCTGATGTCGCAACCCGACACCGGCGAACAGGCTCTGGAAATCGCCGACATGTTGGTGCGTTCGGGCGGCGTGGACATCGTCGTGATTGACTCGGTGGCTGCGCTCACGCCCAAGGCCGAAATCGAGGGCGAAATGGGCGACCAGCTTCCAGGCCTGCAGGCTCGCCTGATGAGCCAGGCACTCCGTAAGCTCACTGCCAACATCAAGCGCACCAACACCCTGGTCATCTTCATCAACCAGATACGAATGAAGATCGGCGTCATGTTCGGAAGCCCCGAAACCACCACCGGCGGCAACGCACTCAAGTTCTACGCCTCGGTGCGCATGGACATCCGCCGCACCGGTGCAATCAAGAAAGCTGATGAGGTCGTGGGCTCCGAAACCAAGGTCAAGGTCGTCAAGAACAAGGTCTCCCCCCCATTCAAGGAAACACACTTCGACATCTTCTACGGCGAAGGCATCTCGCGCGAAGGCGAGATCATCGACCTGGGTGTCGCGCACAGCATCGTCGACAAGTCCGGAGCCTGGTACTCCTACAAGGGCGACAAGATCGGCCAGGGCAAGGACAACACACGAGAATTTCTGCGCAATAACCCTGCAATGGCACGCG
Organism: Betaproteobacteria bacterium; assembly: GCA_009781085.1. Lineage (GTDB taxonomy): Bacteria > Pseudomonadota > Gammaproteobacteria > Burkholderiales > Rhodocyclaceae > WRNU01. The sequence goes on from WQYV01000027.1 coordinate 13,220, forward strand.
AGATCGAAAACCGGATACGGTCTACCGTCGGTTTGCCCGAACTGCCCGCCACTACACCAACAAAGCCTGAACTCGCCAAGCCCGCAAAACCTGACACTGCAAATAAATAATAGGAATAGGAGCCTTTCGGCATCCACGCCATGAGTAAGCCGAACCTACGCGAACGGGTCTTGCGCTGCCTTTCTCGGCGCGACTACAGCCGCGCCGAATTGGCAACGAAGCTTGCGCCATACGGCACGGGCAAGGAAATCGAAGCCATATTGGATCGCATGGGGGAGCTTTCCCTTCAATCCGACGCACGTATGGCTGAAAACTGGGTATGCAGCCACGCTGGGCGCTTTGGCCGCGCCCGCCTGGAAAATGAACTGATCCGGCGTGGCCTGGCACAGGAACTGGTCGAAGAGACGCTTACAAACAGCAACATGGCAAGCGAACTCGAACGTGCGCATAGGGTATGGCAATCCCGGTACTCCGTCCTGCCCGCTGATGCCCGCGAATGGGCACGGCAGGCTCGGTTTTTGCTCGCACGAGGCTTCACTGCCGAAGCCGTCCGTGCCGTGCTTCACGGTAATCCTAAAGAAAATATGGAAGATGGGACATCATGAGCCTGCTGACAGCAAGTGGCCTTCACAAACGCTACAAGGCTCGTACCGTCGTGCATGATGTCTCTTTCGAGGTCAGACCTGGCGAGATCGCCGGACTGCTCGGCCCCAATGGCGCGGGCAAGACCACCTGCTTTTATATGATTGTCGGCCTTGTACGCAGTGACGGCGGCGAAATCCATCTCGGCGGCGAACGGATTACCCGCCTACCCATCCACGCCCGCGCCCGCCGCGGGCTATCCTACCTGCCACAGGAAATGAGCGTGTTCCGCAAGCTCACCGTGGCCGAAAACATCCGCGCCGTGCTTGAACTCCAGGGACTCGAAGAAGAACGGATCGTCCAGCGCCTTGACGAACTCCTCGTCGAACTGGGCATCTCGCACCTGCGCGACAACACCGCCATTTCGCTTTCCGGCGGCGAACGGCGCCGTTGCGAGATTGCACGGGCGTTGGCAACTTCCCCCCGCCTGATCCTGCTCGACGAACCTTTCGCGGGGGTCGACCCCATCGCGGTGATCGACATTCAGAAGATCATCCGTTTCCTCAAGGAACGCGGCATCGGTGTGCTGATTACCGACCACAACGTGCGCGAAACCCTTGGTATTTGCGACCACGCCACAATCATCAGCGAAGGCCGTGTATTGGCTGAAGGGATACCCGCCGACATCATCGCAAATGAGCAGGTCCGTCAGGTTTATCTCGGCGAACACTTCCAGCTTTGAAATCTCGCACGCATGAAACCGACACTCCAGCTCAAGCTCTCGCAACATTTGACTCTGACGCCGCAATTGCAGCAGTCGATCAAGTTGTTGCAGCTCTCGACGCTGGAACTCCACCAGGAAATCGAACGCTTCCTGCTGGAAAACCCGATGCTCGAACGTGAGGAAGACAGCGAAGACGCATCTTCCAGGTTCCCAGACATCGTACCCGGCACAGCAGGTAAAGCTGAGGCCGAAGGAACCGGCAGTGAACGGAGCGACGGAAGGGAGTCGGAATCTCTTGCTTTCACCGACGGCGCTGAATACGAAGAAAGGATCGACTGGTCGGATACCGGTAGCGGCGTTCCCAGCAGGGGCGAGGATGATGATTTCGATTTCCAGGAAACCCAGGCCGCGAGCACTTCTTTGCGTGAGCACCTCGACTCCCAAGTGGCACTCTCGCAGCTCTCTGACCGCGACCGCATGCTGGTGCGTTTCATCATCGAGGCACTCGACGACGATGGCTACCTGCACCAGGAGTTGGAAGAACTGTTTGAGTTGCTGCCACCCGAATTTGGGTTCGACTTCGACGACCTCGTGATTGCGCTACATCATGTGCAGCAACTCGAACCTACGGGAATTGGTGCTCGCACCCCGCAGGAATGCTTGGGGTTGCAACTGCGGGCACTGCCCGCCTCACTCGGGCGCGACTTGGCGCTCATCATCGTCGGGCATCACCTTGAATGGCTGGCCGAACGCAACTTCGTCCAGATCAAGCGTGCAACCGGTTGCGAAGACGAAGCCCTGCGCACGGCACAAACGCTGATCCTCGGCCTTGATCCACACCCTGGTTCGCGCCTCTCGGGCGCGCAGCCCCGTTACGTGCTACCCGATGTCAACGTGCGTAAGATTCGCGGGCATTGGACGGTTATCCTCAATACCGAAGCCATACCCAAGCTGCGCATCAACCGGCTCTACTCCACATTGTTGCGGCAATACCGGAGCCATGCGGGAGCCCTGTCCGGACAACTGAATGAAGCGCGTTGGCTCATCAAAAATATCCAGCAACGATTTGACACAATTCTTCGCGTATCACAGGCAATCGTTGACCAGCAACGACAGTTCTTCGATCATGGCGAGGTGGCAATGAGGCCACTGACCCTTAGGGAGGTTGCAGACCAGCTCAATTGCACGAATCCACCGTATCGCGCGTAACCACCCAGAAATATATGGCCACGCCGCGTGGCGTATTTGAACTCAAGTATTTCTTTGGTAGCCACGTCGCAACCGATACTGGCGGGGCGGCATCCTCAACAGCGATTCGCGCCCTGATCCGCCAAATCATCGATGCTGAAGACAAGAAAAAACCTCTGTCCGACGCAAAAATCGCTGATCTGCTCGGTGAGCAGGGGATCATGGTTGCACGGCGCACAGTCGTAAAATATCGTACGTCGCTCAATATCCCCGCCGTCAGTCAGCGAAAGGCTCTTTAACCACCAGCTCACTAAGAGGAGTTAGCATGAATCTCAACATCACCGGCCATCATGTCGAAGTCACTGACGCCATCCGCGCCTATACGTCGGAAAAAATCGATCGCGTCGCCCGTCATTCCGACAATGTCACCAGTGTTAACGTGATTCTTTCCGTCGATAAGCTCAATCAGAAAGCCGAAGCCACCGCCCATATGCGCGGCAAGGACATCCATGTAGAATGCGTCGATGCCGACCTGTACGCCGCCATCGATGCTCTGGCCGACAAACTCAACCGCCAAATGCAAAAATACAAACAAAAAACTGCCGAGCATCACCACGACTCGCACAAATTCGCAGCACAACGCTAACATCCATCCCGCATTCCATCTGCCAACGTCACGGTGGCTGCCCGAGGCAGTCACTTGGGCGTGGGGATATTTATCCCATGAGCCTTCTCATCGCCTCCATCCTGTCGCGCGCCAATGTCGTGGCCGAGTCCAACGCCACCAGCAAAAAGCGCATCTTTGAAGAAGCTGCGCTGCTGTTTGAAGCGCAACGAGGACTTGACCGCAACCTCGTTTTTGAAAAACTTTTCGCCCGCGAGCGCCTAGGCTCCACGGGGCTCGGTCATGGCATTGCCATTCCGCACAGCCGCATCGATGGGTTGGGCGAAGTTGCCGGCGCATTCATCCGGCTGGCCGCGCCGATCCCGTTCGATGCCTTCGATGACCAACCAGTCAAACTTATTTTCGTGCTGCTGGTTCCTTGCGACGCCAACGACGCCCACCTCCATATCCTGGCGGAGTTGGCGCGGATGTTGAGCAACAATGCTTTCCGCGAACGACTGCTTGCCGCCGCCGATGCCGATACCCTCCATTCCTTGCTGACAGCCTGGCAGGCTGACCCAGAAGACGACACACTATAGGTGATCCCGCCGTATCCAGTACCCTTTCCAAAACAAACCTTAAGGCATGCTATGACCCGCACCCCCGATTACTTGGAACGCATCCTCAACGCCCGGGTGTACGACGTTGCCATCGAAACGCCGCTTGATCTCGCCGCCGGCCTTTCCGCCCGAACCCACAACCGCATCCTCCTCAAGCGCGAGGATATGCAACCGGTATTTAGCTTCAAGCTGCGCGGAGCCTACAACAAGATGGCGAACCTTTCGCCGCAGGCGCTCAAACGCGGCGTGATTTGTGCTTCGGCAGGCAATCATGCCCAAGGCGTGGCGCTCTCAGCGCAAAAACTCGGCACCCGAGCCGTCATTGTTATGCCCGGGACTACACCGCAGATCAAAATCGACGCAGTGCGCGCACGCGGCGGCGAAGTCGTGCTGGCGGGTGAATCCTACTCCGACGCGTATACCCACGCCATCGAGCTCGAAAAGCGCGAAAAACTGAGTTTCGTCCACCCCTACGACGACCCGGATGTTATCGCCGGTCAGGGCACGATCGGCATGGAAATCCTACGTGCCCATTCGCAGCCGATCCATGCCGTATTCTGCGCGATCGGCGGTGGCGGCCTCATCGCTGGGGTTGCAGCCTACATCAAGCGTTTGCGCCCGGAGACCCAGATCATTGGCGTGGAAACCGTCGACGCCAACGCGATGGCGCAATCGCTTGCCGCCGGACATCTGGTGACATTGGAACAGGTCGGGCTGTTTGCCGACGGAACCGCCGTCAAGCGCGTGGGCGATGTAACCTTCCGACTGTGTCAGCAGTACGTCGATGAAATCATTGAAGTCGATAACGACGCCATCTGCGCCTCGATCAAGGACGTGTTCGAAGACACCCGCTCCATTCTCGAACCCTCGGGCGCACTCGCCATTGCCGGAGCCAAGGCTTACGCACATCAGCACAAACTACGGGACAAGAATCTGGTCGCAGTCGCCTCGGGGGCAAACATGAATTTCGACCGCCTGCGCTTCGTTGCCGAACGCGCCGAACTGGGCGAGCAGCGCGAAGCCGTGTTGGCAGTAACGATCCCGGAGCAACCGGGGTCATTCCGCAAGTTCTGCCAACTCCTTGGAAACCGCAGCATCACCGAATTCAACTATCGCTACGCCGATGCCAAAAAAGCGCATATCTTCGTCGGGGTCAGCATCCAGAACCGCACCGAAGCTGCCAAGCTCGTCGAACTGCTCGAACGCCACCAACTGCCTGCCGTCGACCTCACTGACAACGAGATGGCCAAGACCCACGTCCGCTACATGGTCGGCGGCCACGCCCCGCAGGCCGAAAACGAAGTGCTCTACCGCTTCATTTTCCCGGAGCACCCCGGCGCACTGGTAGATTTTCTCTCCCGCCTGCGCTCGGATTGGAACATCAGCCTGTTCCACTACCGCAACCATGGTGCGGATTTCGGGCGCGTGCTCGTCGGTATGCAGGTTCCCCCAAGCGATCAGGCCAGTTTTGCTGAGTTCCTTCGCCAACCCGGCTACGAATACACCGAAGAAACCCACAACCCCGCTTACCGGCTCTTCTTGGGATAAACCGCAATTAACCACACAGCGCATTCCCGCCTAGTGGCGTGCTATTGTTGTGGCTTGCGCTACGGCACACGATGAACAAACTGAGCAAACGTTCCCGCTTCCTCGCCGCCGACCTTGCCTTCGCCGCCGTATTTACGTTGTGCGGGGTGTTGTGCGCCCTGGTTTACCTGTACCAATCCGAAGCTCAGACCCACCAACAGAGCACCATCCAACTCTCCATCGCCAAGCACGATGTAGCTTTCTTCAGCCACGACATCGGCTTGTTGATGCAAGACATCGACGACAACCTGAAAACCTTGCTTGATGCCGCTGCGCACAAACCTCCCCAGGCAAATACCCTCCGGAACGCCCTGAGCAACATTCCCCACCTAAATTCGATCTCGCTCATCGACTCCCAAGGCAAAGTCATCACCAGCACGACGGCAGCCAACGTTGGACGCATCATTGATTTCGACGCCAGCCCCGTCTATCCGCAGGCCAGCGGGGATCTGTTGCGCATCGGACCAACATACAGAGGCCATGACATCGCTGATGGCATCCCCCTGACTGACAACGCCAAGAGCACGCCTGGCCACGGGTTCATTCCAATCATCCACACCCGCCTGCCTGAGGGCAACGAACAGGAAAACACCCTGGTCGCTACCCTTGACCTCGAATACCTGCTGCGCCGGATCACCAACGTTCCTAACGTATCGGCTACCCGTATCGCGGTTTTGCGCGCCGATGGCCTGCGGCTGTTTGACACCGCGGCAACGGATATCGGCCTGCTGCTGTTTGAGCGCGAAACCGTCAAACGCTGGCAAAAGGGTAATTTGAACGACACAAAGGAACTAACGACGGAAGACTCCCGGCATTGGATCGTTGCCGACTGCCTCCACCCACAATTGCCCATCGGCGTCACCTGGGCCGTCGACCACGATGGCTTGCTCAAAGACGCCGTCCTCAAAATCCAGCGCAACAACATGACCATCATGTTGCTGATGATCATTGGCATGGCCTGCATGCTTTTCGGCTACCTGTTTTTCCGTCACACTAACCGCTACCAGCGTGAACGGATCGCCAGGATCGAAGCGCAACGGAGTTTGCTGGAAGGTTCACTCAACGCCTGCACCAGTGCCATTGTCATCACGAAACCCGATGGCCTCATCGAATGGTGCAACCCGGCCTTCTCCGCCCTGACCGGTTACACGGCAGTCGAAGCCAACGGTCAATATCCGAGCGCCCTGAGCAAGTCCGGAAAACAGGATAAAGCATTTTATGCGCACATGTGGCAAACCATCCGCTCTGGCCGTATCTGGCGCGGGGAACTTGTCAACCGGCGTAAGGACGGTAGCCTTTACGACGAACTGCTCACCATCGCGCCAGCGCTCAACAGCGAAGGCACCATTCAGCACTTCATTGCCACCAAGGCTGATTTCACCCAGCAAAAGGCGGCGCGCAAGGAACTCGAAATCGCGCATTCCCACCTCAACGCCGTGGTGGAGAATTTCCCTGGCTCGCTCGTCATGGAAGACCTCCAAAGCTGCATCGTCCTGCTCAACCAGAACCTGTTTGAACTGCTTGGCTTGCCGGGAACCGAAGAATACGTCCTGGGCAAACCAGTACAACCTCTGATGGTGTTCAGCAGCCACATCGCCGAGAACAGCCAAGCTTTCCTGGACCGTATCGAAGAACTGCGCGCGGCGAACCACCCCTCGTATGGCGAGGAAATCCATTTCAAGGATGGTCGCTGGGTCGAGCGCGATTTCATCCCGATCCGCCTGCATGAAAACCTGATTGGGTTCCTCTACATCTACCGTGACATCTCGCAGCGCAAGCGCCATGCACGCGAACTATGGCAACTTGCCACCTCTGACCCGCTCACCGGTATCCCCAACCGCCGCGCCTTCTTCGAGAGCATCGAACACGAACGTGCGCGCCTGACCCGCTACTCGGGCGAGGCTGCCGTCCTAATGATCGACATCGATCACTTCAAGCAAATCAACGATACGCACGGCCATGCCGCTGGCGATGCCGTGCTTTGCCATATCGTGCGGCAGGTACGCAAGTTGCTACGCGAATCCGACATGCTGGCCCGCCTGGGAGGCGAGGAATTCGCCATCCTGCTGCCGCAGGCCAGCCGCGAAGGAGCAGTTGGTCTCGCCGAGCGGGTACGGAAAGTGCTCGAAGAGAACCCGCTCATCTACAACGACATCCCCATCCACATCACCGCCAGCGTTGGTGTCACCATCATGAGCCATAACGACCCTAACACCGATAAAACGCTGTCGCGCGCCGACCACGCCCTGTACGAAGCCAAGCGCAATGGGCGCAACCGGGTGGAAATCAATTAGGGCGTTTTAACCTAAGCCTGATTTTTCGACTACCTTCAAACCGGTCGGGAAAAAGGGGAAAGCGAAAGTGTTCACATGGGATAACATTCAATCCAACGCTATCGTTTTTTCAAACCGATGGAAAGATAGGTGCAACGAAGAAGCGGAGGCGCAGCCTTTCACGACCGATTTTCTGCACATTTTCGGTGTGGATGACCCCGTTAAGAAAACACCTCAAACGGTTTGCAAATGGTGAATGACTAAGAGGAAACTCCGTCACTCCTCATCCAAGGCGGCATCAACGGAGGGGTCATACATGCAAGCGCGGCCACGGCCAAGACGTTTGGCTCGATACATAGCATGGTCGGCCGCACGGAGCAAGGTCACTGCATCATTGGCCTGATCCGGAAAGACCGCCATACCGATGCTCACGCCCAGTTCGATATCCACTCCTTCCCGTTCGGCCAGACGCAATTTGCGCGACATTGCGGACAGAACCTTGTTTGACACGTGCCGCAAGTCGTCCTCTCCATTAACAGGCGCAAGCAGGATCACGAATTCGTCGCCCCCTAGGCGGGCAACGAGGTCGCTTTCGCGCACCGCACCACTCAGGCGTTTGCCCACATTGACTAACAGGGAATCCCCTGCGGCATGCCCAAAACTGTCGTTGACGTCTTTGAAGTGATCGTTGTCAATGTACAGGACACCAACCCGGGTTCCGGATGCACGCGCTTTATTGATGGCGATTTCCAGTTGCTCGCTCAGGCAAGCCCGGTTGGCTAACCCGGTTAGGGTATCACACATGGCTTGGTTCGACAGTGCCCGGTTGACGGTTTCCAGGTGCGATTGCCGCAGCACAAGTTCAGCATTGCGTGCCTGTATTTCGCCGAACAGGCCATTGAAGTCCTGCCCAAGCGCGTTGAACTCAGCGATTTCAAACGCAGGCAAACGACGGGTGAAATCGCCTTCGAGCCGTGCCGCATGCGCCATGCCGGAAAGGGATGAAAGTTCGGTAGCATAGCGGCGTTCCATCCAACGCGACGGCATTTGAGCCATCAATATCGCCAGGATCAGGCAGAAAACCAGCACCGCCGCTCCGCGATACAGCAACCCCGTGTACACGGCATCGTCCTTGATCACTTCGACGACACCCAGGTGCTTCCCATCATGGCTAGCTCTGATATCTACCCGTACCGCATCGCCTGACAGAATTGAGGTTATCGGGTTTTTCCCACCTTTGGCAGACGCACCGTCGCACGGTTTGGTGGCCTGGGCAAACACATCGCCGCTTGCCCTGTTCCCGGTATAAATCGTGACCCGGCAAATCCTTTCGCGACCAAAAATATTGACCAGTATTTCACCTGCCGCACGACGGTCGCCAGATTTCATTGCGGTTTCAGCCACATAGGCGGCAGTACGGGCAAGAAGCGTTGTATTGTCCTGCCACATCGCACGCACAGTATGAAAAAACAGCACAGCAAATATCACGCTGCTGATGAACAACGTCAATACAAGCGACCAAAAAGTGATGTAGCGAAGCACTCCGAAAAGAGTCTTGCGTCCTGCTTTCACACTAAGGCTCCTGATTACGCTTCCATGTCACAGCACTCGCGGGTCAATCCGCAAAAGACTGTGTGAAAAGGCCTCTTCATCACGACGGCCTTGTCGATGTTTTCTCATAAAAACTCAGTTTTACCCACAGTAGCATATGGTAGCGCATCCATGACGATACAGAAGCCGGGATTTCCGCGGATATCGTATCCCCATATCGAGCCCCAAACGGAAAACCCGCCTCGCCCCACAGTGCAAAGAACCGAACCGGCAAAAGTTAATTGATTCTATCCGAACATACGAATACCGGAATGGAAAAATACATGGTGAATGTATTTCAATCACACATCCCGGGTGCGGTAGCTCCACTTTTTTGAATGCTTACGTTGCAAAGTTTCAACATACCGTTGCGCCGCCTACCGATTGCAAGGTTTGTATTTCAGCCAGTAAAGAATGACGAAAGGTTTTTATATCAACATGATATCGAGCGTCAAAAGCTTTTTCATGGGGTATCCCGCAAAATATATGGCCGAAAACTATCATCATTCTTAAAAGCCACAAACCAAAGGCATCCGACCCGACATCCGCTCCTGATCCGTGTCGCAATAAAGATACAGGGCTGCGGTCTTGATCTGTTTTGTAAATGAGTAGTATTATCATTAATAATAATGAGTTTTCTCTTCACTATGCGTTCCCCCCCCCCCCCCTCGGCTCCCACGCCGGGCAACGATACGCTGGTTCTGGTCGGACATCCGAACGTTGGCAAGTCGGTCCTCTTCCACCGTTTGACCGGCACTTACGTCAACGTCTCGAATTACCCCGGAAGCACTGTTGAAGCCGCGCGCGCAACGGCGCGGTTCGACCGGACCGCCTCGCTGCTCGACACCCCGGGCGTGCTTGCCTTGCCTTCGCGCAGCGATGACGAACGCGCCACGGTAAGGGCGCTGCTCAACGAAAACCTGCGGCTCATCGTCCAGGTGGGGGAAGCCAGGAACTTACGGCGCACGCTCAACCTTACGGCGTTGCTTGCCGAATTCGGCGTACCTTTGGTCATGGCGCTCAACATGGCCGACGAAGCGCGCGCATGTGGCATACATGTCGACACAGCGGCGCTGGCCGAAGAGTTGGAGATACCGGTCATCGCTACCGTAGCGACTGGCGGCGAGGGCATCGCGGCATTGACTGAGGCATTCACCCACGCCAAACCGCCCGCCCCATTCCTGCGTTACGACGCCGAAACCGAACAGGCTATCGAAACGGCCACCGCGCTGCTGGCTGAACGTGCGCCCCATCCCCATCTGGCCGCGCGCGGGTTAGCCATTTTGCTGCTCGGGCGGGACAACGAAGTCGAATGCTGGCTCGCCACCCAAACTGCGGGGGGCGAAATCCTTGCCCGCATCCGTGAACTCGCCCCGCTTGCCGGACGCGGCTCCTTACCTGCGCAGTTGGCACGCGAACGCGGCCACGCCGCCAACGCACTGGCCCGCACTGTCACCCGGCAAAGCGCCGCCCAGGACCGCACGCTTTCGCTGCTGCTCGGAAAAATCGCGGTGCATCCTCTGTGGGGCTGGCCGCTGTTGCTGGCCGTGCTCCACGCCGTCTATCTTTTCGTCGGCAACTTTGGCGCGGGCGTCCTGGTCGAACTCATGGAAAAAAAACTCTTTGCTGGCATCCTCAATCCTACCGTCACGAATTTCGTACATACCTTCCTCGGGGAAGGCTGGCTCAGCGACATGCTCGTGGGCAAATACGGGCTCTGGACGATGGGTATGACCTACGCGCTGGCGCTCATCCTACCCATTGTCACCACTTTCTTCCTCGCTTTCGGCGTACTCGAAGATTCCGGCTACTTCACCCGCCTTTCCGTCATCGCCAACCGCGCCTTCGCCTCCTTCGGCCTGAATGGCCGCGCCGTGTTGCCGATGGTGCTTGGGCTTGGCTGCGTGACGATGGCCACCCTCACCACCCGCATCCTCCACACCCCGCGCGAACGGCTCATCACCACTTTCCTGCTTGCGCTCGCCATTCCCTGCTCCGCGCAACTCGGCGTCGTCCTCGGCGTATTGGGTGGCATTTCTTTCGGTGCAGCAGCCCTTTGGGGACTCAGCGTCGTGGTCATCCTGCTCGTCGCTGGATGGCTTGCCGGACAACTGGTCAAGGGACACCGTGTCCCCCTCGTCACCGAATTGCCGCCCATGCGCATGCCCGTCATGGGTAATGTATTCAAAAAAACCGGCGGGCGGCTCAAATGGTATCTTGCCGAAATCATCCCACTTTTCCTGCTCGGCACTTTCATCATGTTCGCGCTCGACCGCCTCGGCGCATTACCCTGGATCATCGAGGCCGGAAAACCCATCGTCACGGGCTGGCTCGGATTGCCGCCCGAAGCAAGCGCCGCCTTCGTCATGGGATTCCTGCGCCGGGATTTCGGCGCAACCGGCCTTTTCGTACTGGGCAGCCAGTTGAGCCTGATTCAGGCCGTCGTCGGTATGGTTACGCTTACCCTCTTCGTCCCCTGCATCGCCAGCGTGATGATGATCATCAAGGAACAGGGGTTACGCACCGCTGCCCTGATGCTGGCGCTCATCATGCCTACAGCCTTTTTTGTCGGTGGCCTGCTCAACCACTTCCTGCGCCTATTTTTGTGAGCCTACCATGACCGCACATATCGAACGCATCCGCCTCACCGGCACCCCTCCTGGCCACCATGTACGGCTGGCCGAATTCGGCGAAGAAATCGGCTCCCTGCAGCGAGAGCAACTGCTTGCCTACGGCCTCACCGCCCAGCAAACGCTCACCGTGCTCCAGCAACGCCCGATGACAATCGTCCTCTACGAGCATATGGAACTGGCGCTGGAACACAGCATTGCGCATCACATTTGGGTGGAAGAGGAAGCGCGAGTGCCTGGTTGAAGCGGATGGCGTTATCATCCGTGCCACAATTTTCTTAATCATGGAGGATGCAATCATGCCCACACCAGAAGGTGCATCTAGAGCATTTTTGATTCAGGTCCGTACAAACTGGATTGCTTCGCTACGCTCGCAATGACGAACCTACCCCGTCATTGCGAGGAGCCAAGCGACGAAGCAATCCATGAAGGTACGCATCCAAAGCAAAATTGCTCTAGGCTCTTGACGAATGGCGAAGTGATGATGCTCATTCCATACGGAAACGTTAAGATATATAACAGTAAATGCTTAAAATCTCGGTCCAGTGGCCGTGCTGTAGCACCAAACGGAAATGTTTATATTCCGCCAGAAACTTGGGTTGAATAAAACTTTTCGTCCATACGCGTCAGCAATTCAAAAAACACGATTTCATGCACGAAATGGTACATGTTTGGCAATATTATCGTGGAAGATTAGCAAGGAATTTTTAGCGATCTTGGTTTTGGTTATGGGTACATAATTTATTCAAAAAAACTCTTGTGGACTATAGTTAGAGGGGTAAGTTGATATTCTTGCTGATTATTTTTTTCTAAAATTTGGAGACGGAATAGTTTGTTCCAAAGGCCGAGGACACTGTGGAACATTCAGAGAATATGAAAAATGTTTAAGAATTTCCTGACAGATCCGAGCAACAAAGAAAATCTCAGAAAGTTTAGTTTGTTAAATTAACCTCGGACTCCTAAGGAAAACCCAATGAAACACTACACCATCAATCTCTTGCTATCCAGCTCGGTCGTACTACTATTTGTCAGTGAATGTGCTACAAAACCAAACACCCAGACGATGAATTCCTGCATTGGGTCAAGTTTTCCACAAAAGACGGTGTTCCCTGCTTTGCGATCAAAGACGACTTAACATTACTGCGATCTGCAGCAGTAAAACCATCGTTCACAGACTCAAACACAAAATCAACATCGATACCAATAAAATAGGGCTGGGACATTACGTCATAGAAACTTGTCCAGGTGTAAAAAGGACGGAACCTTAACCTCCCCTGTTGCTACATACCCGCAATAGCGTAAAAATTCATCGTTGGCACAACACCACGTCCCTTGATGAAACTTCTCCGCTGCCTCATCGCCTGCGTCCCGGCCTGCTTTCTGGCAGGATGCCACAATGATGACGCGCCCATTTACCAGGGTTACGTGGAAGGGGAATTCCTCTATTTGGCTGCACCGCAGGCAGGCTATCTCAAGAGCCTGGATTCTCCCCGCGGGGCGCGGGTGGGCGAAGGGCAAGCGGTTTTTGTGGTGGCGGCAGACCCGGATATCGACGCCTTAGCGGAGGCCGAGGCACGGGTCGACTCCGCACGGGAAAAAGTGGAAAACCTGAAAGAACCGCGCCGACAGCCAGAAATCGCTGCGCTGGAAGCCAACTTGCGGTCGGCGCGAGCCAACTTGCGGCTCGCCGAAACCCGGCTCGAACGCCAACAGTCGCTCGCCCGCGAAAACTTCGTTTCGCAATCCGCCGTTGATGAAGCTGTAAGCAGCCATGATCAAGCATTAGCGCAGGTAGAAGCGGCTCAACAGCAACTTTCCACTTATCAGGACACACTGGGCCGAAAACCGGAAGTGCGTAGCGCCGAGGCAGATTTACAGGCGGCGCAAGCCCAAACGGCACAGCGGCGCTGGACGGTAGAGCGAAAAACCGTTTCCGCCCCTGCCGCCGGAGTCATTGCCGATACCTGGTATCGCCCTGGGGAATGGGTTCCCGCAGGAACTTCCGTGGCAAGCCTGTTGCCGGATGACCGTCGGCGGTTGCGCTTCTACGTGCCGGAAGCTGACCTTTCCCGCGTCCGGATCGGGCAGGCCGTGGAAGCATCTTGTGATGGTTGCGCCGCGCCCATCCGCGGAACCATCGATTTCATTGCACCTCAGGCCGAATTCACCCCTCCCGTCATCTACAGCCGGAACAGCCGGGAAAAGCTCGTTTTCCGTGTCGAAGCCGCCCCGGCGCGGGAACAAGCTACCGAATTGCATCCAGGGTTACCCTTGGATGTGCGCTTGACCGGAAAGTGACATGGATACGCCCCTCACGATCGATGTCAGTAGGCTCAACAAACATTTCGGAAACAAGCACGTTGTAAAGGATCTGTCCTTGCAGGTGCGGAAAGGTGAAATTTTCGGCTTTCTCGGTCCCAATGGTAGCGGCAAAACCACCTCCATCCGCATGCTCTGCGGCCTGCTCACCCCGGACAGCGGACAGGGAACCTGCCTGGGGCTGGACGTCGTGAAAGACAGCATCCAGATCAAATCCCAGGTAGGCTACATGACCCAACGGTTTTCCCTCTGGGACGACCTCAGCATCGAAGAGAACCTGGACTTCGTCGCCCGCATGTTTGGCGTAGCGAACCGCCGTCAAGCGGTGATGCACGCCCTGGAAGAATTGGGCCTGGCAGGCCGCCGCCGCCAATTGGCGGGAGCCCTCTCCGGTGGCTGGAAACAGCGGCTGGCGCTGGCTTCTTGCCTGTTGCACCACCCGAGGCTGCTTCTTCTCGACGAACCTACCGCCGGGGTTGACCCCAAGGCTCGACGGGATTTCTGGGAAGAAATCCATCGCCTGTCCGCCTCAGGCATCACCGTGCTCGTCTCTACACATTACATGGACGAAGCGGAACGCTGCCACCGGCTCGCTTATATTTCTTACGGGCAATTGCTGGCCTCCGGCACGGCAAAAGAAGTCGTTGATAGCCTGCACCTGAACACTTGGGAAATTAGTGGGCACAAGCTGCACAGCTTCGGGGAAAAACTCCGACAGTTACCGGGAACCGAAATGGTGGCGAGCTTCGGAACCACCCGCCATGTCAGCGGGCGGGACGCAGGTACCCTGAAAGCCAGCCTGGAAACCGCGTTGGTAGGCAGCGGCTTGCAGATGTGCCCCATCTCGCCTTCGTTGGAAGATGCCTTCATCCATCTGATGCAGGGTAGCCGGGATCAAGATCAATACGGCAACGGTGGGGGTTGAAATGGGGCGTTCCCCTACTTTCTCCGTGGCACGCTGGCTCGCCATCTTAATCAAGGAATTCCTCCAGCTGAAGCGGGACAGGCTCACCTTTGCCATGATCGTCGGCATTCCCGTCGTTCAACTCCTGCTTTTCGGCTTTGCCATCAACACAGACCCTCGGCATCTGCCCACTGCCGTCATGTCCGACCCCGGCCCTTTTGCCCGCTCATACATCGCTGCCATGAAGAACAGCAGCTATTTTGACATCGTTGGCAGCATTGATGCCCGACAGGCAGACGAACTGCTGGACAAGGGGCAGGTCAAATTCGTCGTCACCTTCCCGCCGGGGTTCCACCGCGACCTAGCGCGACGCGTCACGCCAACCCTGTTCGTAGAAGCGGATGCCACCGACCCGATAGCGATGGGAGGCGCGATTGCCGTCTTAAATTGGCTAGAGCCTGAAGTTTTCGCGCCGGATTTGCCGAGGCTTGCCCACCCGCCCTCGCCGCCGGTCGACCTGCGCATCCACCGCCGCTACAACCCGGAAGGGCTCACCGCTTACAATGTCGTACCAGGTTTGATGGGTGTCATCCTGACCATGACGATGGTGCTCATGACTGGGCTCGCCATGACTCGCGAGCGGGAACGGGGCACTTTCGAGAACATGCTTGCCACCCCAGTCACGCCGCTGGAAGTGCTCACTGGCAAAATCGTTCCCTATATCATCATCGGCCTCTTGCAGGTCACGTTAATCCTGGTGGCATCCCATTTGATTTTCGACATCCCCATCCTGGGCAGCTTGCCCCTTCTCTACGCCATGGTGCTGCTCTTCATCTGCGCCAACCTGACGTTGGGTATCACCTTCAGTTCCATTGCCCGCAACCAGTTGCAGTCCATGCAGATGACGATCTTCTTCTTTCTCCCGTCGCTCCTGCTCTCCGGTTTCATGTTCCCCTTCCAGGCCATGCCCTCATGGGCGCAAACCATCGGCAACGCCCTGCCGCTCACCCACTTCCTGATCATCGCGAGGGGCATCCTTCTCAAAGGTAACGGGCTGGAACAGCTCTGGCCGCACATCTGGCCCATCCTTCTCTTCACCGTCATAGTGCTGGCCGCTGGGTTGAAGACTTACCGGCGTACGCTAGATTAAGGTGTTTTTTTAGTTTAAACATATACATACATATTTTTTCCTTCTCCCGACGTGACAGTAGGGAGGTAGTAGGAACCGGACAGACCGGCAACAAGAAAAACGGGCTAAAACCCGCATAGTTTTAGAGCGGTTTCGGTTCAAGTCTGTACAGATCAAAGATGCTCTGATCGTGAAACCCGTAGGGGACAATGGCAATCGTCCCGCCGAATCACAGGCAGATTGTGTAAAACAACGGGCGGATTACCATCCGTCCCTACAAGAATCCGTCTCAAGATAGGGTAAAAAATGTATGCACTTGAATCAAAACCGCTCTAGAAATCAAACGCGCTTTACTCTCCTGACCGTCCTCAATGCCACAGCCCAAACCAGAAAATCTTGGGACAATTTGCTTCATAGCGCTTGACTCGAAAAACAGTCGCTCAAACGGCGGGCGTCGGATGTCCCCTGTGCAACAACCTGGATCCGACTGCCCCCTTCACTACTCTTCGTGAAGTTCCACGCCACCAGCTTCCATGTCCCAGTGGGCACGCACGACCATGTCAATTGGATAAGGTTCGAACCAGTAGCTGGCCTCAATCCGAAAACGGGCATGGTTGTACCTGTACACGTCGGTATCCTTGTCACGGACTACGGAAACTTTCAGGGACTCCGGTATGATGCGCGGCTCAAAATAGGCTAGTGCGCGCTGTATGCCCGCCGCAACCGTATCAAGGTCGGACTCCGAAAAACGCGCACCTGCCAAGGGCGGGATACCGAAGTTGAGCACTGAATTCCTGACCTGCGGAAAATTATGTATTGGCAATTGCCCTTCGAGGTTTGTGCAGTTCAATAACCAGTTCAAGTCCCTGAGCACCGTCTTGCGGTAAGCATTGCGGCTCATACCCCTGCTGCCATACTGCGACAACCTGTCCAGCAAGGCCGGCAAGAACAGATCACCCAAAGGACTTATATTTCCAGGTTTAATCATCCTGCACACCACCATCCATCAGCAAACAGAACAGGCTGTCATCGGGAGCGCCACAGTGAACGATCTGTCTCGG
>WQYV01000028.1 GCA_009781085.1 Betaproteobacteria bacterium
TGCTTTGGGCAAAAAACCTGTCTCTGCAAGGCTCATCTGTTTGGCTTCTTTCATCGGAACATCCTTTGCCTTGATATGACATTACTATATATCAAAACGGAGGGCTATGCAGAGGTTCCCTAGGGTACAAACCCCTAGTACCTGCCAAGCCCGCAAATTTTTACTTTGCAAAAAATTATACCTTGCACCGCTTCCCGCGTACAGTGCAAAACATAAAACGCAGATAATTTATATGCTTAATTCATGCATCATAAAAATGAGTAATTATAAAAAATCGCAACATTAGACAAATTCTAATGTTGACTTAGTAGCCGGTTTATGCTATTAAATATAGAATTCATGGTTCAAGAGGGTGTTCATGAAAGAAAAATATGGTAGCATCCAAATGATGCGCGGCATAGCGGCTCTTAGTGTCGTTTTTATGCACATCGGGATGGTTGAGAACGGCGCATTTGGTGTGGATTTGTTTTTTTGCATCAGTGGCTTCATTATGATGCACGTAACAGAAAAAAGTGGTTATCAATTTTTACAAAAAAGAGCAATAAGAATTATTCCTCTTTATTGGCTTACCACGATCGTCATTTCTGCTTTAGTACTTATAAAACCAGATTTTTTCAAAACACTTATATTGACACCAGAGTATTTTATAAAATCTCTGCTATTTATTCCATTTTATTATACTGGGGTAAGCGGTCAATCTATCAGGGCAATTAATTTTGTTGGTTGGACGTTGATTTTGGAAGTTTTTTTCTATATTTTATTCTTTATCTCTATCAAAATAAATCATAAATATCGACATTATATCGCTACGGGGATACTAGTGTTTCTAGCCATAATCGGGTTAACGGTTAAGCCAGAAAACATGTCTATCCGCTTTTATTGCATGCCAATCATGTTGGAATTTTCGTTAGGAATGTTTGCCTATAAATTTCTAACAAAACCAAATACAAGAAAATGGGGTACATCCACTGCGGTTGTTGCAATTTTTGCGGCCATACTTATCTGGGCGAGCTTATTTGCGCAAAAGTATTTCACACATTTTACCGAGGTACAAAGATTTATAACGGCTGGCCTACCTTCAATCGCGTTTTTCCTGCTTCTATTCAAAGCTCTAGAAGGACGTTCTGTACCACGCTCGCTAATGATTCTGGGAAATATCAGTTATTCGCTGTACTTGATCCATACGTTTACGGTACAGGGTTTCAGCCGTCTTGTTTATGATATAGATACCTACTCACCTTTGGGCGTAGTTCTAACGGTTGTTGCAGTCTTTCCAATTACTATTTTTGTTTCTTGGGTTTCGTGGTGGCTGATAGAAAACAAGTTTACTGAATGGATTAAAAGACAACTTAAAATTTAAGGGTGATTACAACCAACCACCCCCCAAGTAAACTCTGCATGAGATAGATCACGCTCGTCACCCCATGCAGCATGGCGAACCGCCCACGTTGCGCATTCTCCATCACGTCCATCGACCCCAACCCTGCCTTGATCGCGGCCATTTCCATCTGAAGGGTGTATCCTACCGCCACGCAAACGAGCATTGCCGCAACGACCCAAAACAAAAGGCATTGCGCGATACTACCCTCCCCTGCCGTACGGACATGAATACATGTCTATTTTTATGGTAGAATAGTTTATTTTTTTCAATCAATCCCCTTGAGCTATGGACTACAGACGAGAGATAGATGGGCTTAGGGCACTTGCTGTGCTGCCGGTCATACTATTCCACGCTGGTTTTCAAACGTTTAGTGGTGGGTTTATAGGCGTTGATGTATTCTTTGTCATTAGCGGCTATTTGATTACAGGCATCATTCTTGCTGAACTTGAGCAAGGCAAATTCTCAATCGTCAACTTTTACGAGCGAAGAGGAAGACGTATATGGCCTGCGCTCTTTTCCGTGATGTTCGTATGCTTACCGCTCGCCTTGTTATGGCTTTCACCAGATGATTTGACTGATTTTTCAAAAAGCTTAACAGCAGTATCTATATTTGCATCAAATATCCTTTTTTGGAAAGAAAGTGGTTATTTTGCTGCAACTGCTGAACTTAAACCACTTTTACACACATGGAGCTTAGCTGTCGAAGAACAGTATTACGTACTCTTTCCGCTATTTCTTATGACGATGTGGCGGTTTGCTAAGCGTTGGATATTAGTACTGCTTGCACTCGCATTTATCATCAGCTTAAGTGCAGCGCAATGGGGTTCTATCACCAAACCAACAGCAACTTTTTATCTTCTTCCAACTAGAGGTTGGGAATTACTTACGGGAGTTTTTTGCACATTTTTTATATCAAATAAATGGGTATTATTTAAAAGAAGTTTGAGAGAAATTGGCGCAATTTCTGGCATATCTCTAATCTGTTATTCGGTTTTTGCTTTTAATGAAGAAATTCCTTTTCCCAGTACTTATGCTTTAATACCTACATTGGGTAGTGCGCTCATTATACTTTGCGCTGACAGTGAAACCGCTGTCGGCAAGTTTTTAGGTTCTAGAGTGCTTGTCGGAATAGGCTTAATTAGCTACAGTGCCTACTTATGGCATCAACCGCTTATTGCTTTTACCAAAAACAGAAGTATTCTTGAGCTAGACAGTGTAGTACGAGGCACTTTAGTTGTTTTATCCATTGCTCTCGCATATTTCAGCTGGAAGTATATTGAAAAACCGTTTAGAGATAAAAAGAAATTTAGTAAAAAATTTATCTTTACCCTCGGCGGGTTTCTCTCAATCTTCTTTATTATTATTGGAACAATCGGTTATTTAAACAAAGGTTTTATTTTTCGGTTTGATAAAAAAATACAAGAAAAAGCGTTTCAAAACCAATTTGCCTCTCATGATTTGCGAAAAACATGTGACACTGATTATGATGAAAAAAATCAGAATATTCAATTTTGTATTTTGGGTGACACGAATCCACAAAACCATCCAGCAGTAGCCGTTTTTGGTGATAGCCATTCCAATGCATTGAATCCTGTGTTTGATTTATTAGGAAAAATGAAAAATAAAAGCTATGTCCATATAGGGCTTGGTGGGTGTCCCCCACTCATTGGAGTTGATGTTGCACGCGGAAATTATGACTTAGGTGTTTGCAAAAACCTTGCTGAGCGAGAATATAATTTTGTTCAAAAAAATAACATCAAGAAAGTAATTTTAATTTCAAGATGGAGCCTTTATACGGATGGTAATTACAACGGCGTAATGGGAGGTTATTTTCTCGTTTCTAATAATTCATCCCATAGCAAAACAATCTCTCGCAAAGTACTTGAAGAAGGGTTGCGTAAAACTATTCAAGCGTATAAATCTTTAGGTGTTGAAGTTTATATTTTGCTCCAAATCCCACAACAAGAGATTAACTCAAAAACTCTGTATATAAAACTTATTCAATTCAACTCTAACAAAGACGAAAACATCAGCTCGATTCTTAACAAAGCATCGATCAATTTTGATCGACATTTAAGTTTACAAGAATATAATCGCCGTATAATCAACAATATTGCAAAAAACGAAGGGGCTATTGTTCTTAATCCCGATCCATTTTTTTGTGATGCACACTCATGTTCAATTGGTAATGCTCAAATATCTTTTTACAAAGACGCTGACCATGTTAATACCGCTGGCGCTGTAAAACTTGTCCCTTTATTTACTGAATTATTTGAGTAATATTTGTACTGAATGAAACAATGGTAACTCTTCGCATGAAATATCGATTCACTGCAACCAAGTGATTTCACTCCCACCTTCCGCCTACAACCAACCACCCCCCAAGTAAACTCTGCATGAGATAGATCACGCTCGTCACCCCATGCAGCATGGTGAACCGCCCACGCTGCGCATTCTCCATCACGTCCATCGACCCCAACCCTGCCTTGATCGCGGCCATTTCCATCTGAAGGGTGTATCCTACCGCCACGCAAACGAGCATTGCCGCAACAACCCAAAATAAAGCATTGCGCAATACTACCCTCCCCTGCCGCACGGACATGAAACCAAGGAGGTAAACCGCCGCGATAAACCCAATGCACGCAATGACACTGAACAACCTCCCGGCGATATGGCCTGCCAGCATGCGGTCATCAAGCATGGCAAAAAGCGTGGGCACGACGATGTAGCCGACCATCCACATACCGCCAACCCATACGGTAGCGAGCAACCGCGCAACGGCAGTGGCGAGACGGGCAGGTAAGAAGTTTTTGCCTCCCGGCTCAAACATACGTAACTTCGATGATCTCGTACTCGCGCATGCCGTTTGGAGCCTGCACTTCGGCGAGATCCCCGGCGTATTTGCCGATCAGGGCACGGGCAACCGGGGAACCGACGGAAATCTTGCCTACCTTGATGTCCGCTTCGTCGTCCCCGACGATCTGGTAGGTCGTGATTTGACCGGAACCCATGTCTTCCAGCGTCACCGTAGCACCAAATACGCAACGGCCATCGGCATCGAGCAAGGCAGGGTCGATGATCTGGGCGTTGGCAAGTTTGTTTTCAACTTCGAGGATGCGGCCTTCGATGAAACCCTGGCGATCCTTGGCAGCATCGTATTCGGCGTTTTCAGAAAGATCCCCGTGCGAACGAGCCTCGGCAATAGCCACGATGATGCCGGGGCGCTCGACGGTTTTCAAATGATGCAACTCGGCGCGCAATGCTTCCGCGCCGGCGATGGTCAAAGGAATCTTGGTCATCGGTTGTTCAGTTTCGCGTGGAGTTCTTGCAGGGCGTAGACTTCAAGCCCTGCCAAGTAGCGCATACCCATACATGCCGCCTGTGCGCCTTCGATGGTGGTGAATACGGTAATTTTGGCCGCCAGAGCGCTAACACGGATGGAGCGTGAATCCGCCACCGCCTGGCGCTTGCCTTCGACCGTATTGATGACGAGTGCAATCTCGTCGTTCTTGATCATGTCGACGATGTGCGGGCGCCCTTCGTTGACTTTATTGACCGCCGCCACCGGCAGCCCGGCAGCTTCGATAATCCCGGCAGTGCCGCGTGTAGCAACGAGCGAGAAACCCAGGTCGAGCAATTCACGAGCCAATTCAACCGCAGCAGGACGGTCAGTGGGCTTCACGCTAATGAATGCCTTGCCCGATTTTGGCAACCGCACCCCCGCACCCAGTTGGCTCTTGATGAAGGCTTCGGGGAAACTATTGCCTACGCCCATGACCTCGCCGGTCGATTTCATTTCTGGGCCAAGGATGGTATCGACACCGGGGAATTTGATAAAGGGGAAAACGGCTTCTTTCACCGAATAGTATGGGGGTATGACCTCGCCCGCGATGCCCTGGCTCTTCAGGCTTTGCCCAGCCATGCAGCGTGCGGCAATTTTCGCCAACTGCAAGCCGCATGCCTTGGAGACGAAGGGCACGGTGCGCGAAGCCCTTGGGTTAACTTCGAGCACGTAAACGGTCGCGTTGTCCCCTTCTCCCTGAATGGCGAACTGCACATTCATGAGGCCGCAGACGTTGAGCGCACGTGCCATGGCGCGTGTCTGCCGCCGCAGCTCGTCCTGGAGGGCAGGAGTTAAAGTGTAGGGCGGCAGCGAGCAGGCCGAATCGCCCGAGTGCACACCCGCCTGTTCGATGTGTTCCATGATGCCGCCAATGATAATTTCCTCCCCATCAGAGAGGGCATCGACATCGACTTCGGTGGCATCATCGAGGAAGCGGTCGAGCAGCACCGGCGATTCGTTGCTGACCTTCACCGCTTCGCGCATGTAACGTTCGAGATCCTTCTGCTCGTGGACGATTTCCATCGCACGCCCGCCAAGGACGTAGGAAGGCCGCACGACCAGTGGGTAGCCGATTTCGGCAGCCAGACGTACGGCGGCTTCAGTGGTACGTGCGGTACGGTTAGGTGGCTGGCGTAGCCCAAGGTCGTTCAGAAGTTTCTGGAAACGCTCGCGGTCTTCGGCAGCGTCGATCATGTCCGGGCTCGTCCCGATGATGGGGACGCCGTTTTCTTCGAGCGCACGGGCGCGTTTCAGGGGCGTCTGGCCGCCGAACTGGACGATGACACCGCTGGGTTTTTCGACGTGGACGATTTCCAGGATATCTTCCAAGGTGATCGGCTCGAAGTACAAGCGGTCGGAGGTATCGTAGTCGGTGGAGACAGTTTCCGGGTTGCAGTTGACCATGATGGTCTCGTAACCGTCTTCCCGTAGCGCCAGCGCCGCATGCACGCAGCAATAGTCGAATTCGATGCCCTGGCCGATGCGGTTCGGCCCGCCACCGAGTACCATGATTTTCTTGCGGTCGGTGGGGCGGACTTCGCATTCTTCCTCGTAGGAAGAATACATATAGGCGGTCGTGGTGGCGAATTCACCCGCGCAGGTATCGACCCGCTTGAACACGGGCCGCACACCGAGCGTATGCCGCGCCAGCCGCACAGAGGTCTCGTCGCTGTTGAGAAGTTTTGCCAGGCGGCGGTCGGAAAAGCCCTTGCGCTTCAGCCCCCGAAGCTCATCGGCGGAAAGTGCCTTGAGCGAACGGCCAGCAAGCGCCTTTTCACCGATGACAAGGTCTTCGATCTGGGCGAGGAACCACGGGTCGATGTTGGTGAGTTGAGCCACCCTTTCCAAGCTGTAGCCTTCGCGGAACGCTTGCCCCACGTACCAGATACGCTGTGCACCGGGATTGCCGAGTTCATGCTCCAGGCCCCCTTGGTCGGTTTCTATTTCGTCCAACCCATATACGTCAGATTCCAGCCCGCGCAGTGCTTTCTGGAGCGTTTCCTGGAAGGTGCGCCCTATCGCCATGACCTCACCCACGGATTTCATCTGCGTGGTCAGGCGGTCATTGGCCTGGGGGAATTTCTCGAAAGCAAAACGCGGCACCTTGATGACGACGTAGTCGATGGACGGTTCGAAGGAAACCGGCGTGGCTCCGCCGGTGATGTCGTTCTTGAGCTCATCGAGCGTGTAGCCCACGGCAAGCTTGGACGCAACCTTGGCAATTGGGAAACCCGTGGCCTTGGAAGCCAGCGCGGAGGAACGCGACACCCGCGGGTTCATCTCGATCACGATCATGCGCCCGTCCTTGGGGTTGATCGCAAACTGCACGTTCGAGCCGCCGGTATCCACGCCGATTTCGCGCAGGATGGCAATCGAGGCGTTGCGCACGAGTTGGTATTCCTTGTCGGTCAGGGTCTGCACCGGGGCAACGGTAATGGAGTCGCCGGTGTGCACGCCCATCGGGTCAAGGTTTTCGATGGAACAGACGATGATGCAGTTGTCCTTTTTATCGCGCACGACTTCCATCTCGATCTCTTTCCAACCCAGGAGGGATTCTTCGATCAGGAGTTCGTTAGTGGGGCTAGCTTCCAGCCCGCGCTTGCAAACCTCGTGAAATTCTTCCGTGTTAAAAGCCACCCCACCCCCCGTGCCACCCAGGGTAAAGCTGGGGCGGATAATGACCGGAAAGCCGATGCCGCCCTGCACCTGCAAGGCTTCCTCCATGCTATGGGCAATGCCGGACCGTGCGGAAGCAAGGCCGATGCGGGTCATCGCGTCCTTGAACTTGAGCCGGTCTTCCGCCTTGTCAATAGCCGTGCGGGAAGCGCCGATAAGTTCGACGTTGTATTTATCCAGCACGCCGTTCCTGGCCAAGTCGAGCGCACAGTTGAGCGCCGTCTGCCCACCCATCGTCGGCAAGATCGCATCTGGGCGTTCCTTTTCGATGATGCGTTCGATGACCTGCCAAGTAACAGGTTCGATGTAGGTCACGTCTGCCATGCCAGGGTCGGTCATGATCGTTGCCGGATTGGAGTTGACCAGTACGACCCGGTAGCCTTCCTCACGCAAAGCCTTGCACGCCTGCGCGCCGGAGTAATCGAACTCGCACGCTTGGCCGATAATGATGGGGCCGGCGCCAATGATCAGTATTGTGTGGATATCTGTGCGTTTGGGCATTCTTTGCCTCGGATAGAACAGGGAGCTGCGGAGTAGTACCGCCGAGCCCCTTAGGATGCGAAATCAGCGGGTTTCAAAAAGGTTGATAAAACGGTCGAACAGATGGATCACATCATGCGGGCCAGGAATCGCTTCCGGGTGGCCCTGGAAGGAAAACGCGGGCGCATCCGTGCGAGCAATCCCTTGGATGGAACCGTCAAACAGTGACACATGCGTCACCCGCAAATTGTCCGGCATCGTGGCCGAGTCGACCGCAAAGCCGTGGTTCTGGCTGGTGATGAGTACCTGCCCAGTATCGAGATCCTTGACCGGATGGTTCGCGCCGTGATGGCCGAATTTCATCTTCATGGTCTTTGCCCCAGAGGCCAGTGCGAGCAGTTGATGCCTCAGGCAGATACCGAAGGTCGGCACTTTTGCCGCCACGACTTCCCGAATTGCAGCAATCGCGTAATCGCAGGGTTCGGGGTCGCCCGGCCCATTGGAGAGAAAAACGCCGTCGGGCTTCATCGCCAGCACGTCGCGGGCACTCGTCCCGGCGGACACCACGGTAATGCGGCAACCGCGCGAAGCAAGCATCCGCAGGATGTTACGTTTGACCCCAAAATCATACGCAACCACATGCCAGCGCAGCACTTTTTGCGTATCGTAACCTTCCCCGAGCCGCCATTCACCCTGCGTCCACTCGAAAGGCTCAGGAGTCGTCACCTCTTTCGCCAGATCCATTCCAGCCAGGCCAGGGAAAACCCGCGCTGCAGCAACCGCTGCCTCGGCATCCAACGGCCCGCCCGCAACGATGCAACCCGCCTGCGTGCCTTTTTCACGCAACAGACGGGTCAGCTTGCGGGTATCCAACCCGGCAATCGCCACCACATTCTCACTGCGCAGCCAGTCCTCCAGCCTTTGCGACATGCGGAAATTGCATGGCAGGATCGGCAGGTCGCGGATGACGAGGCCCGCGACATGCACGCGCCCGGACTCCACATCCTCGGTATTCACACCGGTATTGCCGATGTGAGGATAGGTAAGGGTGACGATCTGCTTGGCATAGCTTGGATCGGTAAGGATTTCCTGGTAGCCCGACATTGAGGTGTTGAACACCACCTCGCCCACAGTGCTACCTGCCGCGCCGATGCCTTTACCATAAAAAACCGTACCATCAGCGAGCGCAAGAAGGGCAGGAGGAAAAGCGGTCACAAAAAACTCCCGGATGCGACAGAGGGGACATCGGCGCGGACCTACGCGCATCCGCCCTATATACGCGAAAAAACGGGACGGCCTTTGGCCGATCCCGTGGTAAGCAGATGAGATTCTAACGTCTCAAAGCGTACAAGGCAAACCAGTGATGCAATGATGAGTTACGAGTGCACGCCTCAACGCAGTCCCAACACATCCTGCATGTCGAAGAGCCCCGGCTTCTGTGCTGCAAGAAAACAGGCGGCCTTGAGCGAACCCAGCGCATAGGGCATACGGCTACCGGATTTGTGGGTAATCTCGATGCGCTCGCCGATGCCCGCAAAAAGCACCGTATGGTCGCCCACGATATCGCCGCCCCGGATCGTTGAAAAACCGATAGCCTCGGCTTTGCGTTCGCCTGTCGTGCCTTCACGCCCATAAACCGCGCACTGACCAAGGTCGCGCCCCAGCGCCCGTGCAACAACCTCACCCATGCGCAATGCAGTGCCAGAAGGGGCATCCGCCTTAAAACGATGGTGCGCTTCGATGACTTCGACATCGAAGCCTTCGGAGAGGATACTGGCTGCAACGTCAAGAAGACGGAACACCGCGTTGACCCCAACCGCCATGTTGGGTGCAAAAACGACGGGAATGGCACGGGCGGCCTCGGCAATGGCCGCTTTTCCGGCAGCGTCAAACCCGGTCGTCCCGATCACTGCGGACTTGCCCAGCCGGACAGCATGCGCAAGGTGGAGAAGCGTGCTTTCCGGACGGGTAAAGTCGATCAGGCAATCGGCAGCAGCGATGGCAGCAGCGGCATCGTCGCCAACGGTCACCCCGGTGGGTATCCCCGCCGGTTCCCCCGCATTGCGACCCACGAGCGCCGAGCCTGGACAGTCGAAAGCCGCCGCAAGCGTAATGCCGTCTTCCTTGAGCGCAGCCTCCACCAACATCCGACCCATGCGCCCGGATGCACCGGCAATAGCCACTCGAATCGGGGAAATCATAGGATAAAGCCCTCTTTGCTAGTTTTTCGCCTTGGGCACTTCAATGACCCTGGTACGAGGTTCTGCCGCTTCCCTGTCGCTGGCCGGGGCGATATCGCCTTCGATGCGGCTCAGCTTGTTATCGACGAAAAAGACCGAAACCCCGTGCTGTTCCGCCTCATCCCCTTTGCCGGATTTGAAACGGGAAATATAGTCCCAGCGGTCGGAATGAAACACGTCGGCCACCAAAGGCGAACCAAGCGCGAAGCGCACCTGTTCACGAGTCATACCAAGCTTGAGTTGCGCCAGCATGGTTTCATCAATGTAATTGCCCTGCCGGATATCAATGCGGTAAGGGGCGAAAAAGGAACAGGCTGTCAGTGCAAAGGCAGCGGCAATGGCTGCGAAAACTGACTGGAAGGAAAGCGCAGGACGCATGGTTCAGGGCTGCCGGTTCTCAGAAAAGGCTGAAGAATATAACATAGTAGGGAACATAGCATCGCCCGCCTTGCGGGCCACCGGGTTCGGATCATGGTAGACAACTCCTGCAGCCTCAAGAGCATCGGCCTCAAGGCCACCAACCCCCGGCTCAAAATCTTGGAATTGTTCCAGAACACTGAGCAGCAGCACCTCACCGCCGAAGAGGTTTACCGCCAGTTGATCGAAGAAGATAAGGACATTGGCCTAGCAACCGTTTATCGCGTACTGACGCAGTTCGAGCAGGCGGGTTTGCTGGAACGCCATTATTTTGAAACCGGCAAGGCCGTGTTTGAACTCAACAAGGGCGAACATCACGACCATCTGGTCTGCCTGCAATGTGGCCGGGTGGAAGAGTTCTTCGACGCCGAAATCGAGCAGCGCCAGCAACACGTCGCCCAAAACCGCGGATTCGTTATCAAGGATCACGCGCTCTATCTGTATGCGGACTGCTTGCGGGAAAAGTGTCCGCACCGCAACGACGGGGATTAGCCGGTTTTCCCCGCAAGCATTTCAGCGGCATGCTGCCGTGTAGTGTCGGTAATGTTAACCCCGCCAAGCATGCGCGCGATTTCTTCGACGCGGGCAGCACCTTCGAGCGGCATGACGACACTCAAGGTTTGGCCATCCCGGGTTTCCTTGGCAATCTGCCATTGCCAGTCGGCGCAGGCGGCGACTTGCGGAAGGTGGGTCACGCAAAGCACTTGACGGTCACGACCCAGACGGTGCAGCAGTTGTCCAACGATCTCCGCGACGCGGCCACCGATGCCGACGTCGACTTCGTCAAAAATCAGCGTAGGCGTGGCTGAATCGCGGCTGGTCATGACTTGGATGGCAAGCCCGATCCGCGATAGCTCGCCGCCGGAAGCCACTTTGGCAAGGCTGCGCAAAGGCTGCCCGGGGTTAGCGGCTACTTGAAATTCGACGTTCTCCACCCCATGCACGGACGGTTCGCAGGGAACCAAGGCTACTTCAAACTTTCCACCCACCATTGCCAGCGATTGCATGGTTTTAGTAATTTCAGACGACAAGGCCGCTGCCGCGCTGCTGCGCGCAATTGAGAGATGCCCAGCGACGGCATCAAAAGCTGCACGCGCTTCGCCTTCCGCCGCAGCAAGGCGTTCCGGGTCTGCACTGGTTTCGAGCATATCGCGCCGCGTCCGCCATTCGGCAACGAGAGCCGGTAAATTTTCCGGCGTAGTACGGTATTTTCGCGTCACGTCCATCACCGCCCCAATGCGCCGTTCAATCTCGGCAAGGCGTCCCGGGTCGAGTTCGAGCCGGTCACGGTAACGGCGCAAGGCATGCAGGGCTTCGTCGGCCTGGATCGCCGCCGCGTCGATCAGCACACATGCTTCTGCAAGCGCCGGGTCGATGGTTTCCAGCGCCGACAGACGGCTCACGCAATGGCCGAGGGCAGGGCAAACGGCTTGCTCGCCTTCCCCCAGGCTATCGAGCACCTCGCCCACGCCACCCAACAGGTCAGCAGCATGCGCCAGCCGCCCATGTTCGGCGTTGATTTCGCCCCATTCGTCAAGATCGAAAGCAAGTTCTTCCAGTTCCTTGACCTGCCAGCCGAGCAGTTCGCGTTCGTGGGCGAAAGCCGCTGTATCCCGCTCCGCCGCTTGCCGCAAGTCGGCCAGACGTAGCCATTCGCGCCAGCAGGCAGCAACTTCCGAAACCAGCTCCCCTGTCCCGGCATGAGTATCAAGCAATTGACGCTGTATCTCGGCCCGCAACAGGGCGTGATGGGCATGCTGGCCGTGAATGTCCGCCAGCCATTGCCCGACGGTACGAAGTTGCACGAGCGTTACCGGCGTGCCGTTTATCCACGCCTTGCTGCGCCCAGCCGCATCAACAACGCGGCGCAATATCAGCACATCGTCGCCGGAGTCCAGTTCCTGTCCGGCGAGCCAGGCCGCCAGTTCGCCATCGGGTAGGAGGTCGAATTCGGCGGTGATGTCGGCCTTCTCAAAGCCCATCCGCACCACGCCCGCGTCGGCGCGTTCCCCCAGTGCGAGGCTCAAGGCATCGAGCAGGATGGATTTGCCCGCGCCCGTCTCGCCGGTGAGCGTCCCAAATCCAGCAGCAAAATCGAGTTCGAGTCGATCGACAATGACGAAGTCGCGGATGGAAAGGCGGCGTAGCATGGATGCGGGGGGGTCATGGCCGCAACACGGCGGAGCTCCAGTGGAGTTTTTCGCGCAACATGGCGAAATAGCCGTAGCCTACTGGATGCAATAACCGCACTTCCAGCACGGAACGAACGATCCGCAGCCGGTCGCCCGCACGCACGTCGCAGTAAGTCACCCCGTCGAAGTGGATTCGGGCATCGTGTGGCGGCACGAGTACGATTTCAATGCGGCAACTGTCTGGCAATGTAATGGGCCTGGCAGTCAGCGCTTGCGGACACAAGGGAACCAGCGCGACCCCCCCCACGCCCGGATGAAGGATAGGGCCGTTGGCCGCCAGCGCGTAAGCCGTCGAGCCGGTCGGCGTGGCGACGATCATGCCGTCTGAACGCAGGTTGTAGACGAATTCATCATCAACTATCAGTTCCAGTTCGATCATCCTGCCGAGTTCGCCCCGGTTGACCACGACGTCGTTGAGCACCAGGGTATGAAAAATACGGCTACCCTCACGCGTCACTTCGGCGTCGAGCGTGAAACGCGACTCGGCACGATAACGCCCGTCAAGGATTTCACCCAATTGCCGGCGTGCGTCGACCCGTGACAGATCGGTGAGAAAGCCCAGCCGGCCAAGATTGACCCCGACCAGCGGCACAGTGTGTTCGCCAAGCTGCCGCGCAGCATTGAGCAACGTGCCGTCGCCACCTACGACGACAGCCAAGTCGGCCTTGTCAGCGATTTCTTCGTAAGTAGCCGTCACGAAATCGTCGGCTGCCTTGCCGATACCTCCTGCCGTGCCTTGTTCGATCCAAGGCTCCATCCCGCGCTCGCGCAGGAAGCGCGCAAGGTCGAGCACGGTTTCGGTACCATCCTCGCTCTGGAATTTTCCGATCAGGAAAACATTACTGAATTTATGTGCCATAGCCAATGATTAAACCACATTTCCCCTTGTTCAAGCCATCTGCGCGATAGCCTGGAGGGCTGCTAGAATCAGCCCATGTCACAGACCGCCCTGCCCCAACTCGATTCCCGCTCGCGCATCCTGCTCAAAACGCTGATCGAACGCTATATCGCCGATGGCCAACCGATTGGGTCACGCGCCCTGTCGCGCTCGTCCGGACTGGAACTGTCGCCCGCCACGGTGCGCAACGTCATGAGCGACCTGGAGGAAATGGGCTATATCTCCAGCCCACATACCTCGGCAGGGCGGATACCGACAGCGAAAGGATACCGCTTTTTCGTCGACGCCCTGCTTACGGTACTGCCGATGGAAAGCGTGCAGGTGCAGGAACTGAAGGGGCAACTACAGCCAGACCAGCCGCAGCGCCTGATGAATTCTGCTTCCCATCTGCTCTCGAACCTGACCCAGTTTGCCGGGGTGGTCGTCGCGCCGCGCCGGGAGGCCGCACGCATCCGCCAGATCGAATTCATCGGGCTGGCCGAGCATCGTATCTTGCTCATTATCGTCACCGAAAGCGGTGACGTATAGAACCGCATCCTGTTTACGAACCACGCTTATTCGGCATCCGAGCTAGGCGCAGCGGCGAGTTATCTCAACGAACACTATGCTGGGTTCGCATTCGATGAAATCCGTGCGCACCTTCAGGCAGAACTGCACCGGATCAGGAGCGACATGGGCAAACTGATGGCAGACGCAATCGAGGCGGGGTCAGACGCCACCGATGAAACTTCGCTCAACTACGTCATCTCGGGCGAAACCAACCTACTCGACGTCGAAGACCTGTCCTCTAACATGTCGCGCCTGCGCGAGCTTTTCCGGCTGTTCGAACAACGCACCGGCCTGATGCAGTTGCTTGATCTGTCACGGCGCGCCCAGGGCGTGCAGATTTTCATTGGCAACGAATCCGGCCTCTCGCAGCTTGACGCTTGCAGTGTGGTGACAGCATCTTATGAGGTCGACGGGCGGGTCGTGGGTTCGGTAGGTGTCATCGGCCCAACCCGCATGGCCTACGACCGGGTGATCCCTATCGTCGACATCACCGCCCGGTTGCTGGCGAGCGCCCTGTCTTCAAGCGCCTGATCGAATCGCCACCCCGTTATGGCGCGCTTCCGGCCTGAACCTCCCCCCGCCCCGGAACATAGCAACCGCACGGGTGTGCTGCTGGTCAATCTCGGCACGCCAGAGGCACCGACTGCGAAGGCTTTACGCCCGTGGCTGCGCCAGTTCCTCTCCGACCCAAGAGCCGTCGAACTGCCGCGCCTCATATGGCAGCCGATCCTCAACGGCCTCATCCTCACCACCCGTCCGGCCAAGTCAGCAAAAAAATATGAAAGCATCTGGACGCCGGAAGGCTCCCCGCTCAGGGTGCATACCGAACGTCTGGCCGCCCTGCTCGATGACTCGCTCAACCAGGCGGTTTCACCCTCTCCCGCCCCTTCGGAGCACCCTCTCCCGCAAGCGGGAGAGGGGAACGAAGGCCGAAACCACTCTAAGGACAACATCGTCGTTGCCTGGGCCATGCGCTATGGCTCACCGTCTATCATCGATACGCTTACCGATCTGCGCGCACGCGGCATCTGCCGCATCCTGACCGTGCCGCTCTACCCGCAATTCGCTGGAAGCACGACGGCCAGCGCACTGGATGAAGTCGCGCTGGCCATGCGTTCCTGGCGCAATCTGCCTGAATTACGCTTCGTGCGCAGCTTCCCCGATGACCCCGGCTACATCGCCGCGCTGGCGGCAAGCGTGCGCGAACACTGGGCATGCCACGGCCAGGGGGATTGCTTAGTCGCCAGTTTTCATGGGCAACCGGTGCGCACCGATGAACTGGGCGACCCTTACCGCACCGAATGTTTTGTCACGGCCAGCCTGCTCAAGGAGACGCTAGCTCTGCCGCCGGAGGCGCTGCGCGTGACGTTCCAGTCCCGCTTTGGCCGTAGCAAGTGGCTGGAACCCTATACCCTGCCAACGCTCGAATCGCTCGCCGCCTCGGGCGTGAAACGAGCCGACGTGATCTGCCCCGGCTTCGCCGCCGACTGCCTTGAAACGTTGGAAGAAATCGCCATGCTATGCCGCAATGCCTTCTTCGCCCATGGCGGCGAGGAATTCCACGCCATCCCTTGCCTGAATACCCGCCCGGAATGGGTCGCCGCACTCGACGGATTGGTTCGGCGGCATCTGGTGGGCTGGGTGTAGCGGGTGGTTCAATCCCCAACCAGCCGCCACCCGGCCATACCCGTGGCAAAGCTGCCCGTTGAGGCCGTGGTTGCCTCGGTCGCTGCCCCGCAGTGTTCAGAATGAATAAGCGCCAGCGCACCTAGGCGATGCGTGACCACGGAAGCTACCTCGTGCCGGAAAGCTTCCTGCACTTCTTCGGTAGCCAGCATCAGTGCAGCCGGGTTGATTTCGAGATAGGTCAACGGTTCCAATGAGACAGCCGACATCGTCTGGCGGTGATTGATCCTATCGAGCCAGGCCGACTCGCCAAAGATCGTTCCCGATCCCAGTTCCATCACCCGCCGCCCCGCAATCGACAGTTCGACCCGGCCTTCCAGCAACACGCCGAAGCGCTGTTCGGTATCGCCTTCCTTTATCAGCCTCACATGCCCGGATACATTGCGCCAGACACTGATACGCAGCACTTCCCACAATTCGACATCGTCGAATTCAGTGAAAAACGCCTGCCTGCGCAACATCGAAAAGTGCACAGTGTCGAGTTGGGCATCATCTTCATCGAAGATCTTGAAGCGGGCCGCCGATAAATCCTTGGCAAACTCCGCGCCGTTCTTATAACGCGAGTAGAGGTCCTTTTCCATCGCCTTACGGATAACTACGTCCATCTGTTCGGACACATCCGGGTTCAAGTGCGACGCGAGAGGCGGGTCAGTATTGATGATCTTGTAGACCAGTTGTGCCTGATTGGCGGCGCGAAACGGCAGCCTGCCCGCAAGCAGGTGAAACATCACCACCCCGAGCGAATAAAGGTCAGTTTTCTGGTTGAGGGGATAGTTCTTGACCTGCTCCGGGCTCATGTAAGCTGGGGAGCCGACTCCCATAATGAAAGTCGAATCCGCTTCGATACTTTTATCGACATTGAGCGCTAGGCCGAAATCGGTAATCCGTACATCGTCCTTTTCGTCGATCAGGATATTGGCCGGTTTGATATCGCGGTGCACGATCCCCTGCCGGTAAGCGTAATCGAGCGCCATGCAGCATTTGAAAATGATGCCCGTCACCCGATGCACGGGCAAACGATGCTCAAAGCTGCAATACTGCTCCAAGGTCGTTCCGGAGAAATACTCCATGACCACATAAGCCTGTTTCCGCCCGGCCACTACTTCATGGATTTTGATGATATTGGGATGATCCAGCCGCTGTGCCACCGCTTTCTCGGCCCGCAGCAGCTTGAGCAGTCGTCGGTTCAGCTTGGCACCGTCCTTGGTGCTGTCGCCAAAACGGATGTGCTTGACCGCAACCGATCCAGGAAAACCAGGATGCTTGGCTTCGTAGACAGTAGCCGTCGCACCGTTCCCGATTTCGCGCACGATTCGGTATTCGCCGATAGTTTTGGGTATCTGCTTCATTGCCCTTTCCGCCGTAAACTTTATTATTGTCTTGCGTTTTGCTAAAAACAGCAGGTGCAGCATGAACATTTCGATTAATTGCTTATTCTGTCACGCGGCCTCTCAGTTTCTACGGGAAAACAAAAAACCTATCCTTGCTCACCGCCTAACCTAACAAGCGGTACACTGCCCCGCCATTGGTCATTGAAGAATTCCCGGCATCCTTATGGAGACTTGTTTGAATACCGCAATCGACCTTCTCATTCATCCACGCTGGCTGGTTCCGGTCGTTCCCGACAACGTCACGCTCGACCAGCACAGCATCGCCGTCCATGACGGTCGGATCGTCGATATTTTGCCTCAATCCGAAGCCCGCTTTCGCTACCAGGCTGCCGATAGCTACGAATTGCCCGCGCACGTCCTGATTCCAGGTTTGGTCAACCTGCACACCCACGCTGCCATGACCCTGATGCGCGGCATCTCTGACGACCTGCCGCTGGAGCGTTGGCTCAGGGACGTGATCTGGCCGACCGAATCTCAGCATGTATCACCCGCTTTCGTGCGGGACGGAACCCTGCTTGCCGCTTACGAAATGCTGCGCGGCGGTATCACCACCTGCAACGACATGTATTTTTTCCCAGACGATGCAGCCTGTGCTTTCGCCGAAACCGGCATGCGCGCCGTCGTCGGGCTGATTGTGCTTGGCTTTCCCAGTGCCTGGGCCAGCGATGTTGATGACTATCTGCGCAAGGGGCTTGCCATCCGTGACAAATGGCACGGGCATCCCCTTGTCAGCTTCGCCATTGCCCCCCATTCTCCCTATGCAGTCCCGGATGCCGGGCTGGAGCGTACCGCCTGCATTGCTGCCGAACTCGACCTGCCCATCCACATCCACGTCCACGAGACTGTCAATGAAATCAATGAGAGCCTTGCGGCCTTCGGCATGCGCCCAATCGCTCGGCTCGAACGCCTAGGGTTGCTCGGTTCCAACCTCACCGCCGTACATGCCGTCCATCCCGACGAAACCGAACTTGCCCTGCTTGCCCGACGCGGTTGCAGCATCGCCCATTGCCCAGTTTCAAACATGAAACTCGCCAGTGGCATCGCACCCGTACCCTCCATGCTCCGGCACAGCATCAATGTAGGGCTGGGGAGCGACGGCGCGGCCAGCAATAACCGTCTCGACCTGTTCCAGGAAATGCGGCAGGCCGCGCTGCTCGCCAAAGTGGGCAGCTCCGATGCCGGCGCCGTCCCTGCACGCACGGCCTTGCGCATGGCCACGATGGGCGGCGCACATGCGCTTGGGCTGGGCAGCATGGTCGGTTCGCTCGAAATCGGCAAGCGTGCGGATCTTTGTGCCATCGCGCTCGACGACCCGCTTACGGCTCCATGTTTCGACCCGGTATCCCATTTAGTTCATGTCTGCGACCGCCGGCAGGTATCGCATGTCTGGGTCGACGGTAAAATTCGCGTCCGAAATGGCGAAACATTGTTGCAAATTAGCGACAATGAATTGCTCGCCCTTGCGTCCCTATGGCAAACTAAGCTTGTTTAGCTGAGTTGGATTTCCGCTCAACAGAAGTCGCTGAATAACGGACAACGTTATTTGGTATAGTTCCTGCGGCACTGTCTCGCCTTTTACTACTGAGGAAACCATGACCAAACACCACAAGAAGCTGTTCGCGCTGGCCGCCATCGCCTCAATCGGCTTGTCCGCATCCACCGCCTTCGCGCAAGATGTCGTCGTCGACGGCACAGGTGTAATCCCCTACGCGATCGATGCCCGCAAAGTTGTTACCCGTAGCGGAGCCGGTTTGTGCTGGCGTACTGGCTACTGGACTGCGGCGGCTGCTGGAACCGCCCCAGCAGGCCAGTTCCCGGTCGGATGCGGTTGCGATGCCGACATCGTCCCGAAAGAAAAATGCGAAGCCGCTCCGCCTCCAGAGCCGCCCAAAACTGTTCAAACAGAACCCGTAAAACCGGCTAATACCGGGACTGTCGCCGAGGAAAAGGTTCGCCTGAATGCCGACTTCCTGTTTGATTTCAACCAAGCCGTGCTTAAGCCCGAAGGCCGCACCGCGTTGGACAATGTCGCCGCCCAAGCCAAGCAACTCAAGCTTGAGGTCGTCATCGCGACCGGCCACACCGACCGCATTGGTGGGGATGCTTACAACCAGCGCCTGTCCGAGCGCCGCGCCGCTGCCGTAAAGGGATACTTGGTTGACCACGGCATTGATGCTTCCCGCATCTACACCGAAGGTAAGGGCAGGACGCAGCCTGTGACTGGAACCCAGTGCAACAACGTCAGTGCCCGTCAGGCGCTCATCAAGTGCCTGCAACCGGATCGCCGCGTCGATATCGAGATCATCGGCACGCGGTAAGCTTTGGCTGTTTTGATTCGCAAAAAACCCTGCCTGTGCAGGGTTTTTTGTTTTATCGAAATATAAACCCGGTAACTTTTATTTGTACATTTAATTTATTAATAATCAATGAATTACGTCTACATTTGTCGCATATTTGATTGCTTGGTTAATAATAAGAATCAAAATGAAATGAATGCATCCCCCTACAAAGAGGATTGCTATAGGTTCCATCCTGTCAATCAGGACATAGAAAGCTTGCATAAAGGGGATGCGGTCATATAGGCCACGATTAAATTCCTCGTAGAGGATACCGCCCTCGGCGTCCCTTACATAACATCTCTCATCCATTCATCTTGAGAATCCCATGAGCACCAACAACGACCCTTCGGAACTGGACAAATTCAGCGACCTTGCACACCGCTGGTGGGACCCTACCTCTGAATTCAGGCCACTGCATGAAATCAACCCATTGCGCCTCGCCTGGATCAACACGTTGGCGGGGCTTTCGGGCAAAAAGGTGCTCGATGTTGGTTGCGGCGGCGGCATACTGGCTGAAAGCATGGCTACGTGCGGTGCAGAAGTCACTGGCATCGACCTGTCTGAAAAAGCACTCGGCGCCGCCCGCCTGCACCTGTTCGAAAGCGAACTAAAAATCGACTACCAGCACATCTCGGCGGAAGCTCTTGCCGAAACGCACGCTGGACAGTTTGACGTCGTCACCTGCATGGAAATGCTTGAACACGTTCCCGACCCCGCCAGTACCGTCACGGCCTGCGCACGCCTGGTAGGCCCCGGCGGGTACGTCTTTTTCTCCACCCTGAACCGCAACCCCAAATCCTTCCTCTTTGCCATTATCGGAGCCGAATACGTGCTCAAGCTGCTGCCGCACGGCATGCACGACTACAACCGTTTCATCAAACCTTCTGAACTTGCCCGGTTCTGCCGTGATGCTGGACTCGTGACCGCCGCTATGAGCGGGCTGTCGTACAACCCCTTTACCCGCGCCTATAGCCTGGGAAGCGATTCGTCTGTCAATTACATGGTGCAGGCACGCCGTCCCGCCTGAGCGCTAAACATGACGATGGGAGCCGAAGCCCCCACCGGCTGTCTTGGGTTACAAGGCTCCAGCGGCCCCGGCAGTCAGCTTAAGCAGCGACTGCAAAACGCTCATCGTTGGCGTTTATGGATTTGCGCGGATTACGTCCGTCGCCTCTCGGGTTGCCTGCGCACCTTAGCCCGCCCTGTCGAAACCGGTACATCCCCACCCAAAAACACGCTTGGGATGCATGCACTTGGGTGGAGATGAGGGGAGTCGAACCCCTGTCCAGAACGCCTCCAGATTGCCGGAGTTACAACCATATTCAGATTATGAGGGTGAACCGGGTTGACCTCAAGGAGTAAACTGTCACCCAATCGCAAAACTGATCCGAAACCCTCAAACAGGCTAGACCAACGCTATACGTATTCCGATAT
This sequence comes from Betaproteobacteria bacterium, assembly GCA_009781085.1. Lineage (GTDB taxonomy): Bacteria > Pseudomonadota > Gammaproteobacteria > Burkholderiales > Rhodocyclaceae > WRNU01. Next base: position 21,027 of record WQYV01000028.1, read on the forward strand.
GGATCATTCTTTTAACATCGCTACACTTAGGCAGGTCTTCACCCCCGAGGCTGTCGTGCACGCCATGCTGGGTCTGCGTACGAAACAAGGGCGCACACTCGAACCAATGGATCCGTGGAGAAGGGCGCTCCTGCGCGCCTGTGTGGCCTGCTGCATGCTACCAATGGTTAGTTGTGGGAACGACGGCCCGCGTTTTCAAAATACCGACATCAGCGGCGCAAACTATGGCAGCGATTTCGCGCTGCTCGACCCCGATGGCAACACCCGACGGCTTGCCGACTTCCGGGGCAAAGTCGTAATGCTGTTTTTCGGCTTCATCCAATGCCCGGACGTGTGCCCTACCTCGTTGCAACGCGCCGCCGCCGTGCGCCGCCTCCTTGGAGCCAACGGCGAACTGCTCCAGATTATCTTCGTCACCCTCGACCCTGAACGCGATTCTCCCGAAATTCTGCGCGAATATAGCGCCGCTTTTGATGCCAACGTCCTCGGCCTTTATGGCACGCCGGAGCAAACACGTGAAACGGCGGATAACTTCCGTATCTATTTCCGCAAAGTACCTGTTGGCGGCGGCTATACCATCGACCATACTGCAACCAGCTACATTTACGACCCCGAAGGCCGGTTGCGGCTGACAGTAAACTACCAAAGCCCCGCTAAGGCGATTGCCGCCGACGTAGCGCTTCTTCTTCACTCTTCTTCAACCATCAACGATAAGGAAGCCCAATGATGAAATTTCGCCTCCCCATGATCCTTGCCACGATGCTTTTCGCTGCCTCTGCAGCCCATGCACAGGTCGACATCGCGAATCCTTGGGTGCGTGCAACCGTATCGGAGCAAAAAACCACCGGCGTTTTCATGAAAATCACATCCAAAGCAGATGCCAAACTGGTAAGCGTTCGTACCGCCCTGGCCGGACGGACGGAAATTCACGAAATGGCCATGGAGGGCGACACCATGAAAATGCGCCAAATTCCGAACCTTCCGCTTCCAGCGGGCGCAACCGTTGAACTTAAACCAGGTGGCCTTCACATAATGTTGTTTGAACTCACTGCGCAGGCAAAAGAAGGCGATACCGTACCGCTCACCCTCGTGATCGAAACCGGGGGCAAACAGGAAACCGTGGAAGTCAGCGCGGCAGTGCGCCCCTTGAAAAAACCTGCACACCACTAACCGACTTGCGGGCATTCAACGTCCGTGTCACCATCGCGGCCTTGCAAACCAGCAGTGTCACGCGGGTTTGCGGGTCTTTGGAGGTGTGGGAGTAGTCGATTGCACCGGTCTTGAAAATAATCGCAGCGCATCAAAATCATTTAATTTATAAGTTATTTTTTGGATCGTTTCCGCAACCCCAGGGTGTACGGAAAAATTTGGAAGCGTGGCAGAGTGGTCGATTGCACCAGTCTTGAAAACTGGCAACGGGCAACCGTTCGTGAGTTCGAATCTCACCGCTTCCGCCAGTATCAATATATCAATAAATTCTATTTGCTTATAATATTTTATTTTCTCTATGACATAAAACCCTACATTAGATTTTGTAACGTTCAGTTTACTACGCGAGTTTTTCGGGCGCTTCCCCACATGGGAGCCATGCCTTCTTGGTTTTTAGCCGCAAAAAAATTGACGCACCCGCCTGGCGACAAGTAACCGAGAGCCGGGTGCAGACGAGTATGCATTGTCGGCAGGAGGGGATCCGGGCAGGCGGCCATGGATGCCTGCCGCACCAACTCGTTTGGCATACGTTCCGACAGGACAGGTTCAATTTATAAAAATTCAAAATACATTAAATGTTTCTTGCTTTGGTATGGGGCATACCCTAACCACTGCCCCTTACGCGCATGCTGCAACTGCGCAACTAAGAACAAGTACAGGTAAACCCTTGGCGTATTACATTGCGCCAAGGATTGCACGCAGAGTATTATTTATTGCTTCTCAGGTCTTATACATAAGTCAACTTTCCGCTCAGGGATGCAAACGATGAAGGAGCCGCGCGAGCGGTTATTTTTTGCTCTTGCTGCGGGTTTCCGGAACGAGGTTCGCATGTCTAACACCAGCCAGTCCGAAATGCAGCAACCCGATTTTGATGCCTGGACAAAGGCCGCTTCTAAGCAGGTGCCTGAAGGCAAAGTCGAGAACCTCAACTGGATCACGCCGGAAGGGCTGACGGTCAAGCCGCTCTATACGAAGGCAGATACTGAAGGGCAGGCTTACATCGACACCCTACCGGGTTTCGAGCCTTTCCTGCGCGGGCCGCAACCAACCATGTACGCGGTCAAACCGTGGACAATCCGCCAGTACGCGGGTTTTTCCACTGCTGAAGAGTCTAACGCTTTCTATCGTAAAGCATTGGCTGCTGGCGGACAGGGCATTTCGGTGGCGTTCGACCTTGCCACACACCGGGGTTATGACTCGGACAATCCCCGCGTGCTCGGCGACGTGGGCAAGGCCGGGGTGGCCATCGACTCGGTCGAGGACATGAAAATCCTTTTCGACGGCATCCCGCTCGACAAAATTTCTGTTTCGATGACCATGAACGGCGCGGTGCTGCCAGTGCTGGCCGGCTATATCATCGCCGCCGAAGAACAGGGCGTATCGCAGGACAAGCTCTCGGGAACCATCCAGAACGATATCCTCAAGGAATTCATGGTCCGCAACACTTACATTTATCCGCCGTCGCCCTCGATGCGGATCATTGCAGACATCTTCCAGTACACCTCGGCAAACATGCCGAAATTCAACTCCATTTCAATCTCCGGCTATCACATCCAGGAAGCAGGTGCGAACCAAGCCATTGAGCTCGCCTTCACACTTGCCGACGGGTTGGAATATGTACGCACCGGGATCAAGTCCGGTATGGACGTGGACACCTTCGCAGGACGCCTGTCGTTCTTCTGGGGCGTGGGGATGAACTTCTACCTTGAGATCGCCAAGATGCGCGCCGCGCGCCTCCTGTGGTGGCGGATCATGAAGCAGTTCAACCCAAAGAGTGCGAAGTCGATGATGCTACGCACCCACACGCAGACTTCGGGCTGGTCGCTCACCGAGCAAGACCCGTACAACAACGTAGTGCGTACTACCATCGAAGCCATGGCGGCAGTATTCGGCGGAACCCAGTCCCTGCACACTAATTCGCTTGACGAGGCCATCGCTCTGCCTACCGAGTTCTCGGCACGTATCGCCCGAAACACCCAAATCATCATCCAGGAAGAAACCCATATCTGTAACGTCATCGACCCCTGGGCCGGTTCCTACATGATGGAAAAGCTCACGCAGGATATGGCCGACAAAGCTTGGAGCCTCATCGAAGAAATCGAGGCGATGGGCGGTATGACCAAAGCTGTCGAATCCGGATGGGCAAAGATGAAGGTCGAAGAATGCGCTGCTGACAAGCAGGCGCGGATCGACTCCGGCAAAGACGTGATCGTTGGCGTCAACAAGTACCGGCTTGCCAAGGAAGACCCGGTCGAATTCCTGGAAATCGACAACCATGCGGTGCGCGATGCGCAGATTGCCCGCCTGAACCAAATTCGTGTTTCCCGCAACGCACAGGCGACCGGAGCAGCGCTCACGGCGCTGACCCGTTGCTGTGAGACCGGCGAAGGCAATCTGCTCGACCTCTCGATCAAGGCAATCCGCCTGCGCGCCACGGTTGGCGAAGTGTCGGATGCGCTAGAAAAGATTTTTGGGCGCTACCGCGCCAATCCGCAGGCCGTCTCCGGCATATATGCTGCGGTCGTCGAAGAAAGCGACGAATGGAAAGCATTGAAGGCCGAAATCGAAGCGTTTGCTACCGAAGAAGGCCGCCGCCCACGTATTATGGTTGCCAAACTCGGGCAGGATGGTCATGACCGTGGTGCCAAGGTCGTAGCCTCGGCTCTTGCCGACCTCGGCTTCGACATCGACATCGGCCCCCTCTTCCAGACTCCGGAAGAGGCCGCACGCCACGCGGTGGAAAATGATGTGCACGCCGTAGGCTGCTCCAGTCTTGCTGCCGGGCACAAAACGCTGGTTCCCGAGATCATCCGTGAACTCGAAAATCTGGGGGCGGAAGACATCATCACCTTCGTCGGTGGCGTCATTCCGCCGCAAGACTACGATGCACTTTACGCCGCTGGTGCGAAAGCCATTTTCGGCCCCGGCACGCCAATCCCTGCCTGCGCACGTGAGATACTCAAGCAAATTCGCGCTGCGCGCGCGGGTGCAGCCTGAAACTGACATCCTGCCAACCGTAACCGACGTTGGCACAACTTGAATCAGTGAAACTTGAATAAAAGCGAACGCCTGCCCGTCCCGCACATGAATACCGTCGACCATGCATTGCTCGACGGCGTGTTGGCTCACCAGTTGCGTCCGCTCGCCAAAACCATCACGCTCATCGAATCACAGCGCGAAGACCACCGCGCCCGCGCCCACACGTTGCTGGAAGCGTTATTGCCTCATACCGGGAGTGCAATACGCATTGGTATCTCGGGTGTACCCGGCGTGGGTAAATCCACCTTTATCGAGGCCTTCGGCCTTTATCTCATCGAACAGGGGCTGCGTGTGGCGGTTCTGGCGGTCGACCCCTCCTCCAATTTGAGCGGGGGATCGATTCTCGGTGACAAGACGCGGATGGAACTGCTTTCGCGCGAACCCGCTGCTTTTATCCGGCCAAGCCCTTCAGCGGGCAGCCTAGGCGGTGTGGCCGAAAAAACGCGCGAAGCCATGCTGGTATGCGAGGCTTCGGGGTTCGACGTGATCGTGGTCGAGACCGTTGGCGTTGGCCAGTCCGAAACCGCCGTAGCGGGCATGACCGACCTGTTCTGCCTGCTTCAACTACCCAACGCGGGCGACGAATTACAGGCCATCAAAAAGGGGGTCATGGAACTGGCCGGCCTCATTATCATCAACAAGGCCGACATCAGCTTGGCCGCCGCGCAGACGGCGTGTTCGCACATCAGGACCGCGCTGCGTATGCTGCGCCCGATGAGCCCCAACTGGCCGGTTCCCGTGCTTACCTTATCGGCGCTCCAAAAAGATGGTATTGCCGAATTTTGGGATACTGTCAAACGCTACCGTGACACCATGACCGCCAGCGGCGAATTCGCCGCCCGCCGCAAACATCAGGCCGCTACCTGGATGTGGGAGCTCATTGATGCCAGCCTCAAACATCGCTTCCACCAGCATCCACGAGTCAGGGCAGAGTTGCCAGGATTCACTGCGGCGGTGGAAGAAGGCCGGGTCACGCCATCGGCAGCAGCACGTGAATTACTGGGTTTTTTGAACGGGTAAACGACGTATCGATGAAGGGGGCGAAGAAACGTCGCTTCGCAAAATTTCAGAGTAAAGGAGGTTTCCCATGCAGGACATTATCAAGCAGTTAGACGAAAAACGTGCCCAAGCATGCCTTGGTGGCGGGGAAAAACGTATCGAAAATCAGCATAAAAAGGGCAAACTCACTGCCCGCGAGCGGATTGATCTGTTCCTCGATGAAGGTAGTTTCGAAGAGTGGGATATGTTCAAGGAGCATCGCTGCACCGAATTCGGCATGGACGAAGCCGAGAAGGTCCCCGGAGATGGGGTCGTAACCGGCTACGGGACCGTCAATGGCCGTTTGGTGTTTATCTTCTCGCAGGACTTTACCGTCTTTGGCGGCGCGCTCTCCGAAGCATACGCAGAAAAAGTTTGCAAAATCATGGATCACGCGATAAAAGTCGGCGCACCCGTCATCGGCCTCAACGACTCGGGCGGTGCGCGCATCCAAGAAGGTGTGGCCTCGCTGGCTGGTTACGCAGACATTTTCCAGCGTAACGTACTCGCTTCCGGCGTGATCCCGCAAATCTCGCTCATCATGGGTCCCTGCGCCGGCGGTGCGGTATATAGCCCGGCAATGACCGATTTCATCTTCATGGTGAAAGATTCCTCCTACATGTTCGTCACCGGCCCGGACGTGGTAAAGACCGTGACCCATGAAGAAGTTACCTCTGAAGAATTAGGCGGCGCAATCACGCACAACACTAAATCCGGCGTGGCCGACCTGGCCTTCGAGAACGATGTCGAAGCGCTCATGATGACTCGCCGCCTGATCGGCTTCATCCCCTCGTCCAACCGCGAGCAGCCTCCCTTGCTGCCAGTGACAGATCCCCCAGATCGTCTGGATTATTCGCTCGACACTCTCGTGCCAGACAACCCCAACCTGCCCTACGACATGAAGGAACTCATCATCAAGATGATCGATGATGGCGATTTCTTCGAGTTGCAGCCCGACTACGCCAAGAACATCATTACGGGCTTCGCCCGCATGGAAGGTTCGCCCGTCGGCATCGTCGCTAACCAACCAATGGTGCTGGCCGGTTGCCTGGACATCAAATCCTCCATCAAAGCCGCACGCTTCGTACGCTTCTGCGATGCTTTCAATATTCCTGTCATTACCTTCGTGGACGTTCCCGGTTTCCTGCCCGGAACCGCGCAAGAATACGGTGGCATCATCAAGCATGGTGCAAAGCTCCTCTACGCCTTCGCCGAATGTACGATTCCTAAGGTAACGGTCATTACCCGCAAGGCCTATGGTGGCGCGTATGACGTAATGTCTTCCAAGCACTTGCGCGGCGACGTCAACTTTGCCTGGCCCTCCGCTGAAATCGCGGTCATGGGCGCCAAGGGTGCGGTGGAAATCATCTTCCGCGAAGAAAAGAGCAATCCAGTAAAACTCGCCGCCCGCGAGGCCGAGTACAAATCCCGCTTTGCCAACCCGTTTGTGGCCGGAGCCCGTGGGTTCATCGACGACGTTATCATGCCGCACGAGACGCGCCGCCGCGTCTGCCGCTCATTGACGATGCTCAAGAACAAGAAATTGGAAAATCCGTGGCGCAAGCACGGTAACATCCCGCTCTGATGCCGGGGGAGAACGCATATGTTCAAGAAAATCCTGATTGCAAACCGCGGCGAAATCGCCTGCCGCATTATTAAGACCGCTCGCCGTATGGGCATCAAGACCGTGGCTGTCTATTCCGAAGCAGACCGGCGCTCGCTCTACGTCAAGATGGCCGACGAAGCCGTTTTCATCGGCCCTGCGCCCTCCAAAGAGTCCTACCTAGTGATGGACAAAATCATCGCCGCCTGTAAAGAAACCGGCGCTGATGCCGTCCATCCCGGCTATGGATTCCTCTCCGAGAACGAAGAATTTGCCCGCCGCATTGAAGAAGAAGGCTTCAAGTTCATCGGCCCGAAACATTACTCCATCGCCAAGATGGGCGACAAGATTGAGTCGAAGAAACTCGCAGCCGAAGCGGGCGTAAACACCATCCCTGGCTACAACGAATCCATTTCCGATCCCGACGAAGCGGTGGAAATCGCCAAGAAGATCGGTTATCCCGTCATGATCGAAGCCTCTGCCGGGGGAGGCGGCAAGGGCCTACGCGTCGCCTGGAACGACAAGGAAGCCCACGAAGGTTTCAGTTCCTGCGTCAATGAGGCCAGAAATTCCTTTGGCGATGACCGCGTTTTCATCGAAAAATTCGTCCAAGAACCGCGCCACATCGAAATTCAGGTGCTCGGCGATTCCCATGGCAACTACGTCTATCTCAACGAGCGCGAATGCTCGATCCAGCGCCGCCACCAGAAAGTCGTCGAAGAAGCGCCCTCGCCCTTCATCGACCCAGACACCCGCAAGGCGATGGGGGAACAGGCCGTAGCGCTTGCCCGTGCCGTGCAATACGAATCCGCCGGTACGGTGGAGTTCGTCGTCGGTGCGGACAAAAATTTCTACTTCCTGGAAATGAACACCCGCCTCCAGGTGGAACACCCCGTTACCGAGTTCATCACCGGGCTAGACCTCGTCGAACTGATGATCCGCATCGCCGCTGGGGAAGTACTTCCCATCACCCAAAAAGATGTCAAAATTAATGGCTGGGCGATGGAATGCCGGATCAACGCGGAGGATCCCTTCCGTGGTTTCCTGCCCTCTACGGGCCGCCTCGTCAAATTTCATACCCCTTCTGAGGGCGCAACCGTACGGGTCGACACCGGCGTCTACGAAGGTGGCGAAATCTCCATGTATTACGACTCGATGATCGCCAAGCTCATCGTACACGGGGCTACCCGCAAGCAGGCCATCGAGCGCATGGGCGACGCGCTCAACGGCTTCGTTATCCGGGGCATCAGTTGCAACATCCCTTTCCAGGCTGCGCTGATGCAGCATCCGCGCTTTATATCCGGAGACTTCAACACTGGCTTCATCGCCGAAGAGTATGCCAACGGCCTCGATTCCTCGATGGTCCCGCACGAAGACCCCGCCTTGCTTGCCGCAATAGCCGCTTTTGCACGCCTACGCTACATCCAGCGCGTCATGAAAATTGGCGGCCAGCATCCGGGCTTTGGCCGTAAAGTAACAAGCAACTGGGTTGCCTTGATTGGCAACAAACAATACCCACTTGTCGCCACGCACACCAAGGGCGGGATGTCCATCACCCACGGTGACAAGACTTATGACATCGTCTCTGACTGGAGTTTTGGCGACCCGCTGCTTACCGGAACCGTCAACGGCAAGCCAATCTGCCTGCAAATCGAACGGAATGGTATCACGTACCGCATCTCCCACTTTGGCCTCCAGATCGCGCCCATCGTGATGACGCCGCGCGCCGCGCACCTGCTCTCGCTGATGCCTGAAAAGGCACCGCCAGACCTCTCCAAATTCCTCATCTCCCCGATGCCGGGCCTGTTGCGTGAGGTTGCGGCAGTTGAAGGTCAGGAAGTCAAAGCAGGCGAAAAGCTCGTCGTCATTGAAGCCATGAAGATGGAAAACATCCTCAGGGCCGAGCACGATGTCAAGGTGAAAAAAGTCGTCGTCCAGCCAGGCGCAAGCCTGTCGGTGGATGAGGTAATCATCGAGTTTGAATGACATCGAGTGAAATTCCCGGAAGTGAAAATGCTGCTGGAAACCTCCAGCGGCATTTTTTATTCTGAGCCTTGCTCCCCATTAGAGCGGTTTTGGTTCAAGTCCGTACAAACTGGATTGCTTCGCTACGCTCGCAATGACGAACCTACCCCGTCATTGCGAGGAGCCAAGCGACGAAGCAATCCATGAAGGTACGCATCCAAA